>JAUVLI010000124.1 GCA_030600775.1 Fidelibacterota bacterium | reverse complement strand
ATGATCTATGGAGCAGCAAGTAGCGGAATAAGGTGTATGACTGCAAGTTCAAGCCCAGGAATAAGTTTAAAAATGGAAGGCATATCATACATTGCAGGATCGGAATTACCATGTGTTATTATTGATATTATGCGAGGCGGTCCTGGATTGGGGAACATCGCTCCTGCCCAATGTGATTATAATCAAATATTAAAAGGCGGCGGACATGGAAATTACAAATTGATCGTCTTAGCTCCAAACAGTGCACAAGAAATGTGTGATTTCACTATAAAAGCTTTTGAATTAGCAGATAAATATCGTAACCCAGCTATGATTTTAGCAGATGGATTAATTGGCCAAATGATGGAACCGGTAGAATTTCCTGAACCGGTAAAAGAATTCCCAGAAAAACCATGGGCAATAAAAGCTACGAAAGAGACAAGAGATAATTTAATTTGTTCGATTGCGCTTGATCCGGACGATTTGGAAAAACACAATATTCATCTACAAAATAAGTATGCTGAAATTGAAAAAAACGAAGTAATGTGTGAAGAATACAAGACAGATGATGCAGAAATAATTTTAATTGGATTTGGAATAGTTAGTAGATTAATTCAATCAGCAGTTGATGAATTAAGAGATGCTGGTATAAAAGCAGGTATGATCCGTCCGCTCACACTATTCCCATTTCCAAAAAAGATTATTGATAAATACACAAATAAGAAAAATGTGAAAAAATTTAGTGTTATTGAAATGAATAATGGACAAATGGTTGATGATGTAAGATTGATTGTAAATGGAAGAAAACCGATAACTTTTTACAATCGTATGGGAGGAAATATTCCAACAATAAAAGAAATTATTAACCATATTAAAAAGTGAGGATAATATGAACAACATTCAATCTACAATATTACAGAAAGCACCAATATTTTATGATGAATTCGAACGAAAAGCCGGAACACAATTAAAGACAACACATTATTGCCCCGGCTGTGGACATGGAATTTTACATAAATTAGTTGCGGAAGCATTAGTTGATTTTGGTGTTATAGACAAAACAGTATTTTTAAGTCCGGTAGGATGTTCCGTATTCGCCTATTATTATTTCCAAACAGGAAATATTCAATCGGCTCATGGTAGAAATCCAGCAGTTGGAACGGGATACAAAAGAGCAAACCCAGATTCAATAGTTATCTCTTATCAAGGTGATGGGGATTTAGCGGCAATTGGAGGAAATAATATTCTACAAGCTGCAAATAGAGGTGAAAATATTACAGTATTTTTCGTCAACAATGCCACTTATGGAATGACAGGCGGACAGATGGCTCCAACGACATTAATCGGTCAAAAAAGCACAACTACTCCAAGAGGTAGAACTGTTCAAAATGAAGGCTATCCTTTGAAAATGAGCGAAATCATTTCTACATTAGAAGCACCGGTATATGTTGAACGAGTAATGTTAACAAATCCTAAAAATATAACTAAAGCTCGAAAAGCAGTTAGAAAAGCAATAAAAAACCAAATAGATAATAAGGGATTTTCATTTGTTGAAGTTTTGTCAGCTTGTCCAACCGGCTGGAAAAAAACACCACAAGAGTCGAAAGGATGGATTACAGATGTTATGGAGAAATATTTCCCTGTTGGGCTTAAAAAAGATGTAAGTGAAGAAAGAGAACCAACAATAGTTAAAAGATGGAAAGCAAAATACGATGATTTCCATAAATTATTAGATATTAAAAGTTTAAATAGTTTGCCTGATGTTCCAAAAATTCCTAAAACACAAAATATTAGTGAGGAAATAAAAATTGCCGGATTTGGTGGACAAGGCGTTCTAAGTTTAGGATATGTATTAGCAAATATCGGAATGGGGCATAATTACGAAGTAAGTTGGTTACCAAGTTACGGACCGGAGATGAGAGGCGGAACTGCAAATTGTAGTGTTAAAATATCTGATGATCGTATTGGTGCTCCAATTATTTCAAATCCAACAACGCTAATTGCACTTAACAAACCATCTTTAGATAAATTTGAAAATGATGTCGTAGCAGGTGGAAATATTATTTATGATAGTGGATTAATTGACACTCCTCCGAAAAGAACTGATGTGAATATCTATCCAATAAAAGCAACTGAAATCGCTGACAAACTTGGCTCTACAAAAGCAGCAAATATGGTTCTATTTGGTATTTATGCAGAACTAACCGGATATCTCAGTAAAGAATATATCGAATGGGGAGTTAATCATATTATTAATAAGAAAAAATTCAACGAACTTAATATAAATGCACTTCATAAAGGATTTGAATCTGGTCAAAAACATAAAAACTGATTTGATTTGGAATAATTGATGCTGGTTTGAAATATCTGAATACTTTAAATTAATAAATTATTTGGAGGTACTATGAAAATAAACAAAATCTTATTTACTACCGATTTTTCCGATTATTCTTTGTATCCATTAAATTATGCTGTCGATCTTGCAGAAAAATATTCGGCAAGTTTAACTCTAATTCATGTAATTGAACCAATTATTGCTCCTGTTGACTATTCTTGGGAAAGTTACGGAGTGGTTTATAATGTTAGTGAAATAGAGAAAAAAGCTACTGAATTTGCAAAACAGGAATTTGAAACTATTTTAAAAGATAAAATTCCGGCACAATTAAAAACTAATTACGAAATTTGTTATGGAAAACCATTTAGAGAAATTATTAACTTTGCAAAAAAAGGAAAATTCGATTTGATCGTAATGTCAACACATGGAACTTCTGGTTTATCAGAAATTATTTTTGGAACAACAGCTTCAAAAGTAGTAAAAAAATCACCTATTCCTGTTCTAACAGTCAGACATCCGGATCACACTTTTAAAATGCCGTAAAATTTAATTCCTAAAAATCGAGGGAAAATGATTGAAAGAATTGTCTTAATCAATATTAAAAATGAAAAATCATTGGATAAAGTTTTTAAAGAGACAAAAAAGGTAATTCCAATTCTTCCCGGCGTTAAATCATTCAAAACAGGAAAATTATTAAATAATGAAAGTTATAATTTTTATTTATCAATGACTTTCAATTCTTTGGAAGATATTGAAAAATTTTCTCCACATCCAAAACATCGTGATTATGTTGATAATTTTCTTAAACCATTAATGGATAATATCGTAGCATATAATGTTGAGATAAAATAAAAGTACAAGAATTGTTAGGCATTTTGTATTAAAATCATTTAAGGAGAAAATCATGAAAAAGTTACTTTTTATAATTACAATGTTAATCCTGGGATTAACAAGTAAAACTTTAAACGCCCAAAGCGGGTGGTCGCTTCAAACAAATCCAATTCTCGCAGATACAACAAATGTACTCGGTAAAGTTCAATTTGTAAGTCCCACGGAAGGTTGGATTTCTGTATCGCACGGTCAATTACTTCACACTACTGATGCCGGTGCTATTTGGAATATTGTAGTACCATTCCCCAATGATACAGTAGAATCGTTATCAGATCCGGCTATTACTATGACGTGGGTAGATCAAACTCATGGATGGAAAATGAACCTTATCGGAGATTATGAGAATCCTCGAGGTGCTGTTATTTATAAAACAATTGACGGTGGCATTGATTGGACAAAGAAAATCCTTTCGACAACGACGGGGGATATGGGAATTCAAATTCAGTTTGTTGATGGAAACAACGGCTGGGCTTCAGTTTTAAATGATTCTACAGAAATGCAATTATTCCGAAGTACCGATGGTGGAAATATCTGGAACTCAATTACATTTAATGGAGTTTTTGGTATTTTTTATTTTATCGATGCGAGCAACGGTTGGTCGATAACAAGATATGCGCCTGATAGTCTTTCAACTCCTGAATGGTCCATAACACACACAAACGATGGAGGTGTAAATTGGTCTGTTCAATATACAGATATTGGCAACACAGATGCAGATTTTACAGCAATTCAATTTACCGACTTAGATAACGGCTGGGTTGTTGGAGATAGTGCTAAAATTCTTAAAACAACTGACGGCGGTACCAACTGGTCACAGATTACAAACGCCGGGATTGCTGCGAATGCGAAAAGTAAATGTCTTTTCTTCCTTGATGCAGTTACCGGGTGGATTGGAACAAATAATTATATAATTAATGATGATACAGAACGCATCATTCTTCACACGACTAATGGTGGCGCAAGTTGGACAAAGCAATATCCTCCTACATCAGGTGGTATTTTTAGTATTTTCTTTTGGGATGCAAACAACGGTTGGTTTACTAGTGAAGAGTGTACTAATTGTGATGGTCCGGATTCACTAATAGTTTGGACTGAAATAATCGGCCATACAACTAGTGGCGGTGTATCCGGAGTTGATGAAAACGAAAATTTACCGACACGGTTTTCACTCTCTCAAAATTATCCTAATCCCTTTAATCCCGTTACAACTATTTCATATCAATTACCGAAATCAAATTTTGTGAAGCTATCCATTTACAATATTACCGGCCAGTTAATTGAAACCTTGGTAAATGGACACAATAATGCTGGATATCATACCGTATTATGGAATGCTAATGAGGTTGGTTCAGGTTTGTATTTTTACAGAATTGAAGCTGGTAAATACACAGAAACAAAAAAGTGCCTAATACTCAAATAATATGATTAATGGCGGTCTAACCTCCACTCTACCGGACAGCTAAAGCTGGCAGCATAACTAAAGGATTTTAGTAAAATGAAGATTTGTGAAACAACAAAAATTAGTTTTAATTATATGGAATAACCTTTGCAATTCTAATTAATATTTTATACATTAAACTAGAAATTTTATGAAAAGAAAAATAAAAGAAAAAATTGTATAGTATAAAGTTAAATAAAATTAATAATATAAGTTTAAGTTACTATAGAAAGCAACATTTGTTGTTTTCATCAGTAAACCTAATATTATGTTATGCTGATTAAATTTTAGATATGATAAATTAGTCAATATTTCAAAGTTTAAAAGGAGAATATGAACATGAGTTTAATGAATGAGTATATCAACAAAAAATTAAGTGGTCCTGAATTAGAATCCGAGCTATTAAAACTAATTTCTAAATACAACAAATTGAGAAATACCTTTTTGTTTGTATATGCTGCTGCGATTGGAAAACCAATTCCTGCCGTTCAATTAG
>JAUVLI010000046.1 GCA_030600775.1 Fidelibacterota bacterium | reverse complement strand
ATTCCAAAATTCCGTATTTATTTTTTACTCTCAATATTCTAATTATTTTAAAAATTAAATTATGAAATCTTTTATAGAAAATCACTATATTATAAAGATGGAAATTTTGAATAAAACATTATACATTATTGCTACTCCAATCGGAAATCTTGATGACATAACTTTTCGTGCCGTTGAGGTTTTAAGTAAAGTAGATGTCATCGCTTGTGAAGATAAAAGAATTACGGTCAGAATTTTACAAAAATACGATATTCCCAATAAGGAATTAATTAGTCATCATAAACATAACAAATCAAAAAGTATTCCCAAAATAATAGAAAAATTACACTCTGGAAAATCTGTCGCTTATCTTTCAGATGCTGGCACTCCGGGTGTAAGTGATCCCGGAAATTTTTTGATTGAAAAAGTAATTGAAGAAAATATTTCCGTCGTTCCAATTCCCGGCGTTTCGTCTTTGACAACTTTAGTATCTATTTCTCATTTTCCTACAAATCATTTTCATTTTGAGGGATTTTTGCCACATAAAAAGGGAAGGCATACGCGACTTACTGAGCTGGCGAATTTGAAAGAACCAGTTATTGTTTTAGAATCCACACACAGAATATTAAAATTTTTAAATGAGGTTTTAGAATATTTTGGAGATAGAAATATTATAGTCGGTAGAGAATTAACAAAATTTTATGAAACGATTTTTCGTGGAAATGTTTCAAGAAGTATTGAATATTTTACAGAAAATTCAACTAAGGGTGAGTTTACGATTTTAATTTCAGAAAAAACGTATAACTAAAAAATGGAGTCACGAAAAGAAACACGAAAATATTAACAACGAATGACAAATCAATTGCGAATAAATAATTACGAATTACCAATGACAACCGTCAATTTCAAATAAATTCGAAAAAAAATTGGAGAAAACAATGTCAATAAAAATCATTCATCATCCATTGATAGACCATAAAATGAGTTTGCTTAGAAGGAACGATACAGCCACCTATCAATTTAGGTCATTAGTTAAAGAGATATCTATTTTTTTGACCTATGAAGCATTGCGAAGCTTGAAAACTCGTGAATATCAAGTTGAGACATGGCAAGGAAAATCAACTGGTAAGAAAATATCAGGGAAAAAATTATCTGTAGTCCCAATTTTACGAGCTGGTTTTGGAATGCTTAACGGTGTTTTGGAAGTTATTCCATCAGCGCGAGTTGGGATTGTTGGTGTTTATCGAGACAAAAAAACATTGAAGCCAATTAAATATTATAAAAAATTCAATGATGATATAAGTAGCAGAAGTGTTTTAATTGTTGATCCGATGTTGGCAACAGGTAATTCAATGAAGGCAGTAATTGAAATGGTGAAGAGGGAAAATTGTAAAGATATTAAGGCAATTTGTCTTGTTGCAGCACCTGAAGGAGTAAAAAATATTACCAATGATCACGATGATGTACAAATATTTACGGCTGCTTTAGACGATCACCTTGATGAAAATGGTTATATTATTCCCGGACTTGGCGATGCCGGAGATAAAATTTTCGGGACAAAATAAAAATAACTAATTTCTTTGCTCATTAACTAAATAAATCTTAAATTGTATTGATAACAAAAAAAGGAGAAATTATGAAAGGGAAAATTTTATTGATCTTATCAGCTGTTCTGATTTTTTTAATTTCTTGCACACAAAAAGGTGTGGACAAGAAATATGGAGCAAAAGATCTCACTTGCTGGCAAGATGGATATTTTGTTCAGGAAAATATCGATATGTCACAATACGATAATAAGATCATCAGAGCAAAAGTTGATGGGAAATGGCAAGAGTATAAAACTGTAGATGTCCCTGATGCATTTATTAAATGGAATTGGGATGCCCGTTTAGAAACAATGGAAAGATTCCGTGATCATCAACCACCAAAATGGGCTGGCCCACATAATGGAATAGTTGCAACTTATGGTGCGATGAGAAAAGATACTCAATTTAAGTTAAATAATGCTGTAAAAGGTATGGGATTTCTACCGAGAAAAGAAAAAATTAAAGACCTTATTAAAATGCTAAAAGAGACAAATGATAATTCGTTTCCGGCAAAGCTCGACACTTTGACTTCTATTTATGAATATGGAAGAGAAATTTTCGATTTGAACAAACAATTGTCTTTGGAGCTATATACGAATCCGAATTTTATTACTCAAACATTTTTAAATCAGATCTTAAACCCCGTTTCAACGATTGTTTTTTTAGATATACCTAGTTATAAATTAAAGACAGTTGTTCAGCTTTTTGATCCGAATAATCCTAATTTAACTGAATATGAAAAAGATGTAGTTGAATATGTAAATTTGGTCCATAGTTATTTCCATGGGGAATTCTCAATAAAATTTGTTGCAGTGGTTTATCATATTATTGAAGTATATGATAATTCTCCGGGTAGTAAAGATGCAAAAGGCACAAGAATAATGCCCAAGCTTCCATAAGAAAAATACTAATTAAAAGTTTATAATTTTAAAAAACCTGTTACTAAAAATAGCGGGTTTTTTATATCTACAATTCCTTTACCGAATAAGAAATGCCAAGCGAGGTGATTCTGCCGAGAGCTCCGTAATTATATAACGATAAACCAATGTTGATGTTATTATACATATAAGTAGCCCCAAGCGATAAACCGGCAAAAACATCAGCGGCGCCAAGATTTTGTGCTTGTAAATTAAATCTTTGGAAATTCATTCCCATTAATAAATTGAAATTTTCGGAAATATAAAATAATCCACCTACAGAAATGTTTTTATAATTAAATTTATTATCATACAATCTGTAGTCAATATTTAATCTTAATGGTAAATGTTCCAATTGATGTGAAAAGGCAATTCGCCAAGAAGAATTGTTTGTAGAGGGAAAGGAAGTGTTTACCATCCCAAAGGAATTTATTTTGTCTTTGGTGCTGAGCAAAATTCCATATTGATAATTCACAGTGGAATAATTTGAATCGGCAATTGAATTTGTCAAATAAATTATATTTGTTCCTAATGATAAATGATTTGAAATATGGATTGCATATCCAAATAGATATTGAGATTGAGAAGCACTAAATGTATTCGTTGAGTTTCCGTCTTCATCTCTTCCATTAAATGTACCATAATTTTCATAATTAATACCAAAACTGAAAAAATGTTTTTTCCCATATCTAAATCTTGTAGAAATTTCTGAAATTGTAATATCATGCAAAGTTGCAACATTTGCCGAAACGCTATATTTGAAATCATTATTTAGGGCTGGGTTGATCCAAAAGGAATTTGGGAAATAATCGGTTGATCCACCGGATTGCCCCATTCCCCAATATTGATTAATACCATAATTTTCATTATTACTTGTTTGTGCATAAAGTGACGACAAAATAAGAAACAAAATTGTAATATATATAAATTTTATTTTCATAATTCCCGATTTGTTAAAAGATAATTTATGTTGTTCCTTGCATATTTCATATCAATAAATATAAGATTTTTATAAGTAAAGAAAAAATTAATTTTCATATTTTTCTGGTTTATCATTTAAAATTTCATAGAATTCATCATCTTCCCAGCGTTTTAATGTTTTTCTATTGCGGATTCTTACGATCAACCAGGCAAGTAAAACTAAAATTGGTAAAAACATCCAAATCATAGAATTAACATCAATCAATACATAAAATTTGTATCTTTTATGTGCCCAAATGTTCCAATAACTTTCAAATTCTTTTAATGAAAATTTATAGGCATTTTTAAAAGCTGTTTCAACATTTTGATCTTCATTGAGAAAGATCAAGAATCGTTTATATGACTTATCTCCAAATTCTTCGATAAGAAATTTAAATGCAGAGACACTTTGCGCATAAGCTAAATTCGCCTTTTTTGTGTTAAATTTTAAAACATCATCAACTTTACTTAAACTCATATAATTACTATATAGTAAGATGCGTCCCAATAATATTTTTTTATGAAGACTAAATTGTTCGGCTTCATATTGTGCCATTCCTTCATTTAACCAGCGTGGAAAATATTTATCCTTTATCAATGGTTCCAGTGCAATATGGGTCATTTCATGAATGATCGTTTGTCTCAATTCCGGTAAATATTGTTTACTGAAAGTTGGACTTTTTACAATTATTTTTCTACTTGGATATTTTGCTGCTGCAACTGCCCAATTCGGAAAGTCATTATCAAATTCTTTTTTGAATTTATCTTCCGAGGCCATAATTATTACTTGAAAATTATCAATGTCTAAATTATATTTTTTCTTTATTCGTAATATTTCCAATTTAATTTCCTTTGCTAACATTTTTTCTATTCTTACATCTTGTTCATTATAAATAATTGAGAAATCATTATAATCCATCTTTTTACCAAACACATTTTGATTCAGAAGTATTGATAGTATCAATATCAGTAATGAATATTTTTTGAATGTTTTCATTAATTCTTCTAAATGGTATTAATATTATTCATATAGACAAATTTAACATGAATAATATTTTTATGAAACGAAAATAAAGGAATTAATTGAAGTTTTTCAAAAAGTATTAATTTCAAATTGGTTTTTTAGAAAATAAGTTGTAAATTAATTTTATGAAAAAAAATAAGAATAAAATAAAAGTTGGTCTTTTTGGCGTCGGCAAATTTGGAACATATCACTTACAAAACTTGTTGGAAATTCCGGAAATTGAATTGGTAGGATTTTGTGACATTGATCCTGAAAAGCAAAAATTGATTCCCAAAGAATATAATATCAAATACTATTCACAGAGTGATTTAATTGATTTAGTCGATGTTGTAGATGTTGTCGTTCCTACAATATCTCATTTCGGTATTGCAAAAGAAGCCCTGCAAAATGGAAAACATGTTTTTATTGAAAAGCCGGTTACTCAAACAGTTCCGCAGATCAAGGAATTAAATGATCTTGCGAAGGGAAATAATTTAAAAATATCGGTTGGCCATATAGAAAGATTTAATCCCGTATTTGTAAAGATAAAAGAAAAATATGATTTAAAACCATTGTTCATAGAAATTCATCGTGTAGGTAAATTTAATCCATTACGCGGTGTTGATGTGCCTGTGATAATGGAATTAATGATACATGATTTGGATTTATTACTTTATATGGTTAATGCTGAAGTTACTAATATTTCTGCTGTAGGTACAAAGGTATTATCAAGTGAATGCGACATAGTAAATGCCAGGATTGAATTTGCTAATGGAACTGTTGCCAATCTTACAGCGAGTAGAATATCGGATAAAAAATTGCGAAAGGTTAGAATATTCCAAAAGAATTTATATATATCAATGGATTTCCTCAATAGCAAAGCCGATGTTTATTCTTTATTGAGCAGTGGCAATAACCAGAATAATTTTAATTCAAAAATATTATCTAAAATCCCAAAAGATTTCTCAAAAATAATTAATTATGATAGGATCGAGCCAAAAAAATATAACGCCTTAAAAATGGAATTAAGTGAATTTATCAAGTCAATAATAAATGATACAACTCCAATAATAACAGGAGAAGATGGATTTAAAGCATTAGAACTTGCAACAAAAATAGAAGAATTTATAAAAAATAAACAATAATGATAAAAAAAATAAATTTAAAATCTATATGTATAATTGCCGGTGATCATTCTGCAGATGAGCCGGGTGCTCATATTATAAACAGATTTAAATATTTATATCCAAATTTAAAAATATTCGGTATTGGTGGCGAAAGAATGCAAAATCAAGGAATGAAATTGCTTTATCATAGTGATAGCACCACTTTTATGGGATTTTTTGAAATATTAAAACATTTATTATTTGTAAGGCGGATGTTTAAAAATGTGATTTCAGCAATTAAAAAGATAAAACCGAATGCAATTATCCTTATTGATTATCCGGGGTTTAATCTTAGATTAGCAAAAAAGTTAAAGAGAGTAAATATTCCTATTTTTTACTATATTGCGCCTCAGACTTGGGCATGGAAAGAGGGTAGAGTAAAACAAATTTATAAATATATTGATCATTTGTTTGTAATATATCCTTTTGAAAAAAAATATTTTGCTCAATATAAAATTCCTGTAACTTATGTTGGTAATCCATTAGCTCGTTCGATAGTAAACAAATCATTTCCTTTTGATCCGTTAAAGCAATTGGGATTAAATAAAGATCTACCGATAATATCTTTTTTGCCGGGAAGTAGAGAGCAAGAGATCAAAAAACATTTACCTGTGATTTTTGAGACAATAAAAATTTTGCATAAAAAGTTTTATCATTGGCAATTTGTAATTTCAAAATCAAAAAATATTTCTCAAGAAATTTGGAATAAATATTATGCAAACTCTAATTGCTATGTATATAAAAGCGATATTAATTATTTGTTGGCATATTCATCGGCAATAGCGGTTGCTTCAGGGACTGCAAGTTTACAAGCAGCACTACATAAAAAACCGATGGTAATTTTTTACAAAACATCTCCTATTACTTATTTTATTGCTCGACTGGTAACCAAAATGCGTTCTATCGGAATGATCAATATTTTAGATGGTAATCAATTGGTTAAAGAATTAATTCAAAGTAATTTTACTGCTGATGAACTTTCCACAGAAATCCAAAAAGAGGTCTTAACTTTCAATCATCAAAGTATTAAAAAAGCAAGAATAAAAAAAGCTGTGGATAATTTACTGGTTGAAAATTCTACGGAAAAGATGATAGAAATCATGTTAGAACTTCTTTATAAAAATAAAAATAAGCAACATTGAAAACATTTAATTTTTTGTTTGATGTAATTATCAATTTTCGTCATAAATTATATAATAACAATTTTTTTAGATCAAAAAAAGTAGATACACCTGTTATTTCTATTGGTAGCGTTACAATTGGTGGAGCGGGAAAAACACCTCTGACAATTGCAATTGCTAAAATATTAATTAATATGGATTATAAAGTAGCGATATTAAGCAGAGGATACAAAAGGGAAAGATCCGGAGTTCATGAAATAAAAGAATTTACGGATTTATATAAAACTTCTGCTGACTATGGAGATGAACCAACCTTGATCGCATTAACTTTAAAAAACACACCGGTTGTGGTTGCAGAAGATAGATTTTTAGGTGCAAAATATATTGAAAAAGAAATCAAACCGAATGTGATATTATTGGATGATGGATTCCAATATAGAAAACTTTTACATTCGGTTGATCTTTTAATATTTAAAAATGATTTTAAAGGTGAGAACGAAATATATTTTCCTTTTGGAAAATTAAGAGATTCGTTATCTCGATTGAAAAATAGCGATCTGATCTTTTATGAAAAAGATACAAAACATAGCGTGAAAGAATATTTAAAAAAACAGTCAAATATTCAGGGATATGACATTATTTATGAATTGATTTCAAATAATGAAGCAGAAATTGATATTAAAAAACCGATAACTTCATTTTGTGGTATTGCTAAACCGGATTTGTTTTTTAAAGCTATCAAAGGTTTGAATATTGATTGTGAGCATAACCTAAAATTCAGAGATCATAAAAAATATCAAAGATCAACGATAAAAAAAATATTATCAACTAAATCAAATACATTTATCACAACGGAAAAAGATTTTATAAAATTACCCAAAGAATTTATTAATAATAATAGAATATTAGTATTAACTATGAAAATAAGATTTAGTGATAAAAAAAGTATAGAAAAAGTATTAAATAATGTTGTGATAAAAAAATAACATTCTACTTTTCCGTAATGGGATACCCCAATAAAAATAAGAACACATGGAAAAACAAAAAATAATTATAGAAAAAACAGCAATTAGATATTAATAATTTAAGAGTGTTTTTTTTCCAATTATTATTCTTTGATCTAAATCTATTTCTTTTTTCTTTTTGGTTTAGTAATTTCCAATTTTTTTAAAGCTTTTTCAGAGAGTTTTTTTTCAGGTTGTAACATTTCCCTTGTTAGTTTTTCTGTAACAATTCTTGGTGTAATAAATATTACTAATTCAGTTTTAACCGAGCTATGAGCACTTTTGCGAAAAAGAAAACCTAATAGTGGTATTGAACCTAAAATTGGAACTTTACTTATAGATTCAACTTTTTGTTCACGCATTAAACCACCTATTACAATTGTTTTACCGTTTTTTACTTTTACTATAGTATGAGCTCTTCTCGTTGCTATTATTGGAATACCATCAGGAGTTTGGCCATTTTGGAAGTCCGCATTTGGCCGTAACTCAATTGTCATAGTAC
Source organism: Fidelibacterota bacterium (assembly GCA_030600775.1). Lineage (GTDB taxonomy): Bacteria > Fidelibacterota > Fidelibacteria > Fidelibacterales > Fidelibacteraceae > TCS52. The sequence goes on along the minus strand of JAUVLI010000046.1, from coordinate 5,616 downwards.
TATCGTTATTTATGTGTGGTTTTATAACTAATTTTACAGAGGCAGATTTGAATTCATAAGAAGTAATGCCATATTGATTTAAGGATTTGTAGGGAATCTGATCGCCTACTTCAATCTCGGCTTCCTGATTATCAAGAGTTATCAAATATGGGCGTGAAAGGATATTTAGATCATAATCGGTTTGTAAAGTGTGTAAAACAGCATCAATATGTATATTTACAATTCCTATTCCAAGCCCACTGCCCATTGGCATAGTTGGTGCCCATAAAGTTCCTTTCATATTAATTGGTCCGCCTCCAGATGCACTTGGTCTTAAATCAAATTTTGTTCCTATTCTATCGGTATTGCTGGCAATATTTGGGTCTTTCCAGAGCCATTCTAAACCAGTTTCATTATCTTTGTTTAATGAAACTTCAGCGATAGCGGCTTCAATATATACCTGTGGAGTAGGCTTATCTAATTCACTTATCAGAGTTTCTAGTTTTTTCATATTTCCAGGATTTTCTTTGATGATTAAAGAATTGGTACGTGAATCTGATAAAACGACACCAAAACCTTTAGTAACAATTTGACTTATTATCTTTTGAAGCTTTTCTGCGCTTGCGAATTGACAAGAAATTCTTTTTATGATTGCAGTTTGCGCCATAATTTTATTATAGTCATTAACCATATAAACATCAATTCCTTCCAACTTTTTATAACCAAGCCCATTTGATTCCATTATTGCTGATACTGCTTTATTAGACAGAATGTTATTTAATTTAACAGTAATTTTTCGATTTTTAATAGCGGGATCTACAACAAATTTCATTCCGGTTTTTTCACTTAAGACATTCAACATATTATTAATGGAAACATCTTTTAAATTGATGGATATCGTAGAGTTGCGAGTTGAAGTAATATCTTCTTGAGCAAGCAAAAGTATCGGTATGTAAAAAATTAATAGAGTGATCAATAATGTTGAAATTATTTTATTTTTGAAAATTATTTTAGACATTTTCTATAGCTCCTTTTTATAAAATCATTAACAATAAATTCTTAAATATTTGTATTTTCTGATCATTATTTTTTCTTTTGTTGTTATTTATAATTATTTAATTGAGGTTCTGGTAGGAATATCTGCTCTTTACCTGATTGAAGGGTTACACCTTTATTAGTAATTTTTACTATTTGGCAATTTTTAATGATGTCTTCTTCATGGTACACATTATTATTGATGATTGCTGACGGGTTTGTTTCATCATAAATAATTCCCATAAGCTTAAAATCAGCTGCTGTAATTTTTGGTTTTTTAGGAATAGATTTTTTCACATCTTTAGTTGTTTGACGATTGTTGTTCTTTTTTATTGCGTATTTTTTTGAATTGAGCTTTCTTTGTGAATAACTTGAAATAAATGGATTCCTCAAATTAGCAAAATAATTATTATTGTAATCCAAAGATTCATTCAATAATAAATTTTCCTCTTTAGGAACATTTGAAAAGATTTTATATATTATTGTTTTAACATTTATGGTTTGTTTTGTTAACTTATCCGAGTTTTCTAAAATATATTTTGGCGTTTCAATATTTGTATTAAAATGGTAACCATAATACCATGTAGATATTAGCACAAGGAGTGAAAGTAATAATATTCTTTTTTTATTTTTCATCTTTTATTTTTCATCGTTTTATAATTGTAAATATTTGCATACTGATAATGTAATTGTTAGTACCATTTTTTGCAATATCATATGAATCAATAAGTAAGGGATATTTAGATTTTTCTAATGCATTAAAAAAATTTAAATATTGCGGGTAAGTACTATTAAATACTATATTTATTATTCTTTTCTTAAAGGTTCGAAAAGATAAATTTTCATCTTTCCCCCGGGTCATAGAATTAAGTGTTATGTTTGTTTTTCTTGCAATTCCATTTAATTCAACAAATACTTTTACGAAATCTCTTGCTTCTATTGGTTGCGCTTCAAAAGTTAATTTTTTCGAGTTACTTTTATTTATTTCTTTTTTCAAATATTGTAGAGTGGAATCAGCCAGTACAGGAGAAAAATAAGAATAGATGTGGTCTAATTCTTTTTTTTGTAATTGTAATTTATGATATTTCTTAACCATTGGTTGGATAAATATGTAATTTGATAATGCCATTGCTAACAAATATGAAAGTATGGCAAGTACTACCCAATGGATTTTAAATAAAAACAATCTTTTGTTTGGATCATAGTTCATACTTAAAATATCCTAATAATGAATTCCATCATCGGTTCTTCATTCTTTCTACTTATTTTATTTTCATTAATTTCAACTTTAGTAAAATCTTTCATTAAATTGGTATTAGATTCCAGATTATTTTTAAAACTGTTTAGTTGCTGTAAAATGCTTAATTCTTCGTCGATAACAATAACTCCACTCAATTCTATTTTTTCATCTTTCTTAGAGGTAGCATTAGGATTTACCGATAATTGATCTAATGTTATGTTATCAGGAATTGCTTCTGATATTAAAATCATTTTATTCAAGCAATTACCCGGACGGTAGAAGGATTTTCTATAGATGTTTTCTTTTGATTTTATCCTTTTATATTTACTATAAAGGAATTGAATTCTGGAGAATTTTGGTTCGACTGAAGATAATGCAGATGATATTTGTTTTGCTTCTTTTCTATACATTGAATACATATAGGAATCTGTTTTATAAATATTGATAAGAATAAATATAGAAACACACCAGATCGCGACATAAAGAAAAATTATAGAAAATTTTATTTTATTTTCTTTTCTTATAATTGCTTTATGTCCTAATAGATTTAATTCAATTTTTTTCATCTTTAATCTCTTAATGCTAATCCCAACGCTGTAGTGAAAAATGGGCCAATATCGTCAAAATTTTTATTTTTTGTGTTATTTATAATAATATCTTCCTTTAGAGGATTCCAATAATTATCGGATTTAGCGCCTCCACCTGTTATGAAAATATCGTCAATTTGATCTTCTCCATGTTGTGTTTGAAAATATAGTTCAGATCGTTTTAATTCTAATGATAATTTATATTTCAGAAAGTTGTAATATTTTTTTGTATCTATTGTTTCTATTTTTTTAGAGCTATCTATTTGACTATTAAAATGAGAATGTGAGCCGGTTTTTATATGTTCGGCATTTAAAAAGGAAGTATGAAGATTTTTCATTATGTCTCGAGTTATGGTATTGCCACCTAAATTTAAGGAAGTAAAATATGGGTTTTGTTTGGGGGTTACTATTATTATTGAAGTTTTTTCTGCGCCTATATTGAACAACGCAACAGTTTTATTTTTTGAATTATTATAAAGTGACCAAAAACAGTGATAAACAGCCAGAGAATCAATATCAACAAGATCCGGATCTAAATTTACACTTGAAAAGATATCTAAAATTCTTTTCATCTCGCTTGACGGGACTATGCCGACCAGAACCTCCTGTGATGTGTTGTCTTCATTTTTATTAAGTATTTGGTAATCAAACTCAATATCTTGGGGTGCATACGGAAGTGCATTATTTAATTTCCACTTAATTGCAGATTTCAAATCATCTCCGAATATTAATGGCATTTCAAAGATGCGAACGATAGCATTTATGCTTGAAATGGAAACATTAACTTTACTTACTCTAAATTTTTTTAAACCATTTGTTATTTCATGGATTAATGAAACTAATTGAGCATCTTTTGAATCTTCAGGATTTTCCATTTTTTTGTTATGATATAGGTCTGCCGAATTGATATTACTTGTTAATGGAACTAATTGAGTACCTTTTAAGTTTTTAGATATTTTTGTTGTTTCGTCGTGATATAGGTCTATCGAATTGATAAATTCTATAGATATTTTTTCTTTTTTTCGAATAACACCTATGATTTTTATCATATTACTTCCGATATCGATGCCAACCGATATTTTTTTCTTAATTAACATAGACACACTCAATTATCATAAGCCCAACTACCTCTATCTCTCAATTTATCTAATTGTTCTTCTACTTGCACCCCCGGAAAAGTATTATAATATTTTTCACTTCCATTATCATTGATTTCAGCACCGTTCCTTAATGTAATATCTTTAGCTACGATCGGTCCGGATACTGTTCCACCTTTTAAAACTATATAATTACTGGAATATATTACACCTTCCACTATCAAATTAGGAAATCCATCAACCTCTGTCTCAAGAGTTTGCGAAGAATCAAGGGCAACTATTGCGGGATAATACGTATCCGTATAAGGTATCTGTTGGGTATAGATTTCAACATGGCCAATAAATATTATTGATCCGGTAGAAATCATACTTCCATATAAAACCGTATTTTTCATTGTAACATTACCAAGGACAACATAAATCCCGTTTAATGTAACACCTTGAAAGGTCATATCAGTGGTATAGTTATGATCTGCTATTCCAATGAAATAATCTATATCTATTGTCGGTAATGCATCAAAAGATGTTACTTCATGTCCGGATACAACATTAAAAGAACAATTAGGTGTATCTAATGTGCTTTGATAGCCGACAGTATGATTAAATGGATTATCTTCGTATAAATTTACCGATAATGTTTGTTGATGTGAACCTGATATACCGGTTGAATTTAGTACCATTGAAGTAGAATCATAAGTTACAGATATTGAATCATTGGAAAATGTGCCTAAATCATTCGACCCATTATTTATTCTCCACATTGCTATGTCAATCCCACTTTCTGCCATTCTAAAAGCTTCTGCTTGGTCTAATTGTTTTTCAAACAAAACCGCTTCCTGAGATGCCATTGTGAGAATTGCAGTGCCGATGATGGTCATTACAAGGAAAAAAATTAATACCATTCCTAAGATACTGCCGTTTTCTGATTTTATTATTTTTTTCTTAATTAACATCGACACTCTCAATTATCATAAGTCCAACTACCTTTATCTCTCAATTTATTTAATTGTTCTTCTGCTGGCACCCCCGGAAAAGTATTATAATATTTATCACTTCCATTATCATCGATTACAGCACCGTTCATTAATACAATATCTTTAGCTATGATCGGTCCGGTTACTAGTCCACCTTTTAAAACTATATAATTAGTGGAATATATTGCACCTTCTACTTCCAAATTACGAAATTTATCATTCTCAACCTCTTGCAAAGAATCAAGGGCAACTATTGCGGGATAATACATATCCGTATCAGGTATCGGTTGGGCATAGATTCTAACATAGGCAATAGTTCTCATTGATCCGGTAGAAATCATACTTCCATATAAAACCGTTCTATTTGCCATTATAACATTGCCAAGGACAACATAAATCCCGCGTAATTTTCCATGAAAGGTCTTATCAGTGTTATAGATATGATCTGCTATTCCAATGAAATAATCTAAATCTATTGTCAGTAATGCATCAAAAGATGTTATATCATCATGTCCGGGTACAGCATCAATAGAACAATTAGGTGTATCTAATGAGTTTTGATAGCTGATAGTATGATTAAATGGATTATCTTCGTATAAATTTATCGATAATGTTTGTTGATGTGAACCTGATATACCGGTTGAATTTAGTACCATTGAAGTAGAATCATAAGTTACAGATATTGAATCATTGGAAAATGTGCC
>JAUVLI010000064.1 GCA_030600775.1 Fidelibacterota bacterium | reverse complement strand
GTTGTATCTTTATGGCATCATTTAGTGCATTCAATCCAAGTGAGCAAAGTTTTTCAAGTAATAGTGGTCTATTGTCATATTTGTAAATATTTTCAAGAATTTGAATATAATCATTAATTTTCTCAATATTTTGAGATTCGAAATGCAATTCTTTATTTTGAAGACTTCTTCTATATTGTCTTAGTTCTTCAATATATTTTTTTAGTTCTAATTCTGGCAGTATGTTAAAGTTCAAGATTTCTTTTAAATCTACCGACAGATTATTTTCATAAATCCTAATTTCTGCTACAAGTTTTATAACAATTTCAATATATTTTTCTTTTGATTCCCAAGGTAATTTTGGTTGTGCAATATCTGAGAGATAACCTAAATAATCTTCTTTTGAACTAAACACTAATGATTGTGCATTGTCATAATTAAGCAAATTTTCTATTTCAATAGACCTTCGGGGTTCTAAATCAACATAGAAACCGTTACCTCTGATATAAAATAATCTTGTTAATCTAAAATACCGAATAGCATTATCTCCATAATCTTTTAGATTCTTGAGAAGTTTTTCTATTTTTTTTGGATTAGTATCATTCAAAAATTCTTTAGCATAATTTATTTTGTAGTTTTCGAGAATTTGTTTCTGTTCATCTCTACTTTTACCAGAAATCTCTAATCTCAAATCAATTATTTTTTGAGCTTGTTTTTCAATATTTGAGAAATTAATAAGAGTTGGTACAAATAGAGAGAATTCTTGTTTTGAAATACCTTTTGGATTATTATTTAATTCTATCCATTTTTTATTAACAATATTTATGAGATGAATTGTCCCAACAAAAGGCTTGATGTCATAATCATCTTCAATTCTATATTCGTTACTAAGAGGATTTGGTATTTGCCACTTTAAAAAACTACTAAGGAAAATTTCTCCGTAATCAAAATCATCTTTCAAAAAAAGTTGACCTAAGCTTGTAATGTGAACTTTATTATTTACAATTGAAACTAATCCTAATTTCTTAAGAGGATTTAAAGATTGTCTCCCCCTCATTGGAGGATCTTCATAATTCTTTGTATTAAAGATTTTTTCAGCTTGCTCATATTTAATTTCATTTGTCATAGTGTTTATTAGACTAATTTGAGATTGCGATAAATCATTATAAAATTGTGCAATACCATAACCATAAAATCTGTTTTGGATTAATAGAATTTGATATTTTATTTGAGTTTCTAAATTCCATTCGTTCCCTTCAATTTGTTGTGCAACTATTAAAAAATTTCTTAATCTTTCAGGATTCCTTAAGGTTGTAGTTATTGACCAAGGTTTTATCATAATTGTTTCTCCTTAACTTTGCAATAAAAAATTCGTTCAACATTATTATTATCACTGCTTTTGCCTGTTGTGAATGCTTTATAGTCTCTTTCAAATATTTCGATATCACCTTTGCTTTGTAAAATCTTTAATATATTTTCATCGCTTATTCGAGCGTTAGAACGACCATCTTTTGAAAAACCTGTATTATTGTAAGATAATAATATATGCTTACATTTTGCGTTATTAATTAAATCCTTAAAAGCGTTTATTGCGGACTTTAAACAATATTCACTTTTAATATGTGAGCGATCCATTTTCTTTGCTTTACCAAAAACTTCTGGTTTTTCCCATTTTGCTAAATTTTCAAGTAAATGATAAGCATCTGAATATTGCCGAGAATTATATGGCGGGTCAATATATAAAACGTCACAATTAATCTTTCTAATTAACTTATTTGCATCCATTTTGTATATTTCATTATTGATGTTATGAGAATTATCAATATTAGGAATTAATAATTTTAAGGGTTTTGTCATATCTAATTTTTTACGAAAAGCATCATAATGACCGACTGTGTTGGCTACTTTGTCCACAGCATACAAAAGAGAACATAATAATATATTTTTCTCAATTTCATTATCTGAGATGTAATCAATTTTTTCTCGGATAGTTCCGATTTTCTTTGCATTTTCAATGGTAAAATAAGTATTTGAAAAATATTTTGAAAAATAATTTTCTTGTGCTTCTAAGTCATTAAGATAATCAATTTTTTTTTAATACTAACTTCATTGTAAGAAGATGTACCAATAAAGGTTTTCAAACAAAGATAGTTAAAATATAGAAAGTCATTTGATATTATTTTAATCTCAGGTTTATTAAATCTTTCTCCAACAACACCTGTTCCAGCAAAAATATCACAAAAAGAATTAACTTCTCCACATCGTGCTTCAACAATGTCTTCAATAAATCCGAGAAGTTTAAACTTATTACCAAGATAACGACGATTTTGTAACTTAAAATGATTATTGTCAGTTTTATATTTATGAAAATATATCTTTTTTGATTTAGTAATTTTTACATCATATTTTGGTTCTTCTAACTCTAATAAATCAAAAATCGAAAGCTGATCAGTTGATGCAACATAATCAATATTGAGATTATCTTTTCTCAAATAATTATAAAAGCTGTAGTTATCATTTTTTGCAATTATGATAAAATCTATAACTGGAATACCAGCCATATGACCAGTATAAGCAACTTTTTTGACAATTTCTAAATCCTTATTACTTGGATTACTATCTCCTGTTGGATGATTATGAACTAATATTATCTTAGAAGAATTGTATTTGAAAGCAGGTTGAAAAACTTCTCTTGAATGGAATAAACTTTTATCTAATAAACCGACACTTATTATTTCTTTTTTTATCAGTTTATTTGCTGGATTTAAATACAGACAAACTAAGTACTCCTTTTTTTTATTTCTTAGATCATAATTTAAAGTTAAAACATCATTTAGCGAACTAACAATAATCTCGTTGTTGTTTTTCTCATCATAGAATCGTTTCACTAAAGATATTGCTGAAACAATTTGTAATGCTTTTGCATTCCCTATTCCAGATATTTCAGTTAAATCATTTACCTTTATATTTAAGAAATCCTTATTATATTTTTTTATTATCTGCTCTGACAATTGTCTTACGTTTTTCCCTTTGATACCGCTACCAATTAAAATTGCTAGTAGGTCACTTTTTGATAATACTTCTGGTCCTTTTTCCAAAAATTTTTCTCTTGGTCTTTCAATTTTCGGAATTTCTTTAATTTTAGTCATTTTTTAATTTCTTTCTTTATTTTTCAATACAATATACGGTTTTTTTCATGAATCAACTTATCAAATATTTCCAGAATTTCATTTTCTATTTTCTTCAATCTTTAGAGATATAAAACAAACTATATTTTTCCAAATGGTTTGTATATTTTTTATCATCAGAAGCGGTTATTCGAAATTTTCGAATAGTTGAATTTTTATCAATTTCTTGTGTCCTAAAAATTTTCTTCAAGTGATAATTTAACAACAATTTTCAATTCTCAAAAATATTAAATATTAATGAATATTTTTATTAAACCTGCTCTCAAATTTTTTATATTCATCTCTATCTTTGAATTCTTTATAAATGAATTTTTCCAATGCGATAATTCTATTCTTGAATGAATACGGAAACCAATGAGTTACATCTTCCATATTACGACTTTTTGGCATTTGAGATTCCAATCGTCTCATAACTTGTGATAATCCTCTAATATCATAACCGGCTCTATATGCATAGATCACACCCATTTTATCTGCTTCCATTTCGTATTTTTCTTTACGACCTTTTATAGATCTTTCATACATTTCATTTGATAATTCGTCCATTTCTTTTGTGTTTGTTCCGAAAGTTTTATCTAATTCAGCAAATGCATCTTCTGCTTTGAGTTTCACTTTTCTTTTATCTGCTTCGACACTTCCATGCTGTAAGGTAATATGTGATATTTCATGTCCCAATAAGCATGCCAATTCACTTTCATTTTTACATTCTTTCAACATCCTTTCAGAAATTACAATAACACCAATCGGTAAAGAATTTACGAACAATTCATCGCTTTTGGCAATATGAACACAAATTGGCAAATCATAATATTCCGTATTTTCTGCAATTAACTGAGCAACATTATTTACATAATTCAATTCCATTAAATCTGTAATTACACCATTTGCAGTAAATTTTGCTGCAACATAAGCACTCACAGCAAATAAAGATTCATCGATAGTAAATGGTTTTGGTTTTGATATCTTATATTTTCTCTGAAATTTTTTAGCACTCCATCTTCCATCATAAGTATTTCTTTTGAATTCTAAATATTTACTTGGTATCACATAATTTTTTCTCGGATGTTGAAAAATATCCTCATTTAATGACTTGTCTCCCATTTTACTTTCAAAAAATCCCTTAACAGCAGCAGTTACCATTGTAGTTGATGCCTTTTTATCGGAGATATCTTTAGCCATCATACCATAATCAATAGTTCCTTCCACTTTTACAAAAGCATTAGCTGATACCCATCCTTTTTCTCCTTTTGTGGTTTCAATCTTTTTCCAAGATTCGCTATCCTCTAATATCGTAACATCAGCTCCTTTATTTAACACAGATACGGCAGGATAAAACGCTCCTTTTCCACTACGCATAGTCATATTATTATTAACAATCTGTGTAGCCATTAAAGTTGTAATTATTACAACTACTGCAGCGAAAACATAAAAAATTTTCTTTTTCATTAAAACCTCCTTTATAATTAATTAAGTTTACTATAATTAAAACAATTATACAATAAAATTTCCAATTAAATACAAATTTTAATAAATCATATTATTTTGTCTTAAAAGTAAAAACTCCTTGTTCGTCAATTAATTCCGGTGTCTTTTTTAAAAACTTGCATCTATCTATAAATGCTTTTGAAGGAGCATCATCTTTAGATATTTCTAAAACATTTTTAAACGCTTTAATTGCATTTTTCCAATCACGACTACGATAAATATTCAAAGCATTATGAAATCTATTTTCAACTTCAATCTTGTCAATTGTCATATTTTCAATTCTATCAATTAAAGTAAAGATCTTTATCGGTAGATCTTTCCCTTTTACACGTATGAAATCAATTTCTCTAAAGAAATAATCATCTTTTACATATTTCCAAGTATTTTCGCTTAGCATATTTGTAATTCCATAAGTTTTATTTACACCTTCTAATCGAGCAGATAAATTTACAGTATCACCGATAGCGGTATAATCCATTCGTTTTTCGCTTCCTAAATTCCCAACAACCATATCTCCACTACTTATACCAATACGAGTTTGGATCATAGATTTTTCAGAAGGAATAAGTTCATTGACTTTTTGTTCACGAAAAGCTAAAATAACTTCACAAGCAGCTTTAGCATGATCTTTTCTTTCAATAGGAGCTCCGAAAATTGCCATGATCCCATCGCCTGTATATTTATCAAGCAAACCACCATTTTTTAAAACTATAGAAGTAATTATATGAAAATATTTATTTAATGTTTCAATGACTTTTTTGGGATCTTTCTTTTCAGAATATGTTGTAAATCCTTGTAAATCCGTAAATAAAACCGTACCTATAATTTCAGAACCCGCCAAATCTATTTTATCGGGGTCTTTCATTAACAAGTCGATTACCCCTTTATCAAGATATCTTGAAAAAATTGTTTTTATCTGCCTTTTTGCCTGACTTTCGGTTAACATTTTATACATTGAAGAACTTGCACTAATTAGAATAATTCCCAAAACAGGAAAAACAAAATCGAAATTTATTGCCCATTTGAAAAATACAATAAAATTAATAAAAATAACAATAATTACCGATAAAACAGCCACACTTAAAGAATATTTTAAATCTTTTGTTAAAAATAAATAACTAACTAAAATCAATAGAAAAAAAGTCAATACACCGATCAATATAACTGAAGCTGACCTTAATCTGTGATGATTTAACAAATTATCAAACAATGTAGCATGAATTTCTCCACCTGGAAATGGAGCAACTGAAGTGAACGGAGTAGCTTTTAAATCTAATAATCCGGATGCGGAAGCACAGATCAATATATTTTTATCTTTATATTCAGAAAATGGTATTTGTGGTTCCATCCCTTGTTTATACTGAATAGCAGATAGAAAGACAGCATGGAAAGAGTCATATCGATATGTTCCTAATTTACTTTCTCCACCCGGGCCATACCAATAAATTCGATAATTTCCATATTTGTCTAAGAATATTTTACTCTTTTTTGTGATAAGAACATTATTTTTTTTATTATATCTTATTACCGAATCTTTTGCTGTATAAAGATAAGCGGCAAAAGCTAATTGCGGAAACATCTTATCTCCAATTCTAACCATTAAAGGAGCCCTGCGGCAAACTCCATCATTATCATAAGTAAATCCGGTTGCACCAATAGATGCCACACCTTCACTTAATATCGGCAATGGTAATGAAATTGATGGATATTTTTCAGCAGGAAATAATTCAGAATTCTCAAAATTTAAGGTATATTTATCATAATTGCTTTTTTTAAGATCGGTTGTGGAATCAATTGCATTTGCTCCCAATATAACCTTTCCATTATTTGTAATAGAATTACTAAAATTTTTATTTGAACTCTCTGCATCTACTTCTAAACGAGCAATTTCCGATTGACTAAATAACATATCAAAAATGACTGTTTTGGCACCAGCTGCTTTTAAATAATCAAGAACAAAAGCATAAAATTCTCTTGGCCACGGCCAATTGATCATATATTTATCAGAAGAAAAGTAATCAATAGATTTATTATCAATCGCTATTATTATAATATTTGTATCACTTTTTGCAGATTGGTAAAATTTATGCCATTTTAAATCAACAGCTGCATATTCTATTTGCTTATAAAGATTACTAAATGAAAATAAAATCAATATAATAACAATAACAGCTGCACTCAAAATTGCAAGCACAGCTGTATTTTTTTTTCTTTTTTTATTCATTTTTTCCAACAATTATTAATTAAAATAATATTTTAGAAAAAATTATTTCAAAATTGAAATTTGTTTTAATGCAGTATTTTTATATTCACTTTCAGGATAATATTGTATTAATCTCTCAAATTCTTCAATAGCTCTACTATTATTCTTCAACTGTCTATAACAAAATCCCAATTTAAGTTGGGCATCATCATATTTATCGGTTTCGTCAAAAGAAAACACTTTTTCAAATTCTTTTATTGATTGATTATATTCACCTAAAGCATAATAACATTCTGCAAGCCAATATTGAGAATTATCTCTTAATTTAACATTTGTACCATTAACCAAAGCACGAAATTGTGGAAGAGCTTTTTTATATTTTTTATTAGAAAAATCATTTCTTGCATCTTGATATGGATTTGCAAATACTTTTTTAACTTGTTTAACTTCTGAAGATAATTGAGATTTAATTTCATTAAGATCTTGTTTTAAAGAGCTGATAGCATCGTTTATTGAAGCTATTGCTTTATCATCTACAGAAGCAACAATAGAAGTAACAACTTTTTTACTGGAATCTATCTCATTCCTTTCTATTTCAGCCATACCTTTATATAATAATTTTTGCTTCTCCACAAGTGTAGTTATTTTATCATTGTTTTCTTTAACTTTTTTAACAATAATTTTCAAATTCCCTTCATTCTTGTTATTACTTTTTAAATCGTTAACTTCTTTTTCAACTTCACTAATTTTCTTAACAATTATTTTGATTTGATTGTCAATTTTTTTTACGCTTTTACCAACTCTGCCCAATTCCGCAATAATTACATTTATTTGCTTATTTTGCGTTTCATCTTGACTTGAAGTTGAAGTCTCTGCCATTACAATTTGGGCAAAAAATACGATGCTGAAAATTAGTACAAAACTCACTAAAAATTGCTTCTTCATTTCTTTCTCCTTTTAATTTTTTTCTTACTTAATTAAATGTAAAAATAATTTAATAAAATTCCAATAAATATTAATAAAAAATACAGTTTTTTGTTCTTAATCACAAAATATTTTGCTAATTCATTGAAATATTCATCATTTATTTTAAAATATTTCATTATTCCATTAATATTTAGATAAATACCATTAATTATAATTTAATTTATTTTCACAATATTTACGTATTTTTTTTAATAATTACCATTTACATTAATTTTAATGTTGTGGTAAAATTTGACCTTATCCTTTATTCTGTCTTTTATTTCAGTACAGCCAATAAAATTCCTGCACTAACTGCCGAACCAATTACACCGGCAACATTTGGACCCATTGCATGCATCAATAAAAAATTAGATCTGTCGTATTGAGCTCCAACATGTTGAACAACACGAGCGGAATTAGGAACTGCACTTACTCCCGCAGCACCACAAAGTGGATTTATCTTATTCCCTTCTTTCAGAAACAAGTTCATAAATTTTGCAAAAAGTATTCCGCCAGAAGTTGCGATCATAAATGAAATCGCTCCCAAAACAAAAATAAATAATGAATCCTTAGTCAAAAAAGTTGTAGCTTGTGTGGAAGCTCCCACAGTAACTCCAAGCAAAATTGTTACAATATCAATGAGAGAATTTCTCGCTGTTTTTGCCAATCTACCGGTAACTCCACTTTCCTTTAACAAATTTCCCAAAAACAACATTCCGAGCAATGGTAAAGCACCAGGAGCAATAAAAGCAGTAATAATAAATCCTAAAATCGGGAATAGAATCTTCTCTACTTTTTTTACCTGTCTAACTGGTTTCATTTTCATTTTTCGTTCTTTTAGTGTCGTAAATAATTTCATAAGTGGTGGTTGAATAACCGGAATCAATGCCATATATGAATAAGCAGCAATAGCAATTGCTCCCATCAAATGAGGTGCAAGTTTAGATGATAAAAATATTGCCGTTGGACCATCAGCTCCACCAATAATTCCAATTGCTCCACTTTCCATTGGAGTAAATCCTAAAGCATTCGCACCTATAAATGTAATAAAAATACCTAATTGAGCGGCAGCACCAAGAATAACGAGTTTTGGATTTGATAACAAAGCAGAAAAATCTGTCATTGCCCCAATTCCTAAAAATATTAATGGTGGATAAATACCTTTTAATACACCAAAATATAAATAATTCATTACAGAACCATCTTCATAAATTCCTACTTCCATTCCAGCAGATTCTAAAAAAGGAATATTACCAATGATCACACCGAAACCAATCGGAACTAATAATAACGGTTCATAATTCTTCGCGATTCCTAAATAAATACATATTCCACCTGCTAAGATCATAATAATATGTCCCCAAGTAACATTTGCAAATCCGGAATATTTCAAAAATTCTACTACAATGTCCATTTTTTAATACCTTATTATTTATATATATTAATTAATTTTCTAATTCCATTATTACCCCACCTTCTAAAACAGAATCGCCTTCATTGACATTTATAGATTTTATCTTGCCATCTCCTGTTGCCAAAATATCGTTTTCCATTTTCATAGCTTCCATTACAGCAACCACATCGCCATTTTTCACTTCATTACCTTTATTAACTAATATCTTGATGATCACACCCGGAATAGGAGCTTTAATTGATTTTGAACCAACTGTAGTTTTATTACTTTGAACAGATCTTGGAATTACTTGAGATACTGTTCTCTTCTCTTCCGTAGTTATTAATTTAGGCGAAGTTTTCTCTTTTTCGGTTTCTAAAATATCAACTTCATAATCTTGTCCATTGCAATTAACAACAGCAGTATTAGAACTCAACGATTTGATATTTACATCGAAACGACTACCATTTATTGAGAATTTATATTTTTTCATTTTTTCTCCGAAATTTATTTATTTTTTTAGACATTATGTTTTACATCTTCCTCATAAACTGATTTAACTTTTTCTGAATAATTTATTTTTTTCATTTTCTATCAGGAACCTTTCTCATTGACAGAATTTTACTTGACCATGGCGAATAAGGTCTTATCAATTTATTAATAGTCAATATTGCATTTTCTTCTTCCATTTTATATTTCATTTCCATGTGTATCGCTGTACTAATAGCTAAAACAGTTTCAATATCTGGTCTATTATCCTCAATTTTAATAATTCTCAATTTGTTTTTCTTTTTTCTAATAGTTTTTAGTTGTATATATTTATAATATTTGATAAGCCAAGAAATAAATTGCATAAAGAAATAAATTATGAACAATGATACCATCACGATAATTATTCCGAACAGAGCAACAATATAAATATTAACTTCCTTTAAATTATTCCCCAATAATGGCATTGAGAACAACAAAATAAACAACAAATATCTTTTAATAATTTTACACATTACACACTCAATTTTTATTATTAATTTTACTATTATAATGGAATATTTCCATGTTTTTTCATTGGCC
>JAUVLI010000048.1 GCA_030600775.1 Fidelibacterota bacterium | reverse complement strand
GGATTGTATATTTTTTTTCTGTTTTAACATCTTACATTTCACATTTAACTTAATTTTTGTTGCAAAAAAATAAATTAAATCTTTGTATTATCTGTAAAATATTTTTAAATTTCAACTTAGTTTGTTATAATAGTAAATAAAAAATAAAGGGGCAAAATGATGGAAAAGGAGAAAGTAGAAGCAAAAGTAAAGAAGACAATTGCTAAAGTTTTAAAAAAAGAAGAAAATGAGATAGCATCTGATGCTAATTTTATTTTTGATCTTGGTGCGGATTCAATGCAAAGTTTGCAATTAATAGCCGGTTTTGAGGAAGAATTTGACATTGAAATGGATGAAGATGATGCTTTAGAGATTCAAAATGTAAAAGATGCAGTAGAATTTATTGGTAAAATAGTTAATAAATAATGGAAAACGATGTCTAATAAAAAAAGAAAAACTTATGAAGAAATTAACGATATATTATATCCTAAATCTATTGCTGTTGTAGGAACAAATAATGTAATAGGTTCTGTTCCATACGATATCTTTGAAAATATTTTACATGATAGGTTTAAAGGAATACTCTATCCGGTCAGTCCAAGTGAGAAAAATGTTTCAAGTATAAAATCATATAAATATGTAGTTGATATTGAAGATGATGTTGATATGGCAATATTGGTATTTCCAAGTTCTGTTGCACATTTAGCGATGGAGCAGATTGGAAAAAAAGGTATAAAATCAATGGTTATCATTTCTGCCGGATTTAAAGAAGTTGGTGCTAAAGGTCTAGAAAAAGAGAAAAAAATAAAAGAGATTGCTGATAAATATGGAATATCATTTATTGGTCCGAATTGTCTCGGAATAATTAATACCGATCCAAAATGTCACCTGAACGCATCTTTTGCAAGAGCAATGCCAGAAGAAGGGAATATTGCATTTATTTCTCAAAGTGGTGCTTTGTGTACTGCAGTTCTTGATTATGCCGATGCGAGACATATTGGGTTTTCTAAATTTATAAGTTTTGGTAATAAAGCAGATGTAGATGAAATTGATTTACTTTACTATTTAAAAGATGATCCCAAAACAAAAGTTATCTTGATGTATTTGGAAGAAGTAACTAACGGAAAAGCATTAATGGAAGTAGCAAAAAAAGTTATTGCTGAAACTGGAAAACCAATATTAGCAATCAAATCAGGAAAAACAGCTGAAGGCGCATCTGCAGCAGCTTCTCATACTGGTTCATTAGCAGGTAGTGATGAAATTATTGACGCTGCATTCAAACAAGCTGGAATTATCAGGTGTAATAATTTAGAAGAAATGTTTGATTATGCAAAGGCATTTGCTTATCAATCATTACCTAAAAGTAAAAATATTGCTATAATAACTAATGCCGGTGGTCCTGGTGTACTTGCTACTGATAGGGCAATAAACAGTGGGTTATCTTTGGGTAAGTTTGAAGAAGGTACTACAAAAATTCTAAAAAAGAGTTTACCGGCAGCTGCAAATATAAAAAATCCTGTTGATGTTATTGGAGATGCAAGAGCTGATAGATATAATATTGCGATTAGTGCTGCGATAAAAGATAAGAATATAGATGGAATAAATGTAATACTTACTCCGCAATCCATGACAGACATTGAAGCAATTGCTAAAGATATTGTTAAAGTCGTTGGTCAATCTGATAAGCCAATTTATACTTCTTTTATGGGTGATACTGATGTTGCTGCTGGAATAGATATTTTACAGAAAAACAATGTTCCTCATTATGTTCTTCCAGAAAATATGGTTAAATCAATGGCAGCAACTTTCAAATTTAATAAACGATTAAAAGAAATATCAGAATTCGAGATCAAGCAATTTTCCGATGTTGATAAAGAAAAAGCAACAAAGATTTTAGATGAAGCGATTGCTAAAAATAAAACATATTTGCCTGAAGAAGAAGCTGTAAAAGTATTGGAAGCATATAATTTTCCTGTACT
The DNA here is from genome assembly GCA_030600775.1 of Fidelibacterota bacterium. Taxonomy (GTDB): domain Bacteria; phylum Fidelibacterota; class Fidelibacteria; order Fidelibacterales; family Fidelibacteraceae; genus TCS52. The sequence goes on along the minus strand of JAUVLI010000048.1, from coordinate 11,640 downwards.
TCCAAATGGGTTAGCCAATTCAAAAGAGGAAGCAGGCAAAATTGCCGATAATATTAAATATCCGGTTGTTATGAAAATCATCTCTTCGGATATTATTCATAAATTCGATATTGGCGGAGTTATTCTGAACATTAAGAATCGTAATGAAGCAGAAAATGCCTATGAACAAATTTTGAAGAATGTGAAAAAAGTAATGCCTGAAGCAGTGATAAAAGGCGTATTCGTTCAAAAAATGGTAGGAGAAGGTCAAGAAGTGATATTAGGACTAAAAAAAGATAATTCATTTGGTTCGGTAATTATGTTTGGCCTTGGTGGAATATTTGTAGAAATATTTAAAGATGTAGATTTTAAAGTTGCACCAATATCTGTAAAAGAAGTTAATGATATGATTCAGTCCATTCGTTCCTATCCAATTTTAATGGGTGCAAGAGGAAGTGAAAAACGCGATATTAAATCATTAAAAGAAACAATTCAGCGATTATCACAATTAGCAATTGATTGTCCACAAATTAAGGAATTGGATATCAATCCGTTAATTGTGAGAAATGAAGGCAAAGGTTGCTTTGTTGCTGATACAAAAATAATGTTGTAAAATAATTGATAAAAAGGAGATAAAATGAGAATTCTTATTCACGAAAATTACCTGTTATTAAGTAATTGGGCAGCACATTACATTGCAAAAAAAATAAATGATTTTGATCCAACACCGGAAAAACCTTTTGTTTTGGGATTACCAACAGGATCTTCACCAATCGGAACTTATCATGAATTAGTCGAATTACATAAACAAGGGAAAATATCTTTTAAAAATGTAATAACTTTTAATATGGATGAATATGTAAATATTCCCGAAACACATCCTGAAAGTTATCATTATTTTATGGATAAATATTTTTTTAGTCATATAGATATTCCAAGAGAGAATATAAATATTTTAGATGGTAATGCTAAAGATCTTAATAAAGAATGTCAGAATTTTGAAGATAGGATAAAAAAAGTTGGCGGGATTAATTTGTTTTTAGGTGGAATTGGTCCTGATGGTCATATTGCATTTAATGAACCCGGATCATCTCTAAGATCAAAAACAAGAATTAAAACACTAACTCATGATACCAAAATTGCAAATGCCAGATTTTTCAATAATGATTATAATAAAGTCCCAAGAACAGCTTTGACAGTTGGAGTTGGAACTGTAATGGATGCAGAAGAAGTTGTTATTTTGGTAAGTGGATATAATAAGGCAACTGCTTTAAAAAATGTTGTTGAAAACGGAATAAATCATATGTGGACTGTTTCAGCATTACAATTGCATCCTAAAAGTATGATAGTATGTGATGATGATTCAACAATGGAATTGATGGTTGGAACTGTAAAATATTTCAAAGATATCGAAAAAAAATCTTTAGATAATTTTCCAGAAGTATAAAATATTTTGAAAATATTTAAAATGTCCGGAAATTATTATTATTTTTGGACATTTTTTTATATAATTAAATTGAAAATTGAGGTTTAAAATATTACAATAAAGTAATAGGGTGAAGTATGAGGAATCTAAATCAAGAAGAGATCAAAAAATTGGAGATGCAAAATTGTATTGCAGATGATTGGTCTAAAATTCAAGTAAATGAAGAATTTAATATTAAATATGTAAGTAATGTTAGATTTCATGGGAATATTCGAATTGGGAAATTAAATGGGAATATAAAATATTCTGAAAAGATTGAAAAACATTCAAGTATTAGGAACGCAGATATTTTTAATTGTGAAATTAGTAATAATGTTTATATTTCTGATGTAAAATTATTGTCAAATTATAAAATTGGAGATCAAGCAATTATTGAAAATGTTGGACAATTATCTGTTGAAGGTGAGTCAACTTTTGGTAATGGTTATGAATTAGAGATATTAAATGAAGGTGGCGGTAGAGAGTTGAAAATATTTAATACGCTCACTTCACAGATTGCTTATATGTTAGTTCTTTATCGTCATGATACTGAGCTAATAAATTCAATTGAAAAGATGGCTGATAAATTTGTTGAAAATGTGAAATCAAATATTGGAACAATTGGTAAAAATAGTAAAATATTGAATACGAAAAAAATTACAAATGTAAAAGTTGGAAGCAGTACAATTATTTCTAATGTTACAGAATTGTTTAACGGAACTATCGTTAGTAATACAGAAGCACCGGTAATTATTGGAAACGGAGTAATAGCGAAAAATTTTATAATAAATTCCGGCTCTAAAATTGATGATAATGTTATTATTGATGGGTGTTTTATTGGTCAAAGTGTAAGGTTAGGTAAGCAATATTCAGCAGAGAATTCTGCATTTTTTGCAAATTGTGAAGGATATCACGGCGAAGCATGTTCAATATTTGCTGGACCTTATACCGTAACACATCACAAATCTACACTATTGATCGCCGGGTTATTCTCATTTTTTAATGCAGGAAGTGGCACAAATCAAAGTAACCACATGTATAAATTGGGACCATTGCATCAAGGAATAGTTGAGCGAGGAGCAAAAACGGGATCGTTTAGTTATATGTTGTGGCCGAGTAGGGTTGGAGCATTTACAGCAGTGATTGGAAAACATTATGCAAATTTTGACACGACTGATTTTCCATTCTCATATATTAATGAAGTTGATGGAAAAAGTATTCTAACGCCCGCAATGAATTTATTAAGTGTTGGGACAACGAGAGATAGCGAAAAGTGGCCAAATAGAGATAAAAGAACTGATTCAAACAAACTTGATTTGATAAACTTTGAATTATTTAATCCTTATACGATTGGGAAGGTTCTAAATGGACATAATAAACTTTTAGAATTTGTTGAAAAAACCGATAAGAAAAAGAATCATGTTAATTATAATGGTGTAAAAATTCCAAGATTACTTTTGAAAACGACAGCAAAATATTATAAATTGGCGATAGATATTTTTATTGGACAGAGTGTGATGAAAAAATTGGATAAAGTTAATTTACAGAATTTTGAAGAAGTGAAAAAAATGTTCAATAAAGATGGGAATTTAAATAGTTGGTTTGATATGTCTGGTTTATTAATTTCAGAAGAATCAAGTGAAAAATTACAAACAAAGATCAAAAATAATGAAATTCAAAATATTGATGAATTGAGTAATGAATTTGTAAAAATATTTAATAATTATTCTGATGAAGAGTGGTTATGGACTTTGGGATTAATAAAGAAATATCTTGAGATAGATCCAAAAAATATTACAGCTGATGATTTAGTAAACATTATTCAAAAGTGGAAAAAAAGTTCACTAAAATTGAATAAAATGGTTGGAATGGATGTTACAAAAGAATTTAATGTTATTACTAAAATTGGATTTGGAATTGATGGAAGTGATGAGGGAAAAGATGCAGATTTTGAAGCGGTTCGTGGAACTTATGAAAACAACAAATTTGTAAAACAGTTAGGGGAAAAAGCAATAGAAATTGGAACAAAAGCAGAAAAAATAATTGGAATGATATCACGCAAGTAGTTTAATAAATGTAAAGCAAGAGAGTATGCTTCCTTGTCTTGAAATAAAAAACTTCCGAAGTAATTATGCTTCGGAAGTTTTTTATTTCAAGTAGAATATTTTATATATCTATTTAATTCTTGCGTGTATTCTTAAATAAGCTGGGATTTCCAAATCATTTTCATCTATAATGGTGTTTCCATCAAAATCAGTAGTGGAATCAAAATGTTCAATAATTTTTAAGTCATTTGTATCTTCGTTATCATTATAAATATTATTTTTGGTTTTTGTAATTTCCTGCATGTTGTATCCTGAGTTTACCGAGAGTATATTTTTTTCTTTATAAATATTTTTATTAAATCCTGTAGCAATAACTGTTATTTGAATTTCATCTTTAATACTTGGATCAATTACAGAACCGAAAATAATATCTGCTTCATTTCCGACTTCTTCTTGGATTATTTTTGCCGCTTCATTTACTTCCGTCAGTTTCATATCGTGTCCACCGGTGAAATTAATTAATACACCTTTAGCACCGCTAATACTAATATCACCTAATAATGGGCTTGATATGGCCATAGAAGCAGCCATAACAGAGCGTGATTCTCCCTTTGCAATTCCTGTCCCGATTATTGCATCTCCCATATCTTTCATAATTGTGTTGACATCTGCAAAATCAAGGTTTACTAATCCGTTTTGTGTGATAAGGTTAGCAATTCCACTTGTAGCTTGATGCAAAATAGAATCAGCTTCTGCAAAAGCATCTTCAATTTGTGTGCTTTCATCTACAATATCTATTAGCTTTTCATTTGGCACAACAATTAAAGTATCTGTATTTTTTCTTAATTCTTCTATACCTTTTTCTGCTCTTTTTGTTCTGCTTGGTCCTTCAAAGAGAAATGGTTTTGTAACAATTCCAATTGTTAATGCACCAGTTTCTTTTGAGAGCTGTGAGATGATTGGCGCTGCTCCGGTACCGGTTCCACCTCCCATTCCGGCAGCAATAAAAATCATATCTGCACCTTCTAACGCTTGAATAAGTGTTTCTTTACTTTCATTCGCTGCCGCTGAACCAATTTCTAATTTTGCACCAGCACCTAATCCTTTCGTTAATTCATGTCCAATTTGAATTTTAGTTTCTGCTTGACTGTGATTCAATGCTTGTGCATCTGTGTTTACTGCTATGAATTCCACCCCCATTAAATTATTTTTTATCATTCGATTAATAGCATTCCCACCGGCACCACCAACTCCAACAACCTTGATCTTTGCATTTAAATCGTTCATTTCATCATATTCAAATAACATAATTCCCCCTTAAAAGTATTGTTTTATTATTTTTGTTAAAAATTCTTTTAATTTATACCATAATTTAGCATCAGAATCTATTGACATTATTGATTGATTGTTTCCATTATTTTTCGCCCAGTGTAGTAATCCAATTGCTGTAGAATATTCAGGACTAAAATTACTTGTTTCCAATCCCGGCAATCTATTAGGATATCCGATTTGACTTGGAACATCAAATATTTTCATATTCATTTCACTTATTCCTTTAAGCAATGCTCCTCCGCCTGTAAAAATAATACCTCCACTTAATTTTCTTATATTTATATATTTTTCAACTTGTTTTTTTACCAAAGTTAAAATTTCATCTATACGAGCTTCTACATATAATGATAATTGATACGAATCTAATAAAATTTCATTTTTACCATTTAATGATTTTACTTTTATATCAACTTTATCATTTTCATTTATTAATGAAGTTGATGCCCAAGCGTAATTGGTCTTTATTCGTTCAGCTTCGTCAAATGATGTTTGGATTAATGACGCAATATCCTTTGTAATAATGGAACCGCCATATCCTATAACTCCAGCATGTTTTACATATCCATCTTGAAATACTGTTACATCTGTTGTGCCACCACCGATATCTATTAATGCAACTCCTAATTCCTTTTGATCTTCAGTTAAAACGGATTCTGCCGATGATAATGGTTCTAAAATTATTCCGTGTACATTCAATCCGGTTGATTGGACACTTCTAACTAAATTTTTTACATTATTAATTGCAGCTGTAATGATTAATGCATTTATTGTAAGTTTATTTCCAGACATTCCAATTGGATTTGCTACTCCAATTTGATTATCAACATAATATTTTTGTGGTAAAATATGAATGATCTCTCTATCAACTCCAACATTTATTGATCTTGCTGAATTTAATATGCGTTCTATATCTGATTCATCAACTTCGGCATCGTGAATGGCATCTTCACCTTTATGGCTAATTGTTATTGTAGAATTTGAGTTCAAACTTCTGATATGATCGCCGGCAATACCAACTGTCACACCGGTAATGGTGATGTTTGCACGTTTTTGAGCTAACTTAACTGCTTCAATAATTGATTGCTTTGTTTTTGCAATATCTACAATTACGCCTCTTTTTAAACCAAGAGAAGGTGCCTTCCCCAAACCGAGAATTTTATAAATATTTTTTTGTGGATCATATTCACCAATAATAGCACATATTTTTGTTGTTCCGATATCTAATCCACTTATTATTTTATTTTCACTCATAATATATTCCCATTATTATTTTACAATTAATTGATTCTTGAATCTCAGATCAATATATTTGAATTTATTAATATTACTATTTTTCTTTTTCATCAATTTAAAGAAATTATTTAATGCTTGCAATTTTATAGGAAAATCATCTGTTCCTAATTTAATCAGTGGTTTATATTTATAACTAACAATTATCCATTCTTTATATCTTTTATTCCAATGTAGTTCAGAAATAAAATCATTTACTTCAGAATAATAATGATCAATTTGTGCAATGATATTAACACCTTGTCGTACCTGATAATGAACCGTAGGTTTACCAAATTCAAATTTATAAACGGATTCAATTCCCGTTAATCTTGGCAGATCATTATTGCTTCTTGTTGGTTTCGGAAGTAAAATACCATTAATGTCAAAAGAATATAATTTGTCCATTGCTATTAATGCTATTGGTTCTCTCTCTAAAATATTTATAGAAATTTTATTTGGGAATGTTCTACTCACATAAGCATATCTAATAAATGGTTCTTCTCTAAGTTTATTTATCGTTCGACCGATATTTACAGTAAAGATATTCATTCCTTTATTTATTCCACTGATCTTAATTACTTCGTTTTTTGTCAATTCTTTATTGCCCGATACAGATATTTTGTCTATTAGAAAAATAAATTGAGATCCGGCATAAATGATTGAAATAAATACTAATCCGACAAATAAAATTATCAGAAAATATTTTCTCATTTGTCTTATCTCTTTGGTATTTATTTCCGTGTTGTTCATCTGCTATTAGAATTCCTTTTATAATTATTATAAATTTTATCTAATGACTTATTTATGTCACCAGCACCAAGTGAAATTATAATATCATTTTCTTTTATTATTGAAGGAAGATATTTTTCCAATTTTATTTTATTTGGAATATAATGAACATTTTCATGTCCGGCTTTAATGGCAATATTTGCTATCAATTCACTTGTAACACCTTTAATTGGCTTTTCTCGTGCCGGATAAATATCTGTAACGACAATGACATCTGCTATTAGGAGAGATTTCCCAAATTCTTCATAAAAATCTTGAGTTCGACTATATAAATGAGGTTGAAAAATAGCGATTATTCTTTTATTTGGATATGCCAATCTTGTCGATTTCAATGTTGCCTTGATTTCCGAAGGATGGTGAGCATAATCATCAATAAAAATAATGTTATTAATTTCATGTTTGATTTCAAAACGACGTTTCACCCCATTGTATTTTATCAAACCGTTTTTTATTTTGTCAATTGGAATTTTTAATTGGTGAGATAAAGCGATAACGCCAGATGCATTTTTTATGTTATGGATGCCAAGTGCATTTAATTTAAATGTATCTAATAATTTGTTTTTGTAAAATATTCTAAAGATTGAATATTGTCCTTGTGTTTCGGAAAGTTGTATTTGATAGTCGGCTTTTTTATCAAATCCATAAGAAATGATTTGTGATTTAATTTCTGGAATTATATTTCTAATATTTTTATCATCTGTGCCAAGAACTACAAATCCTTCTTTTGAAGTTGAATTTGCATATTCTATGAATGTCTTTTTCATATCTTCAATGTCTGAATATATGTCGGAATGATCCATTTCAATATTAGTGATTATTGAATAAGTAGGAGGGAGGGCAAGAAAAGTTCTATCATATTCATCTGCTTCATAAATTATATATTTACCTTTGCCAAGTATTGAATTGGTATTAACATTTTTTAGAATACCTCCAATAATGAAAGTCGGATCATAATTGGCTTCAATAAATACGATGCTCGCGATTGATGAAGTTGTTGTCTTGCCATGTGTGCCGGAAATTCCAATAGTGTAAGGCCAAAGTTCAAGTAATTTGCCTAAAAATTCTGCTCTACGAATTATTGGGATATTTTGCTTTTTAGCTTCTATTATTTCCGAATTTGTTTTTGTGATTGCACTGCTATAAACAACAATATCTTGATCATTGACGTTTTTAGCAGAATGGCCAATTACTATTTTTACTCCAAGTTTTCTCAGTTGTTTTGTGATATCAGATTTGTTGGCATCTGAACCACTTACGGAATATCCTATTTGTTGAAGAATTTTCGCAATAGCACTCATTCCAATGCCACCAATTCCTATCATATGAATATTTTTTATTTCTTTTAAATTGATGTCTTTCATTTTATAACTTATTTCTTTTTAGATCAATTAATATGTTTGTTGAGACGATCCTTACGGAATCCAATTGCTTATTTTTTCGTAATGCTCTTTTCATATCATAAATCTTATGTTTATCATTTATAAGTTTGCCAATAGTAGATATTAAAATATTTTTATTTAGATTTTTTTCTTCTAAGATAATTGTGGCGCCGATTTTTTCTAATGATCTGGCATTGACAAGTTGATGATTTGCGGCTGCCGATGGTAGAGGAATTAATAATGATGGAATATGCATTTTTTTTATTTCTGCAATTGTCAATGCTCCCGCTCGTGAAATAATTAAATCTGCTGAAGAGTATGCTTCTGACATGTTATAAACATAAGGCGTTAGAAAAATAGATGAAATATTTCCCAGTTGGCTTTTTATTTCAGTATAATTTTTCCTTCCCGTTTGCCAAATGAATTGTATATGATATTTATCAATAATTTCTTTAATGTTTTGTGAAAAATATTTGTTTATACTTCTTGAACCTTGACTGCCACCAAAAATAAAAATTGTGAATTTAGTTTTTGAAAGATGGAATGGTACAACTGCTTTTGATTTGCTAAGTAATTTTATGTTAGTTTGAGTAGGATTACCTGATTTAATTAGTTTTACTTCTTTAGGAATATATTTTTTAATTTCTTCATAGGCATAAAAAATAATTCTTGAATTTTTTGATAGAATTCTATTTGTTAATCCAGGATATCCATTCTGCTCTTGTAAATAAAGCGGTATATTATTTTTGATCGCTATTTTTCCCGGAATAGCTGTTACATATCCACCTGTTCCAATTACAGCATCTACTTTTATATCATTAAAGATCTTTTTCACTTTTCTCATTGATAAAAGAATTCTAACAGGAAGAATAAGATTATTTAATATTGACCTGATGTTGATGGTTCTTGCAAAACCTTTGATCTTTAGTAAAAAATAGGGAATGTCAGTGCGAGCAATTAATGTCTCTTCAATTCCAAATTGTGAACCGATGTAAAATATTTTTAATTCTTTATTTGGAAAATATTTTTGAAAATGTGAATTTATTCCATCAATTATAGACATTGCCGGATAATAATGTCCACCAGTACCACCACCGGTTACGACGATTGTGATTTTATTATTATTTTTTACTTTTCCCATTTTATTGATTTCCTTTCTTGCAGATATATATTAAATACTATTCCTAATAATAAACCGTTAATTAAAATTTGAGAACCTGAATAACTTACAAAAGGCATTGGCAAACCTGTTACAGGACCAATCCCTGAACAAACAGCAGCGTTGAATAGAGCGTAAATAATAATTGATAGGGCAGTGGAAAAAATAATTAATTGTCCAAATTGATTCTTAACATGTTTTGCTATTTTATGCATACTGAAAAATAATATGAAAAATAAAGCAATAAAAAGTGTAGATCCTATAAATCCCAGTTCTTCACCAATAATTGAAAATATAAAATCAGTATTAGCTTCTGGTAAAAATAGATTTTTTCCCATACTATTTCCTATTCCTTGTCCAAAAATTCCTCCATTTGATAAGCTGATTAATGATTGGTGAATTTGGTATCCACTATTTTTAGTATCGGACGGATCTAAAAAGGTTAAAACTCTTTTCCATCTGTATGGTTCAATTCTGACATAAATAAATCCCAATACCCCCATTAAAGAGGATACACTCATAATGTGTGAAAATTTCGCTCCACCAACATATAGAGTAACCATGCAGATAAAGTATATAATGAATGCTGATGAAAAGTCCGGTTGTAATGCGATTAAAATTATGAAAATTATTATTATTGCAAAAGCAGGGAGAAATCCTTTTTTAAAATCTGTAATTTTTGAATTATGTTTAGTAATATAATTTGCTAAAAATATTATCAAAAATAATCTAGCAACTTCACTTGTTTGAATAGATGAGGAACCAATTGAAAACCAACGAGCGGGACTCGAAGAATTTGTAGTTACTTTCTTTATTATTGGAACAATAATGATTAAAAATGTGATACCAAATAAAAGGATCACAGTTTTTTTTATTTGCTTATAATCGATAAATAGAAAAGTTATACATATTAAAATTCCCATTAATAAATGTTTTAAATGTAGTAAAAGGAAATAATAACTCTTTCCGGTTTTTTCTAAAGCGATTTTATTACTGGCAGAATATTGCATAACTATTCCTAATCCTATCAATAATATAAGAGTGATGATAAATATTTTAATTACTAATGGATTTTTATTATCAGTTTTCATCTTTATTGTTTTTTTTTAATTTATCAAAAATAGTTTTAAAGTGTTCGCCTCTCTTTTCAAAATTTACATATTGATCATAACTTGAACAAGAGGGAGATAGAAGAATAATTTCGTTTTTGTTTGCATTTTTTAAAGCGGTCTTCATTGCCAGATCCAATACTTTAGAGTTGACAATATTTATGTTTTTTAATTGTGAATTTATTTTATTTGATGTTTCACCGATTGTATATACCGTTTTTACATTTTTATTTATCAATTCTTGTAGTTCGGAAAAATCTGTATCTTTATCTTTTCCACCTAATATAAGATGAATTGGATCTTTAAAACTTTTTAGGGCAACTTTTACCGAATCTGTATTGGTGGCTTTGGAATCATTATAAAAACTAACTCCGTTGATCGAACCGCAAAATTCGATGCGATGAGCAATTGTTTTGAATGTGGATAATGATCTTACTGTTCCTATTTCATTGTTTAAAAAAGAATATGCAGCAGAAAATGCAGATAATATGTTATATTGATTGTGTTCTCCAATTAGTTGGATCTTATTTTTATTTAATTTGTGCCACTGTGAATTTATTTTATAATGAAAATATGTTTTGTCAAAATAGGCAAATTGATCTTTATTTTCCCTCATAGAAATGTTTATGATCTTGGATTTGGGTTTTGAAAAATTTGAAACATTTTCATCATCAATGTTTAAGATTGCAATGTCATTTTTTGATTGATTAATAAATATTTTCACTTTTGTTTTTGCGTATTCATTAAATGAATTATATCGGTCAAGATGATCGGGTGTAATGTTCAATAAAACAGCTACATTCGGTCTGAAATTTATAATATTCTCTAATTGGAAACTGCTGATCTCTACAACATAAATTGGTTTTGTATTTTTTTTTAGTGAAGTAAAAACAGCTTCGGAAAATGCTAAACCGATGTTACCACACGCAATTGCGGGAATTCCAGATTTGTTTAAAATATCTGCCGTTAATTTTGTAGTTGTGGATTTTCCATTTGACCCTGTAATTGCAATAATTTGAGAATTTGCAAAATTGTAGGCAATTTCAATTTCTGACAATATCGGAATATTCAATTGTTTTATTTTTTGAATAACGGGAATTGTATCTGGAAT
>JAUVLI010000071.1 GCA_030600775.1 Fidelibacterota bacterium | reverse complement strand
TTAATTTTAAAATATTTTGATGCTTCAATGCAAATTGTAACTCTAAAATCTGGTTCTAAGTTACTTGCAACTTGATTTTGATAAATTAAATCTGCCTTTCTTATAATTGCTTTTAACAATCTTATTGTTAGCTTATCTTCATTTTCATAAAGTTTTTTAAAAAAATTTATTATCTGCATTTTTGCATTATTGATATTTAATAATTTATCTTTGAAAACCTTATTAACAAATTTTTCAAATCCATTTATCTTTGGTTGGAAAAAATCTAGATAATCTATACATTTCAAATAGGAATCGAATTTTTTATAATAAATTTCATTTCCCATTGGAACAATCACAATTATTTTCTTGTCTGTTTCCAAAATTCTTAAAAATTGTTTTAATGTTTCCAAAAAGAAAATACCAGCATCTCCAGAGCGGTCAATATCTTCAATAGTAATAAAAATATTTTTTTTTATATTATCATTAATAATTTTTGTCAAAACATTTTGTATTTCAAATACTCTTTTAACTGGTGATGACTCAAACATTTCTACAAACTTGTCCAAAGAAGTCGCTGGAACTTGTGCAACCAAAGCCTTAATCCAACTATTTGTTTTGTTTTTTCCATCTAGAATATTTTGTATTTTTTTTCTTTTGCCCATTTGATATGCAAAATCTAAAACGAATCCTTCCCATAAATTACTTCTATTTGGGTATTTCCAAGCATCAAATTCAATCCATTTTTCATTATTTTTACTATTGTTTTTAATATTTTTAAGCATTGTGCTTTTACCACTTCCAAATTTTCCAACCAGTGCAATTATAGAAGTTTTATTTATCGAATATAACTTCTTTCTAAATGATTTTATTATTTCAGAAAAATCAAACATATCTTTACTATCTGTGTTTTCTTTTATAATATCATAATCTTTTATAAAACCATTATTCATCTTATTTTCCTTTTTTTTACAACAGATTTATTTCGGTATATTCACATCATTTTTCTTAGCAAATTCAATCGCTTCTTCATATCCGGCGTCAACATGTCTAAATATTCCGGTAGCAGGATCATTAGTCAAAACTCTTTCCAATTGTTTCCGTTTTTCATCAGTTCCTGTTGCTACAATTACCAAACCGGCATGAGTAGAATTCCCAATACCGACTCCACCGCCATTGTGAATTGAAACCCAATCAGCACCACTTGCCGTACTTGTTAGTGCATTCAATAGTGGCCAATCGGCAATTGCATCGCTTCCGTCTTTCATGCTCTCTGTTTCACGATTAGGGGAAGCAACCGAACCACAATCAAGATGATCGCGTCCAATTACAATTGGTCCTTTTAATTCTCCACTTTTAACCATATCATTTATTTTCACTCCGAATTTCGCTCTTGCTCCGTATCCAAGCCAACAAATTCTATTTGGTAAACCAATTTGTGGAACTTGTTCTCTTGCCAATTTTATCCATCTTGTCAAAATTTCATCATCCGGAAACATTTCTAAGATCAGATCATCTAATTTATCAATATCAGACATTTCACCCGATAAAGCTGCCCAGCGAAATGGTCCACGACCTTCACAAAATAATGGACGAATGTAAGCGGGAACGAATCCCGGATATAAAAATTCACCTTTATTATCTCTAATTTTCATTCCACCTTTTTCTGCCTGCCCTCGTAAATTATTTCCATAATCAAAAGCAATCGCTCCTTTATCCTGCATGTCAACTATTGCTTGCGTATGTTTCAAAATTGCTTCAAGTGATATTTTTTTATATTTTTCAGGATCAGCATTTTTTAATTTTAATAATTCTTCCAAATTGCCAATTGGAACATAATCCAATAAATTATGAGCAGATGTCTGATCGGTTACAATATCCGGAATAATATTTCTTTTTACGAATTCAGGAAAAACAGTTGCTGCATTTCCAACCAATCCGATAGAAAGTGGCTCTCCTTTTTTCACCGCTTCTTTCATCCATTTGATGGCTTCGTCCATGCTGTATGTCATTTTATTACAATATCCTTCCTTAACCTTGCGTTTTATTCGTTCAGCATCTACTTCCACATCAATTATTACGCCTTCATTCATTGTTACCGACATCGGTTGAGCGCCGCTCATTGCACCCATTCCACTTGTTAAAACAAATTTTCCTTTCAACGAGCTACCAAAATGTTTTTCAGCTAAAGCAGCTAATGTTTGATAAGTCCCCTGTAGAATTCCTTGAGTTCCAATGTAAATCCAGCTTCCAGCCGTCATTTGTCCGTACATTGTTAAACCCATTTCATCATATTTGTCAAAATTTTCCTGAGTTGACCAAGCTGGAACAATATTACTATTTGCAATTAAGACGCGTGGACTGTAAGAGTGTGTTTTAAGAATTCCAACTGCTTTTCCTGATTGGACAAGAAGTGTTTCATCACTATTTAAAGATTTTAATGAGGCAACGATGCGATGATACTCATGCCAATTTCTCACAGCTCTTCCCGAACCGCCATAAACAATTAATTCTTCAGGTATCAAAGCAACTTCCGGATCTAAATTATTTTCCAGCATTCTTAAAGCTGCTTCTGCTTCCCAATTTTTTGCCCTTAATTTTGATCCCTTAAATGCCTTTATTGGCTTATCAGATTTTTCTTCCATATACATTGGTCTCATATTTTCTCCCTATTTTTTGGATTTAATATATTGAATATTTTTAATATCCTCTTTTTTGTTAAATTTATATTATTTAACGACTTTGTGTGAATTTATTTAAGCAATTCTCAAAAACAAAAATGTGAATCCTGCTGCCCAAATTAAACTTGTAAAAGTACCAATTAAAAAATATTCCGTAAATGATTCATCGGTTGTATTTTGATACCTAATAATTGATTTAGCAGCAATAAGAAAACCAATAATTTCAAATCTACCAATAATTATTGAAGTTGCTACGATAATCCTTTCTAAAATTCCTATATACTTCCCAGCATTTTCTAAAGAATTATTATCATTTATTTTTGGAATAAGATTTTTGCAAACTGAAGCTGTAAAAAAACTACCTCCAAATGTGATAATTATAAAAAATGTAAAAAATTTAAATAAATTATTAGTTGAAAGAAAATATACCACATTATCCATCAAATCACTGTAAAAAAAATCTTTGAATATTGATAAAACAATAATTATTATTAATATATGTAAAATCTGATCTGTTAAGAACCAAACCCAATTTAATTTATTATGAATTTTTGGTTCAAACTTAGCTTTCATGAAATCAATCAATCCATGAAAAATAGAAATAATAATAATAACGAGAATATTTATGAAAGTAAATTCATTTATTATAAAAATAGAGGCAATAATTAAAAATGTTAAACAGTGAATGAAATTTAATTTGAAATTTGTTTTGTTTTTTGCAATATTTTTTGTTTGTAAAACGAAATCTGTAATGAAATGTGCCAATAATAATTTCCAAAACATAATATTTCCTCTTTTTTGTTAATTTATTTTTAATTCCATATAAAGTAAAATTTCATTATTCAACCTTTTTATGTTGACATGTCATAATGCAACCTTTTTAAGTTGAATTACTACAATGCAACCTTTTTAAGTTGCATTTTCATAATTCAGGGTAAAAACCCTGAATATTTTTAGCAAAAAGAATAAAATTCATTTTATTAAACTCCTTATATATATTATTCCTTCTTTAAATAATTGTAAATTAGAATTATAAATTCTTTTTTCTACACCTTGAAAAGTAATATTAATTTTTTTTGATATATTTTTAAAAGTTAAACCCCGCAAATTCCAATAAATTGCTTCTTTTTGTTTTTTTGTCCAATTTGATTCAAAAAAATCTTGATATTTCAAAATAATATCTAAATGAATATTTTTTTTCTCATTATAATTAATACAAGTTAAACGATTTGTATATTCTTTTGTTTTTAACAAGTCAATACCAACTCGTGAGTGATGAAATGCACTTCCATCCATTTTATAAGTATTTTCATCAACTATATTGATTTCTCCAATTCCAACAGATGCGCGAAATATTGGACTAATATCTGAACGAGATAAAATCAGCCGATAATTGACAATAAATTCATAAGAAAAAGTTGCATTATCTAAAATAAATTGGAATTCATCCCCTTGGACGATACTGAAAGACAGTTTATTCGCTTTTGCCTCAGGAATAAGCTCACAACATTCGACAAATCCTTTTTTTAACAATGAATTTATTTTTTTTCTATCTTTGGAAGAATATTTTCGTGAATTGATAATATCACAAGTTATTGCTGCTTTATTTTTTTTCATTTAAATTACCTCATTTATTTTACTAAATAATTTTAACTTTTTCCTCAACTTTTTCAATAATACTTCCATTAATAACAAGTTTATTCAATATTTCAATATCTTTATACAAAATTCTGTCATCATCTAAATGTTTAATATTTTCTCTAATGAATTTATGTGCTAATTTTACTCCAATTCCAGGCGAAAATTCTTGAAAATCAATTCCTTGTGCAGCACAGAGTATTTCAATTGCAATTACATTTTGAACATTTTTTAAAATATCCGAACAGTGACGAGCGGCAATTGGTCCCATACTTACATGATCTTCCTGACCGGCAGAAGTTGGTATGGAATCCACACTGGCAGGATGAGCCAAAACCTTATTTTCGGAAACGAGAGCTGCAGCTGTATATTGAGCGATCATCATTCCTGAATTCAATCCACTTTTTTCAGTTAAAAACGGAGGCAATCCTGATACATGCGGATTTACCATTCTGTCAATCGTTCTTTCTGAAATATTTGCAATTTCTGATAAAGCGATGCCAAGAAAATCCATCGCAAATGCAATCGGTTCACCGTGAAAATTTCCTCCCGATATTACTTCATTTTCTTCTGAAAAAATCAATGGATTATCTGTAGCTGAATTTATTTCAACATTTATAGTATTTTTAGTAAATTCAATTGTGTCAAGAATTGCACCATAAACTTGCGGAATACAACGCAAAGTATAAGCATCTTGCACTTTTTCACAATTTACATGAGATTTAATAATTTCACTATCTTTAATAATTTCACGCATATTTTTTGCACAACGGATTTGCCCTTTATGTGGTCTAACTGCATGGATTTTTTCATCAAATGCCTTTGCAGTTCCTTTTAATGCCTCCAAACTCATTCCTGAAGCAATTTGTGCATTTTTTATTAGCATTTCAGAATCTGCGATAACTTTACAGGCAATTGATGACATTATTTGAGTTCCATTTATTAAAGCCAAACCCTCTTTTGGACATAACTCTATATGACTAATATTTTTCTTTTCTAATATTTCTTTTGAATCTATTCGTTCTCCATTTTGAATACATTCGCCTTCACCAATCAATACTAATGCGAGATGTGATAATGGTGCCAAATCGCCACTTGCTCCAACTGATCCTTGTGAAGGAATATAGGGATAAATTTTATTGTTTAGTAATTCTAAAAGCAGTTGAATTAATTCTAATCTTACTCCGGAATATCCCTTTGCAAGTGCATTTGCTCTTAGCAGAATTATTCCTCTGACAATTTCTTCAGAAAATGGTTCACCAACTCCTGCAGAATGACTTCTAATGATATTTTTCTGCATTTGTGAAATTTCCGATTGACTGATCAGTTTATTTGCTAACTCACCAACACCCGTATTTATTCCATATACAACTTTATTTGTATTCAATATCTTTTCTACATATTTTTGCGACCTTTTTATCTTATCAATTGCATTTGGATCGATTTTAACCTTTTCATGATTTCTTGTAATTTTCACAACATCTTCTAAAGTTAAAGAATTACCGTTAATTTTTATCATAAGATTCCTCACTGATTTGAACTTATATTACAATTATTAAAAAACCATTAAAAATATTTTCAGAACTCATATTTTCTTTCTTATTAAATTCACATTCAAAAATACATAATTATTTTCAAAAATTCCATAATTAATTATAATTTTTACTTGTAAATATAAAATTCCTCAAAAAGAAATCTTTTTGAGGAATTTTATATAAATATTATTCTATTTTTTAATATTTATTTTAGTTTAAAAATTAATTTTCAAACCAATATTCCAATAGCGTGGTGTACCAAGATAAACTTCGGCATCATCAGCACTATGATCGGTACCATTACCGCTATATCCATTATATCCACTATTATCAGTTGCATCCTGAACATAAACATTATCTAGAACATTGAAAACATGCATAAATACCTGAAAACTTGTTGGACCTAATTTTACAGGTAAATTGTATGACAAATGAAGATCAAGTTTATTGTAACCTGGTGTCTCCCAACTTTGTTCACGATCAGCATCATCACGTTCTGCATCACTGATTGTACCATCACCATCAGCATCATTAATTTCTCTACTGCCTGGATCCCAATCCGCCCAATGACGATCATATAGGTTAAATACCGGTTGGATTGCAAGACCCTTGATTGGAAAAACAGAAACACCTAAAGCAACAATAGTCTGTGGCATATCACCAACTTTTAAACCATCAATAGCATATTCATATTCAGTAACTGTTTGGTCAACGAGTGATTTATAATCTCCACTAGCATCAGAGGTGAATTCCCAGATACCATAAGATAAAGCCATATCTAAACGGAACATTTGCATTGGAGCATAAGCGATTTCAGCTTCAATTCCTTTATGGTTTTGATTCATCCCAGTAAGAAAAATAATATCTGTATCTCCACTTGAACCAGCACCTGCATCTACATTACGTGTTAATGAACGATTTTTCCAATCTGTATAGTAGAAATTGAATTTAGTAGTTAATTTATCACGTAGTGCCTTAAAATTTAATCCCAATTCATAAGAATTAAATTCTTCATTTTGAGGATCAGTTGATAAAGAAATATTCGTATCATCAATTACATTATCAAGAATTGGAGCCTTTTGGACAAATCCGAAATTTCCGAAAACATTTAAGTTGTCAGAAAGGTTAAATAAACCACCACCCTTAATTTGAGTGTTGCTTATCCAATCGGATTCGATGAATACATGACTGTCACCATCATCACCATAACTATAATTATCCGCCTTTTTAAAATAATCAACAAGGCTATATTTGATCATTGAATAACCGAACATGCCATAAACTGAAAACAAAGCTGTTTTGTACTCACCTTGAGTAAATACGCCTGTCCAATCAACAGTATTAGTGTTATTGTAATTAATGACATCTCCTAGGCCTTTACCTGTAGCATTTGCTAAGGAAGCAGCATAATCAAGAGAATCTGATCCATCAGAACCTGAAACATAAACGCGATCAAATTCATCATAGAAGTATTTATATTTTCCGGCATAAGGATCATAATCAGCATTTACGACATAATCACCACCCAATAGGTCGCGAACTTCTCTCATATGTTCAATTTCAGCTGTTCTCCAGTCAATACCTGCTTGTAAAGTTAAATTATCGTTAAGTTTATAATAAAATTTAGAAATAGTTCCCAATGTCCATTGACGATTGATACTATTTCTTAAGAAACCAACGGATTGACCAGCTATTTTGTCATTACCTTTTCTATCAACGACACCTTCATTAATAGCAATAGTACCATCAAAATCAACGGAACGAGAAGGACCTGAATAATCCCATATCATATCATCAAAAGTACCTGTACCACCACCGGAACCACCAGAAAAATAAGCAACTGTTGACAATCTCATTTTTTCAGAAAGTGTCCAAAACCAGTTCATATTAACCTGAGGCTTATGATAATAATTTTCACTTTCATTTAAGAAATCAGGATCATGACGATCAGCTGTTTTGTCTCCATACATATAAAAATATTGTTGTCCCTTATAATCTGAAGAAACTGAATTCCAATTTTCATTATAGAATCTACCTGAAGATGCTTCAGGAAAAGCGTCCAACGCTTCTTGGGAATAATCAAGCTCATCTTTAGCAAAATCATGACTGAAAGCAGCTGCATTTTGTTTATATCTCATTTGCCCATGGCGTTGAGGTGCACCTAAAGCATAGAATTCTAAACGATGTGATTTATTTAACGCATAACTTGCTCCAAAATAATATGCCCAAGCATCGGTCCAAGCTTTATCAATAACCCCGTCACCTTTTTTGCGGACAATTGTTCCTGATAGAGCCAGTTTTTCTCCAATCATACCAGAGTGATAGCTTAGCGTTGATTTCAATAAATTGCCGGCACCAAATTCCTGTTTGAAATTACCACCACGATTACGAGCAGTTGGATCAGTAATAATATTCATCGTACCACCAATAGAAGGTGTAGCTAAGTTGACTGCAGATAAACCTCTCTGCATCTGTATAGAAGATGTTGCATCACCAACACCGTCCCAGTTTGACCAATATACCCAACCGTTTTCCATATCGTTGACAGGAACACCATTGATCATAATTGCGACATTTCTTTGGTTAAAACCACGAACACTTACACGAGCATCTCCTGCACCACCACCCTGTTGTGTTGAATAAACACTTGGGGTTGTGTTTAATACCATTGGGATATCCTGTGACCCTAAACGTAATTCCATTTCTTCTTTTTTAACATTACTATAAGCAACAGGTGTGCTTTTATCTGCTCTTGATGCTAAAACTTCTAATGCATCCATTTCTAAGGCAATAGATTTTAATTTAAAATTTACCTTAACTTTTTTTCTTGCTACTACTTTTACTTCCTTACTAACGGTTTCATATCCAATAAATTGAATAGAAACCATATAATCACCTTCAGGCACATCAATAATTGTATAATATCCTTCAACATCCGATACAGATCCAATTGTAGTACCTTCTAAAATAACATTGGCAGCAGATAGCGGTTCACCAGTTTTGTCGTCAACAATTTTCCCTTCAATGTATCCATTTGCTCCTAGAAGCAAAATCGGTAACATTAAGGCAAACAGGGTACAAAGAAATAATTTCTTCATCATAATTCTCCTTTTTTTGTTTGATTAACATAATAATTAAAAAATTCTTTATAGCTATTTCTATAACATAAATTATCCCCCTTTTTTGATTAATAAATTTGTAATAATATTTTAATGTCAAAACATCTTCCATTTTATTTATAGAAAAGATAATGATATTATTTTTTAAAGCAAAATAAAAAAATAAATATTTTCCTGTGAATTACAATTCAATTTTATTATATTTGAAATAAATGAAAATGAAAATGAAA
>JAUVLI010000069.1 GCA_030600775.1 Fidelibacterota bacterium | reverse complement strand
GTTTGACATTGTTAGACCTCCATAATTTTTTATTACTATAATTTATGAATATTATTGTATATATGCAATATAAAATTATTGTGAATAAAAAAAACAAGGGAGCATTGCTCCCTTGTTAATAAACCAAATCCAATCTTATTTTAATTGATTTTGATTTTCTTTGGTTTTGCTTTTTCTGTCTTAGGAATGGTTACATTCAATATCCCTTCGTTCCACTTTGCATCAATTTTGTCGGAATCAATATGTGCAGGTAATTCAAAACTACGTGAAAATTTTCCGTAACATATTTCATTAATATGATGGCGAGAGTTTTCTTTCTTGAAATCTGTTTTTTTCTCACCCGAAATTGTCAAAATGTTGTCTTCAAATAGAATGTTAACATCTTCTTTTTTCATTCCCGGTGCTTCAACCTGTAATTCATAATTGTCGTCTGTTTCCCATAAATTCATTCTCGGTGAATAATTTTGATTCCAATTATCTTGGAGTGCATCAAAAAAATCGTTGAATGTACTTGGGAAAAGTTCATTCCCTTGATGTCTTCTTACTAAGTTTCTCATTTTCTTCTCCTTTTTTTGTTAAAATTTTCAAGTTTCACTTATAAATAATGCATATTTCATACCAAAACAAAATATCTGCAATAATGGCAATAATGATTATAATAATAGTACAATATTGAAGTGATGTGTGCCATTATAACAATTATAACACTTTTATTTAATAAATATTTCTGTTATTTTATGAATTTAACGAAAAATAAAGAATGTTTATACATTTAATTGGCGATATTTTAATCTATGAGAATAATAAACATTTATTAAAATTTTCAAAATTGGAAAAAAATATGTATATTTATTAAATGTAATTTGAATGAATAAATACAAAAGAGTTAAATGAAAAAACGAATATTTTATACATTATTATTAATAACGATCTTTACAATTCCGGTTTTTGGTTTTGTAACTTATGTTCCCGACAGTATTTCTACAATCCAACATGCGATTGATTCTATGAGTACAAATGACACGATAATTGTGAAAGAAGGAACTTATAATGAAAATATAAATTTTAATGGGAAAAATCTCACACTTGTTTCATACTATTTTAATGATCAGAAAGAAGATCATATTTCAAAAACAATAATTTCAGGTAATGATAGTGGTAGTGTAATTATTTTCAATAGTGGTGAAGATACGACTTCAATCTTAATGGGATTTACAATTAAAAATGGAAATGCAAATTCAAACACAGACTATAATGGTGGAGGGATTTATTGCAAGGATTCCAACCCAAACCTATATCATTTGGTCATTGAAAATAATATTGCCGATAGTTGTGGCGGTGGAATTTATTTTAACAACTCAAATTTAGTTTTAAAGAATATTATACTTGAAACTAATAGTGCAAAAATATTTGGTGGAGCAATTTATGTTAAAAATTCAACACAAATTGACAGCCAAATTACGATAAAAAATAATTTAGCGGAAGAGAATGGAGCAGGTTTTTACATTGAAAATTCAAAATTAGATTTGGTAAAAAATTCAATTACAGAAAATAATTCAACTAATTCTGGTGGAGGATTATATATTACTAGTTCAGAAGTTAATTATGAAAATTGTTTAATAGCAGATAATGAAATTATAAATGGAAGTGGTTCTGCAATTAACGGAATAAATTCTACGATGAAAGTTGTAAATAATACAATTGCGAACAATAGTGGAGAAAACGAAATATTTTTAGATATGACTCCATTTGAATGTATAAATTCAATTCTTTGGGATTCAATATTTACAAATTCTTATTCACTTATCATTTCATTTTCGAATATGAAAGATGGTTTGGGAGGTGAAGGTAATATTAATGTATCACCTGATTTTGTTTCTGACAGTAGTGATTATCATCTTTCGGATTATTCACCTTGTATTGGAATGGGAACAAATGCAATTAATTTTGCAACAGATATTGAAGGAAACCTGAGACCAAATCCCGCAGATTCTTATGTCGATATGGGCGCTTATGAAAATAACAGAAAAGCACCGATTAATAGTGGAAATGTTTATTATATTTCACTTGATGGGAATGAAATAAATGGAAATGGTTCTATAGATCGACCTTTTTCAAAAATTCAATCCGGTGTAAATAATGCTTCCGAGAGTGATACAATTTTAATTGCTCCCGGAATTTATTCGGAAGGTATAAGTGTAGATAAAGCACTGTGTATTGGTTCACATATTTTAATTACAGATGATTCTACTTATATTGACAGCACAATAATATCAGTTGATTCATCATTAAATAAAAGTGCAATACAGATAGAAAATACGGGTGCAAAAAATATAATTATTAATGGATTGACATTAAAAAATGGAAAAGGAACATATAAATATCCTGATTATCGTGGAGGAGGAATTTCCTGTTATAATACAAATGTGCAGTTAAAAAACTTAGTTATTAATAATTGTTCTGCAGAATATGGAGCGGGAATGGATTTTGTTGATTCAAAAGTAGTAATTGATAATATTCAAATTGATTCAAATTCCACGGACAAATTCGGAGGTGGAATTTCATGTGCAAATTCTGAATTGTATTTGTTCAATGTAAATATTTTGAATAATGAAGCGAGCAGTGGTGGTGGAATATATTCTTATAATAATTCTATCTTGAATCTACAAAATGTTAATATTTGGGGAAATTCTGCTGCCGCCAATGTTACACTTTCACCTAATTTGCAGATATTATATAAGACATCTGATATACAATCGATTTCTAATTATGGTGGTGGAATTTACTGCGACAATACGGAATTATTTTTACAAAATACGATCATTGCAAAAAACAATTCTGATGGGAATGGTTCCGGAATAAGTTGTATAAGTCAATCGTTTGTGAAGTCGATAAATACAACTTTTTATGGAAATACTTCTAATAAAAATGGTGGAGCTTTTTATTTTAATTGGGACTCAAAAGCAGTTATTGCCAACTCTATTTTATGGCAGAATTCACCACAAGAAATTTATCTAAATGCCGATTCAATCCATATTACGAATTCTGATATCAAAGGCGGAGAATCAGAAATTGTAAATAATGATACTGGTTATGTCAACTGGTTATCTGGGAATATAAATTCAGATCCGAATTTTGTAAATGTTGCAAACAATGATTTCAATCTTAATATCGGTTCTGCATGTGAAAATATTGGAACTGACTTTTTCGTTTTTGAAGGTGATACGATGATTGATCTATCAAGTGAAGAGTACAGCGGAACCGCACCGGATTTGGGAGCTTTTGGTAGTAACCCGAATGTCTCGAATCCGACAGTGAGTATAAAAGAAATAGAAGAAGTTGTAATACCGGAAAAATTAAAATTATTTCCTGCTTATCCAAACCCATTTAATCCTACGATAACAATACCTTATGCAATACCGAAAAATGGATTGGTCAAAATATCTATTTACAATATTCTCGGTCAAAAAGTTATAACTTTAGTAGATCAAATACAGGAGAAAGGAGTGCATTATATTGTATGGAATGGTATTAATGAGAATGGCAGAGCAGCTTCAACCGGAATCTATTTTGTAAATTTTTATATTCAATATAATTCAAATTCGTCAGATTTAGAATCCTATAAAATTGTACTTTTAAAATAATCATTGCAAATAAATTGAATTCAAAAGAACAAAATAAAACTTACGACTTACTCGGTTTCAACAGAATTAAAGAATTGTTAATAAGTTATACTTATACCGAAAACGCTGTTTTGAAGATCCAAGAATTAGGATCATTCCATTCAGTTGACAAAGTAAAATATGAACAAGAATTAGCTTTGGAAATGCGAGATCTTATTGCTTTGGATAGTTCGTTGCCACTTTTAGAATTTCCAATTCAAGATGAAGTGATGAAACATATTGCAATTCTTGGGACTGCAATCGGTTTGGAAGAATTGTTTTTGATTGGAGAAATTTTACATTTTCAGAATCGTATAAATAAATTTTTCAAGGAGCGTAAAGGAGATTATCAAAATCTAGAAAAGTTAGTAGAGATAAATTACTACGATTTGAAAGCTGTTGAGAAGGAAATAAAATCAATTTTTACACCCGAGCGAACAATTGCAGATAATGCTTCAAAAGAATTGAAAAATATCAGAAATCAGATTAAAAGAACCGGTAATAAGATCAAAGATAAGATAAAATCCATCGCATCGAGTTTAGCAAAAGATAATATTGCGGTTGAGGAACAAATAGCTTTTCGTAACAATCGCCATGTAATTCCAATCAGATCTTCTAAGAAAAATAGTGTTCAAGGAATTGTTCACGATCAAAGCCAAAGTGGACAGACATATTATATTGAACCGATTGAAATTGTAGAGTTGAATAATAAACTTGCTGAGATCGTATTAAAAGAAAAAGAAGAGATTAAAAAGATACTTAAAGAAAAAACGAATTTGTTGAGAGCGAATTTTGACGAATTGAAAGCAGCAATATATCTGTTGGAAGAACTCGATTTTATTCATACTAAAGGAAGATTAGCTGTAAAATTCAAATGTGATAAGCCGACAGAAAGTGGTGAAGATTTTATAATTAAAAACGGTAAAAATATTGTTCTTGCACTCCATCGAGATGTTGTTCCGTTAAACATTTTTTTAAATAAAAGTAAGCGTGGAGTAATAATAACCGGTCCGAATGCCGGAGGGAAAACTGTAACTTTAAAGACGATTGGTCTGATATCTTTGATGCACTGGGCGGGTTTATTAATTCCAGCAGACAGCAGCAGCTCCATTCCAAAGTTTGATGAAATATTCATTGACATTGGTGATGACCAGTCAATAGATGGTGATCTGTCAACTTTTTCCGCACATATTCTAAAACTGAAATCTATTTTAAAAAATGCAACTTCAAAGAGTTTGATTTTGTTAGACGAACTTGGAACTGGAACAGATCCAAAAGAGGGATCGGCATTAGCGGAAGGAATATTGATAAATTTGATCAATCGAGAAGCACTGACTTTTGCAACGACACATCATGGTTCACTTAAAACATTAGCTTTTCAAATTCCCGAATTAGAAAATGCAAGTATGACTTTTAATAACAAAAATCTCGAACCAACTTATGAATTTAAATTGGGAATTCCCGGCAGTAGCTATGCGTTAGAAATTGCCAAACGATATGATTTAGATGACGATGTGATTAATTATGCAAAAAATAATGTGGGTGAACATCGGGAAAAATTAGAAGATCTGATCATTGATCTTCAGAATAAAATTTTCAATTATGATGAGCTAAATAAGAAAAATTCTGAGAGCGAAAAGAACATTAAAGAAATGGAAAAAGAAATTATTAGTCGCAGAAAAGAGATTGATAAAAAATTCAGAAGAGCGGAAAAAGATGCCATTATTCATGCGAACACTTTAATAGGTGAAATGCAAAGTAAATTGGAAAAAACGATAAAACACATAATGGAAAATAATGCAAGTAAGAACTCAATCAGAGAAGCAAAAGCATCTTTTCAAAAAGTAAAAAGTAAATTGGTAGAAAGGGAACAAAAGATTGAAAGCAAAAAGAGAACTTTATTCTCTTGGTCAGATATTAATGTTGGAAAGAAAGTCCATATTGCCCCACTTGATTCTAATGGAATTATTTTAGAAGTAAATCGTAAAAATAAAAAAATATGGGTTGATGTTAATGGTTCGAGAATGCGATTAAATTTGGATTGGCTCTCTCCAGCTGTAGAAAAAAAACAACTATTCACAACATCGGTTCAGAAGTCAGCAAGCAGTGTTCCATTTCGTATCGATCTTAGAGGGAAAAGAGGGAATGAAGCTTTAACAGAAGTAGAAAAATTTATTGATAATGCCGTAGTGTATGGATTGTCAAATGTTGAAATTTTGCATGGAAAAGGTTTTGGTATTTTAAAACAATTGATCGGTGAATTTTTAACTAATGATAAACGAGTTGAAAGTTTTAAAGAAGCACCTTTAGAATCCGGCGGAGCTGGAGTTACTTGGGTGGAACTTGTTAAGTGAATAAGTGAGAAATGATAAATATTTCACGCAAAGTCCGCAAAGAGAAAAGAAAAATTAAGCGAAAAAGGTTTAAAGTTTTCAAGGTTGTAAAAGATGATAATGTAAGGACAGAAACTTTCTGTTTCTTTCGTTAAAAGTTTTAATAAAATTCTTATCCGTGTATATCAGTTTAATCGGTGATATCCAAGCTCTATCTCTTTTATCTCCTTAATGCTTAAAATGTCTCATTCCGGTAAAAATCATTCCCACACCTAATTCATCACATTTTCTGATCACAGATTTATCTCGAATTGATCCGCCGGGTTGAACGATCGTTCTTATTCCTGCTTCATAACTTAATTCCACATTATCGGAAAATGGAAAAAATGCATCTGAAAACAACACTACTTTTTCCATCTGTTTTTTTACATAGTCGTCAAATTTTTCAGATGGACCATTATATTCGTTCTTTAAATTTTCTTTACATTTGTCTATTGTTAACAAAGTAGAATTTACTCTATTCGGCTGTCCGCATCCCATTCCTAAAAGTTGCATATCTCCACTATCTAATTTTCTCACAACTACGATCGCATTAGAGCGTAATTGTCGTATTGCAATCAATCCAAATTGAAAAAGTTCTTTGTTTATACGAGGTTTCCTTTTTGTAACGATTTTTTTCTTCTTGAATAATTCATTATCTGTTTCCTGAAATAGTAGTGAGTTGAATAAAAATTTCATGTCATTTTGTTGATCAAGCTTCTTTGGGTCAAATTGTATTATTCGTAAATTTTTATGTTGGAAAAGATATTTTTTTGCAGACGCTGTAAAAAATGGAGCGATAATTATTTCAATGAATTTTCTTTTGAATTTGTCTTTTGAATCAAGTTGTAAAAATTCTACAGTTTCCTTGCCAACGGTTTCATTAAAAGCAATTACAGAACCAAATGCTGAAACGGGATCACCGGCCCAAGCATTTTCAAAAACTTTTCTTTGATCATCACCTTCGCTAAGTCCACATGGGTTTGCATGTTTGATAATTGCACAACCTGTTTTTGTCAAATTCTTTACCGACTCGATTGCAGCTTGCATATCAAAAATATTGTTATACGACAACTCTTTTCCGTGAAGAACTTCAATATCCTTAAGTGAAAATGATGAATTGTTTTTTCTGTAAAAATATCCTTTTTGGTGAGAATTTTCACCATATCGCAACTTGTTTCCATCTGAAAAAGCAAATCGTAATGATCTTTTGTTGGCATTTTCATCCATCGTTGTGGCAATCAGAGAATCATAATCAGCAGTATGATTGAATGCTTTTCTCATTAATTCAAATCTCGTTTCAATTGATAATGCCCCACCATTTTCGGTTATTTCTTTTCCAATATTTTGATAATCAGCAGGATCAACGACAACCCCAACAAATTTATAATTCTTTGCTGCTGCTCTTACCATTGTCGGTCCGCCGATATCAATATTCTCAATCAACTTTTCTAAACTTGCATTTTCTTGTTTAACTTTTTCAAAAGGATAGAGGTTGCAAACTATAAGATCTATTGGTAAAATATTTAATTCATTCGCTTCGTCTTTATCTTTTTTTCTATCAAAAAGTAGTGCGGATTCAATCTGGAATGAAATCGTTTTCATTCGTCCGCCGAATGCCTCAGGATTTCCTGTAACTTTTGTAATGTCGGTAACAGGTATTTTTGCTTTTTGTAACACTTTTTTTGTTCCACCGGTAGAAATTATTTCACATCCGTTTTTTCGTAATATTTTTGCTAAACTTACAATCCCATTTTTATCTGATACACTGATCAGTGCTCTTTTAATTTTAATATTATTTGACATTTTTTACTCCTTGTGGAATTATTTTTTTAGATGATTTATTATATTTTGAAACAATTTTACACCCTGTCCTTCTTCGGAAATATTTGGATTTTCTCGCTTTATTTTTCCCCAATTTGGATGATTATATAGTGAGAGAAATGCTTCCGGATGTGGCATCATTCCCAACACATTTCCTTGTGAATTTATTAATCCGGCACAATTTAATTCTGAACCATTTGGATTAAATGGATATTTATCTGTGATTATTCCATTATTGTCAGCATAGCTTAACCAATTTAATGATTGTTTAATTATCTTTGTTTTTATTTGTTCATTTTCGATTATCAATTTTCCTTCACCATGTCGAACAGGTAATTCAATAATATCATTTGGGAATTGTCCCTTTTTTAAGAATGGTGATTTTGAAGATTCGTTGATTTTACATTTTACCCATCGATCTTCAAATTTTCCCGAATCATTATTTGTGAGTGTAACTTCCTGTTCATAATTTCCATTTACATTTGGTAACAATCCCATTTTTGCCAATACTTGAAAACCATTACAAACACCGAGAATGATCTTATTTTTAGAAATGAATTTATCTATTTCATCAATAAAATATTTTCCCGACGACAGCTTTTTATATTTGATTTTATTCACTAACACTTTCCCGGAACCAATATCATCACCGAAAGAAAACCCTCCGGGGAAATTTATTATATCAAAATCGTGAATGGAATATTTTCCCAAGAACAATTCATTCAAGTGTAAAATTTTCACATCTGAATTTTGTAATTGATAAGCCGCAGCCATTTCCTCTTCACAATTTATTCCGAATCCGGTTAATACTAATGATCTTATTTTCATGTTACTCCTTTATTTTATTTAACACGAATTGTTTTAAGATGTTTTTTGCAACGAATTCCACAAATTGCTCGAATGTTTTTTGTTGCAAACTCCAATTAAATAAGCTTCGCATTTAACGAGAGAAACATCACGAATTACTTGAATGTTCTTTGTTGTTTCCATTTGTTTTTAAATTTATTACTCGTTCTGAAGTTAATTTTCCTTCACCGAAATTTAATATTATTCCTAATTTTAAACCACTTGCTTTTAAATAGTTGATTGTTTGAGCTTTATGCAAATCTGAAATTCGTTTTATAGCTTTTATTTCTAAAACAATTTTATTTTCAATAACAATATCCGCAAAATAATTACCAATTATTTGATTCTCAAATTCCACCTCATAAGGAACTTGAGTTTGTACATTTATACCGTTTTTTTGAAATAATATCATTAATGCATTTTCATATAATTTTTCTAAAAAGCCGTTACCAAGTCGTCTATGCACCTCCATTGCAATTCCTATTATGTTATATGATAAGTTAGGATAAATAACCTTTCCATTCATAATATCTCCTTTTTTAAATAATGAATTTCAAAAATTTTATTTTGCAACGAATGACAAAATATTTTCCCTTTGTGTAATTTTTGTTATTCGTTGCTATAATTCTTTTGTGTCTATTCGTGCATTTCGTGGCTCTTTTTGTTATTCGTTGCTATAATTCTTTTGTGTCTATTCGTGTATTTCGTGGTTCTTTTTCGTATCCTTTAATCCATTATTCCATTTATATAACAATTCTACCATTTGAATCTCAACAAATTTTTTCCCATTTTCATAAACATTTAACATATTATCGTTGGTAACTTTTCCGAGTAATTTACAATCGTTTCCAAATATTTTTTC
>JAUVLI010000018.1 GCA_030600775.1 Fidelibacterota bacterium | reverse complement strand
ATATGGAGAAAAAAGTGATGATTGGTTAGAAATAAGAAATAAAAGATCTATAGGAGGAGGGAAATATTATATAAAATCTAATTTAATTGCTGGATCAATTTATATTTCATCAAAATCAAACCCAAAGTTAATAGATGCTACAAATAGAGAAACAGGTATAATTGAAAGTATTGAATTCATTGAATTTCAAGAATTTGTTCAAAAACAAATTGAAAAAATTAATAAAATATTAAAACAAGAAACAAAATCAAATTCAATTAAACAAAAGCGATATGTTGTTCAAAAAATTTTAGATATAGCCATTAGTTGTTTAAATGAAGAAGAAAGTGATATTTATAATAATCATGTAGCAACTATTGATCGTAGTAAAAAAGGAAATTATTATGAATCTAACAAAAACAAATCTTATAAAGTAACCGATTTAAAATTGCCAACTAAAGAAGAATGGGTTTGTGTTGACTGCAAAGAAGTATGGAGAGTACTTAAAGGTAAAATTCCTAAATTTTGCCTTGATAAAGCAGTAGACCGTAAAGGAGAATTAAGAAATATATATGGTTGTGGCAGTAAAAACATAAAAAAGTCAACACACAATCCGAAACAAAAAGAAATGGATTTAAGTTCTATTATTTCTGGAGAATACGCATTAATATCAGGTCGTCAACTTAAAATTAGAGTAGATTATGATATGGGTGTTCATGAGAATGAATATTATATGGAAGAAAGAGCAATAGTAATAAATGGTAATCATTTAAGTTATGATGTCTCTACATTACTTGACGGAAAGTCTGGCAAAAAATATGAAATCGGTGACGAAGTGAATACTCCTGCTTTAACTATCCATATAACAAAATGTGTCTGTCTGGCTTGGGCTGAATTTCACTATAACAATGATAAAGATTGGACAGAATACAAAACAAGATATGAAAACTTGCAAGAAAAGATGTTTAAGAAAATAAAGAATAATTTGGGTTATAAATAAATTAAAACAATAATGTAAAGTTGTTGCTACGCTGTTATTCTTCTTCATCTGTATTACTTGTTCTTTGTCTTGTGTAAACTTTTAAATTTTTAATTCATTTACATTTTTTGATGCCTTTCGTTTTCTATTGTCTCTATTTCTAAAATCGGTGTTCGATATTCGTTATCCAATTCATAATTTATAATTCTCTTCTTTACTTCTTACAATATGCTCCGGGTAAAGCACCAACTGTGAAAGTATTTTCCATTTCTCCATTTGAATTTATTACTACAACAGTATCAGGTGCAATATAATCGCTTTGTCCAATGAAAACATATTCTCCATCACTCCACATACTGTAAATATTGGAATAATCGCCAAATTCATTGCTACTTTCCAAAGTTAAATCCGTATTCAAATGAAATATTTTTCCATTAAAACTCTGATAAAAATTTCCATCTATTTTGATTATATCTGAAGCGGAAGAACCAACACCGTGTTCATGATTAACTACCGTTTTATCCGCCAAATTAATTTTTGAAATACCAACTATTGAATTCCAAGAAGCATCGTAATGAATACCTGTTACGAAAAGATCATCTCCATCTAATAACAATTTTTCAGGTCCATCCACTACTTCAAAAGTACCCGTAATTGTTGGTGTAGAATTTAATGAAATTTCCAAAACCTTATTTTCAGCTCCCCAGAACGAATTCATATTTAAAGCAACAAACAATTTTCCGTCTTTATAAATCAAATCTTCCGGTAAACCATTTACAGAAATTGTATCAGTAATTTCATAAGTTTGCAAATCAATAACAGCGATTCCATTTATTCCCCAAGCACTTACAAATGCATTATTATCGCCAAAAGCAATGTATCTCGGACTCAATCCTGCAAATTCAAGTGATGTCTCGAATACCAACGAATCATCTAACGAAGCATCCATTATTTCCAATGAATGTGAATTGTTCATCACGATAAAAAGTCGTCCATCTTTGACTGCTAAACTCTGTCCAACATCGCCAAGTGGATTTTCACTATCCCAGTATATCGGTCCACTCAAACTATCCAAATCTTCATTGATTCCCCACAATGATGCATTCGATTGCTGAAAATTCCCTTCGCAAAGAATGAAATATTCTGGCGAATCATCATTTTTTGTTTCTTCCGAATTTGTACAACCATTAAACAACAGTGTCATCAACGAAAAAACAACTATTAAAAACAAACTAAACTTTTTCATAATTTTTTACTCCTTTTTTTAAAATTATAAGTTAATGTTAATTTATAAGATCTACTTGGTTCGGGATAGCCGTGAATTGTTTCGTATTCTTTATTCAAAATATTTTCCACTGAAACTACAGCAATAATACTTCTTTTAAAAATATCTAACGAATATCCAAAACTCGAATTTATAATTAGATACGGTTTTAAGATCACATCGTTGGGATAACTATAAAGTGAAATTTGTTCATCAGTATAATCAATTTGTAAATTTACATAAGCTTTTTCCGGCTGCCACTGAATATTAAAAGACGCAATATTTTTCGGTGCATATCGAAGCGATTTATTATAATAATTTCCCTCTACTCGATTTTTACTTATCAGATGTTCATAGTGAAATTTTCCAATCATATTAAGTGGTTTATAATTCCAATCGAACAAAATTTTATATCCGTAACGAATTGTTTTTGCAATATTTTCCGGCTGCCAATATGATTGCTGTGGCATCCATTGGATCAGATCATTACTATTTTTGTAGAATAAATTTATATCCATTTCTGTAAATTTACTCAACTTGAATTTTGAAGAACAGTTGAATACATCTGTTTTTTCGGTTCGTAATTCTGAATTCCCTCCCGGCTCCCAATACATATCGTTGAAAGATGGAAACCTGTATAAATTTGCATAATGAAGTGAAATGGATTCCAGTATTTTCTGCTTCGGAAAAATGGTAGTTCCAAAACTGTAACTAACTTTCTCAAATTCATCAGGCGAAAATTCATAATTTACAGTCGGTTTAATCTTAATAATTTTCATCGGCTTATATAAAATTGAAATTGTGTTTTTTAATAAAATTCTTTCGTGAGAATTTATTTTATTCATTTTCAGCACTTCATTTCTCAATGATAAATTTCCTAATAATTTAATTTTTTTAGTGAAATTATAATTTTGATCCAACTTTCCTTCTGTAGTAATATTTTCAAAAAAACTATTCACATTAATGTTCGGATTGGAATAATCATCGTCAGAATTTCGATATATCAAATCAAATTTTCCGTGTCCATTTTTAGAATTCCAACCAAGTGTGAATGCTGAAGTAAATAGATCATCTTTTCGTCTTGCAATCAAATTTGGCGACCATTTTTGTCCAGCTACTCCGCGATTTTGTTCTGTTCTTAAAAGAAATATTTTCCCATAAACTCTTTTTGTCAATATTGCATTGACACGACCGGAAAAATACTTCTGTTCAAAATCACTATTTTTTCTTTCGTAATTGTTATCTTTCCAGCTATAAGAATAATTCCCCTCATCTTTTTTATATCCAATTAATATATCCGCAGAAGTGTTTTTGTAATAAAAATTCAGTTTCGTGTTTCCTGAAAAATGGCCAAAACTTCCGTAACTTAATGTTACTGAATTTGAATTCGTCCAAGGTTTAAAATCCACTACTCCGTCAATGCTGCCAGATCCGTATTTATTAATATCGTATGTAATATAATGAATTGATTTGATGAATGAAGCCGGTAATTGTGAAATGTCCATTTGACCATTTTGAACATTTGTTAAATCAAAACCATTAACTAATATTTTTGTATGTGTCGAAGTTCCACCGTCAATACTAATAGAAGAAATACCGGCAGATCCGCCATAACTTTTAATTGTTATTCCTGGTAATTTTCGTATAAAATTTTTCGTTTCTGAATTTGAAGAATACTCACTTTTAACAATTTGGACTTCATTATTATTTGCTGCTCTGTCTATGTTTTTTGTATAAGTTACTTCAGATAATTGAAGTGTTTTTGGAGTTAGGGAAATAATTGATCTCTGATTTTCGTCGTTTAAAATAACTTTTTTTGAATGATAACCAATGTGAACAAATTCCAATGTATCACCATTTTGAAAAGATGAATTCAGATAATAATTTCCTTCAGAATCTGTAATATTCCAAATATCTTTGTTTAAATCGTGAATATATACAACTGGAATTCCGTCATTATTTTCATCAACAACTTTCCCAGAATTGTAATTTGACAATGAAAATGCAAAATTAATTACTAACAAAATGAACAAAAATATTTTCGTTATATAATACATTAAACAAAAATACTTTTATTATTTACAAACGACCCCAACTGATTAAAGATGAATAAATCAAAAACTTTATTCACAATTGCTTCCTCCTTTTTACGCGAAATTCTTAAGCAAAAAGTTATATCAAGATGTCCTGACTTTCGGTTCATCCTATCTGACACCTTCCCATTCCAACATATTGGAACAGTGGTTAATTATCAGAATCGTTACCGATTACAGTAGCGCGACTGTGTTCGATTTTCACGAACTTCCCTTGTATATAACTTATTTCAAAAACCTTTTATATAATAGTTTTATTTTTTTTGAATTGCAAATGAATTGTGAAATAATTTTAGCAAAATGATCCGGTGAAATATTCAATAAGCTGAATTTCACATGGTAAATGACACAATTACTCTAATTTTTTTTGTAGTCATTTTTCCCTTAAAATTATTTTAGAAATTTAAATTTGTTCTATTCACTATTTTACATAATTGAAATAGAAAACATGAATGGAGATTGTATTTCTTCTCTATAAATAAATTGTCCAAATCCAATTGCATAATTTTTAACAAACACTTGAATTCCATAATGAAAAGCATCTTCATAAGATGAATATCCAGTTGAAATTGTTCCATATTTATTTAAATAATAAGCACTCAATCTATAAAATACTTTTTGGTCATTGTCCATTCCCAATGATGTCTCAACTTTAATATTTCTAAAATTATATTCATTACCAGCAAAATATTTGGTAGGTAATGCTGTTGATTCATCTTCTAACTTTCCCATCTTCCCTAAATTATCAATTCCAACATACGGTTTATAAAATTCATTGAATTTATATTGCAACATTGAATTGATTGAAAATCCCCAGGCGGTTTGATAATATAATTTTTCAAAAAGAACATTTCCCGAAATTCCTATTATTAACTTATCTTTCTTGAAAAACTTCCCACCACCGATTGCACAATTATAATATTGTGTTTCACCAATCGGCTCATCAGTTGGTTGTTCACCACGAATTTCTATCTCATCGGATAATAATCCCTTAAATCCAACGAATCCATCTTTAAATGAATAATTGATCACCGAATATTTTGTATCATACATCCAAGGAGAGTAAGCGGCATAAAATAATTTCCCTTCGATTTTATTTTGTTTCAACATTGAGACCAAATCGTAATTATATCCAGTCAAAATATCATTTGGAAGTGATAATCCGGGCAAACCAAAATTCGCAAATAAATTCGAACCAATGCCGATTATCATAACAAATAAAATAAATAATTTAATTTTCCCTTTCATAATTTCCTCTACAATATTTTTATGTTAAAATTTAATATTCCAAGTAAAGACATTGCTGACTCCTTCTTCATATCTTCCAAAAAGAAAAGCATAATCAATTCTTGTGCTAATATTTTTCCATATCTCATATTCCGTTCCAATCCCAATTACAGGCATCTTATCATCAACTCCACCTCTAACAATAAAATGAGGTATAACATTTAATTCTACTCCGTAATGATAAGTGGGATTGATTGTATTACTACCTTTGAATGCTCCCGAAAATAAGATCTTATCTTTATATTTATAAGATACATTCACATTATAAAGCTTTGGAAATTTATCTTCTTTCTGCATTTGATACATAAACCAATCTCCGGTATTCCATTTAACCTTTCCTGAAATGTCTTTTGCAGTTATCCCTATAGTGAGATTTTCTAAAGGAATAATTGTAACTCCTAAATCCATACTAAATCCTGAAGAAGTGGCATGCGGTAATCTATCGTATAATATTTTTACGGTAGCTCCCAATGACAATTTATCTAATATTTTTATCCCAAAAGTGCTATAAATTGCATCTTGACTCGTGCTATACATTTCCGTAAAATTATTGGTAGAATTTCTGCCTTCAATATCATCCACACCAGCATGGATCCAAATAACAGACATTCCTGCAGTTGGTGGTAGATTTGTTCCAAAACCAATCATACTATGTGATCTATCTAATGAAAGGAATTGAAAAGAACTCGTAAATTGTTTGCTTTCTAAAAACGGAACATTAGCAGGATTTTCATATATTCCGGTAATATCATTAAGAACTCCGCCTAAACTATTTCCCAATGCCGCTGCCCTTGCATCAGCAGGCATTCTCAAAAATGCTCCTGCATATCCGCCTGTTTCAACCGCCATCAGTCCGTTAATACCTATTAAAATAAATAAAACTGATTTATTGAATTTATCTTTAATTTGTTTGATTTTTTTCATATTTATTCCTAATCCAATACTATTAATTTTGTCCAATCAATTTTTTGTTTGTCTTCGGAATTGAAAGTAAGTTTAATAAAATAAGTTCCATTTGCCACAACATCGTTCATTCCATTCTTACAATTCCACACAAAATCTTTTTCTCCTTTCAAAACTGAAATATCTTTCATTACTGTCTTCGTTTTATTCATTCCAAAATCAAAAACCTCTAAAGTTGCCGTGCCATCTTTAGGAAAGTTACAATGAATTCTTACATGTCCTTCATTATTGTATAAATTTATTCGCGATGGCGAAAAAGGATTGGGATAAACGCTCATATCCAATTTATTTAAATTAGGAAGTGATCGTACTCTTCTGATTATTTCCCAAGTTACACCATCATCATTCGATTTAGCTAAACCATCATTGGTTCCAATCCATAAATTACCATTATTATCAACTGTAACATCATAAATCTTTTCTGAATAAATTCGTACACCGGCATCATCCATTATTGCACCATTTTTTACCCAACTCCAACCATCACTACTTGTGTACAATCCATTTTCGCTACCAACAAAAACATAATTGTCATTTGAAGTAATATTATAAATATTTGTATTTTTCAAAGTAGCGAACCATTGCAAATTACCGCTTCCATCAAGTTCAGAATAAACTAATGAATAATATTCAGTTGGATTATTTGCCGGTAAAGCCGCACCATAGATTTTCCCATTATCATCTTTATATAATGCTCTTACAAAATTCCCACTAATACCGGAATTTTGAGCATTGTATTTTATCCAAGTAATACCGCTATCATAAGAGATATTTATTCCGGCAGCTGTTCCAACTACAATAGTATCACCATAAGCAATAACGCTAAATGACATATGATTAAAATTTTCTTCGAATCCTAAGTTTCCACTCGACGGACTTAAATCAAAATCGTGTGAACTATTTTCATCTAATGTATCCAGATCATCAGGAGGCAAAACGACTCGTTTCCAATTTTTACCAAGATCATAACTGCATCTTGTTCCACCAGCCCAACTTGTAGCCCATAATATCGTATCTCCATCAGAATTTACATTTACTGCAAGATCATAAGTAATGTTTTGTACAGCTACAGTAATCGGTAAAGCGTCTAATGTATCACCAAAATATATTACAAAATTTGAATCGACATGATCCGTCATTTGTGAAAAATGCTGCCAGCTATGTCCTCCATCTTCAGAATAACTTATTCCGTTCCCAACAGATAAACTTTCTCCACTTATTACAGAATCATAAGCAGTCGCAATCCATATTTTATCTCCTAATGAAGTTATTGCAGAAACAGCACCATAAGCAACACTACCAAGAGAATTATAATAAGTGTAAAAACTTTCTCCGCTATCATAAGTAATTGACAATCCGGAACCGCTAGCAAACAATAAAGTAGAATCATCTTTTACATGAATATCACTTACACCATTTGAACCAATGCCCTCGTAGGCAATAGAATCAGGCAGTGTATCGTTTAATGTAAATGTATTTGCAACAAACGATCTTGCAAAAACTGAACTTAACAAAACAAAATTTATTATAATAATTTTTAGAATTTTTTTATTCAATATTCAAACTCCTTTGATCAATATATAACAATTGAATCTATGATGACTTCACTCTGTTCATCAGAATAATCAATTGCAATATATCTTAAATAATTTGTAGCTAGTTTATTATTGGGCTCAATTGAAAAGCCTCCTGAAAAAATACCATCACCGGAAACATTATCTTTATAATTTTCATTTCCATCGTCATATAATGGAAAACTATTGCTCCAAGTTCCCGGATTATCATTATCTTCAACCTGAAAATAAACAGTTCTAATATCTTCTAAACCATTTGCATCACTTACCGTAGCATGAATGTAAATATATTCTTCTCCGGATGTAGGTAGTTGAATAGAATCCGGTGCATTAATATTCTCAATTACAGGTGCATAGTTTAAATCAAATATTATTGAATCAGTAACGGTTTCTGCATTATTATTATCACTATCTTGAGCATTAAAAACGGCTTTTAAAACTCCAAGAGGTATGTCAGGTAAACTTGGATTATAAGTAAATCCAAAATATTGATCGTAAGGGATCTGATCGCCATTTTTACCAGAATCGTTAAGAGTAACCTTAAAAGAAACTGTATCGGATTTTGGATAATAAATGTCAACATTTACATAATTCATCGATCCGATGGAGTTATCATTTACATAAGTTTGTAAATGAATTTCTTTTAAATTTTGATTATACAATATTTCATATTCTGACAATTCCGGAATCTCATAATATTTATCATATTTTGAAGGTGCTTCCGGACCACAACTATAAAAAATAATTACAGTAAAAATTAATATCAACATTTTTCTATTCATTTTCATATATTTCCTTTTTTCCGTCAATTATACCCATTATCTATGATACAACCAATAAATTAGAATGTCACCAATAATCTTTAAACTTTTTGGTGAGCATTTATCTGCTGTGTCATTATGAGTATGCCAATAATTAACATTTTCATTAGGATACTTAAAATCAATAATATCTATTGTAGGAATTCCAGCAATATAAGACAGAGGAACATGATCATCATACATTGTTGGTCCATACTTTTTAATAAAATATTTTCCATAATTCAATTTAGAGGCAATATTCCAAACATCAATCATAAGATCCAGATTAAATTCCATTGAATTACCTTCAAAAAAAACTTTCAGATCGGCATCACCTATCATATCAATTACAATTCCTTCTTGTGGCTTTGGTTTAATAATGTGCAATGAATAATAACGAGAACCTTGACAAAATTCATAAGGATGACCTGATCTTCCCAAATCCTCTCCATCCCAAAAAACAACATCAACACCGAAACTCAAATCATTCTCTTTTAACAACTCCATAATATGAAGCAAAACTGCAATCCCGCTTGCACCATCATTTGCACCTAATATTGGTTCATCTTTTTTGTAATTTCCTTCATCCGCCCATGGACGTGTATCCCAATGAGCAGATAACATTATTCGTTCTGTGTTTTTCGGATCAAAACGAGCAATAATATTTGTCATCGAAATTTTCTCTTTTGATTTTGGATCAACACCTATAAATTTTTGTAATTCAACTTTATCGCTATTTTTTTCTGCAAAACCAATTAACCACTTTTTACAATTTTCATATCCATTACTACCCGGATTTCGAGGTCCAAAATTGGTTTGTTTTGTCAAATATTGATATGCACTATCACCATTGAAAACCGGTGTTTTCCCAAACATAACACTATTTAATAATAACATTATTAATACAATAATTA
This sequence comes from Fidelibacterota bacterium, assembly GCA_030600775.1. Taxonomy (GTDB): domain Bacteria; phylum Fidelibacterota; class Fidelibacteria; order Fidelibacterales; family Fidelibacteraceae; genus TCS52. Next base: position 13,607 of record JAUVLI010000018.1, on the reverse strand, counting down.
CTTTATTTTTTCTTTTATTTTTCTTCATATTCATTTCCCCGATATTATCCACTAATTCTAATATTAACTTTCAATCCATAATCTCTTGAAATTCTGTCAGGTCCGGTATCTAATTTTGATTCACCATAAGTAAAAAAAGCAGAACCATTTATATTTTTTGTAAATTGATAATTTAAATCCGTTTTTAATTTCCAATTATTTCTTTTATTAAAATTTTCATCATTCCCTACTTTAGTATATTTATTTTGATAACTTTTACCATAGCTACCATTAACAGTAAAAGTTATATTGTTAGTTACATTGAGATCCTTCATAAAAGGAATTGGGATATTCATTCCACCACTATAACTATATGATATGGATAAATTTGCATTTTCAGAAATTGATTGCCTGGTATCACCGCTACCATTATCTATTGACAAATTCCTTGAAAATCCTAAATTTGATCGAATATCACCTTTGAATGACATATTTAATTGAATAAGTGGACTAAAATTTTGAGAATATTTTGAGCCGGTTTCCGTAGTATCTTTTATACTGATTTGTTTTCCTCCGGAAAATGCATGACTGATTGACAAATTTTTAAATACTTTATTAAGAAATTTTACCGATTCCAATCCATTCCAAGATACATTCCAATTTGGCATTGGAAATCCTTCTTCACCTTTTTTCCCCAATGGAAAATAACTGATGGTCATATTTTTATAAATGTTTCCATTAGAATAATTATTACTTACATCAACTTTAAAATTTAAACTTGTTGATAAATTTTTAGTAATTTTAATTCCTGAATTTAATGACAGATTTTGAGAAACTTTTTTACCTAATGTATATTTCCCTTTATCTGTTGATGTAGAATCAGATGGAGTTTCAGACAATCCAAAACGATACCAAGGATTGACACTAGTTTGCCCATGTCCCAATGAATCTTCATATAAAATCACACCTACATTATTAACGTTTTTTGTTTCAGACATTGTTACCGAAATTGGATCAATTTTCCCTATTCCTTTTTTAAGTAATGCACCGAGATTTATCTTTTTCTTTTTTTCAGTATCCTGTTTGTTTTCATTCTCCTTGTTTTTGTTATTATCTTGATTTTTAATATTTTGAGGTCTATAACGCTCAGTAGCATTCTGAGATTTTTCACTACTATTATTTTTATTTCCGGTTTTTTTGAATGAATCTAATATTTTAATAAAATCCAATCGGAAATTAGTACTTATTTTTCGTGCATTAGATGTAGAAGCATAATCTCTATCAAGAGATTTGTTATATGAATAAGATGTACTATAATTTAATTTCGGAGAAAACCATTTAGCTAAATTTAAAGTATATCCTGTAGAAAATGATTCTGACCTTGTATTGACATATCCAGGAGTAAATTTTGTAAATAATTTTGTTTTATCATCAATATAATTTTTTAAATTTGAATGTAAACCACGAGTATATTTCATAGATATATTTTCAAATGGATCATAATTAATACTTGCATTACGATTCATATCAAAATTATGAGTCGTAGTTGTAGAATCCGGATTTATTCTTTTAGTAATATCTCTTTTTGATTCTTTCATATTCATACCTAAAGAAATATTGTCTGGTTTCCAATAAAACTTTTTATGTTCAAGTTTTTTACCAAAAATTGGTATCCATTTTAAGAAAGAGATCCCATCGCCCTTTTCAAAATTTAATTTATAACTAACTTTCCCATTGTAATTGGTTTGCTTGTCTTTTTTAGTGTCAAAACTACTATTTTTATTATTGGTAGCACTAAAATCTAATTTAATCGCTTCCAATGTATTTTTCATCAGCCAAGAGTCCGTATTAGTATTTTTACCTATTGATGTATTATAAGATTTTCTTGTCGATAGATTTTTTACACTATCTGGAACATCAATTAAAATAATATCACTACCTGGAAAATATTTAGGTGACTTCTCAGATTTCGAATAGCTAATTGACACTGGAAGTGAATAACCCCATTTTTTCGGTAATATCTTACTTGGTTTAAAACTAGAGGAAATATTGAATGATTTACTATCATTTTGATTTCCAGCACTTCCTGCATCTTTTCTATTTACTTCGTGAAATTCAGCATCTTTTTTTTGAGCGTTCACATTTAAACTGGCAACATCAGCAAATTTCATATTTACCTGACCACGAATTGCCATTCCTTTTTCATTTTTTGTATCGCTGACTCTCAATTCATCCAACCATACATCACCAGTATAATTTTGAAATGGGTCATTATTTTTCACTGTAACAATAAGTTTTTTTAATCTTGATAATGCGGGATTCCCTACAATTCTATATATTTGGCCTGTAAGTTCTCCGGTATCTTTATCCACAAGATGATATTCTTTCACACCTGTTTTCGGATTTCTATAAATTTCACCATCAAACTCATTTCTCATCTTAAGTTCTGTTAATTTTTCAAAATCCAATAATATTTCATTTCTCTTATCCCATCCATTATAGACCGGTGTTTCAACTTCATAATATTCAAAATTATTATTTATTATTCTTCCCAATCTAATACTTGCACTAATGAGCGTATTCTCACTTGGTAAATTATAATCACCATGAATGTACATTTTTAACTGCTTATACATTAAAAGATCTATATCTTTATATAATAATTTTTCTGCTGCGGCTTCCTGTCCCGATGGCAAATTGTTTAATTTCAAACATAACGATTGTTCTCTTGCTCGGATATTATTTATTTTATCTAATTTACCTTGCACACCTTCCGGTGACTCATATTCTGCATTTTCCTCTGTATTCACAACTGTAATAGCAAACATGTCATCATCTTTATGATATCCGGATGAAATGGTATCTGTTATACCAATTTCCTGCCATTCATTGCCAACAATTGCTACAGAAGCGATTTGTACAGTATCTTGCTTAACAACATTTCCAAAAGATAATCTTATAAATTCCACATGAGCCAAATTAGCATTTCCAATAGAATCAACTGCTTTATTTAGTGGTATTCTGTATAACTTCCAACCTGTTTTAAATCCATTTTCCGTTTCAGTTTCTGAAATCATCCAAGAACTTGATTCAAGATTTAATTCGTAAGTGAAATAATCATTTAAAACATCTAATTTAGCATTTCCGTTTAAATCTTCTGTATCGGGATAGTTATTTGTTTCTTCAGCATTATTTTCAGTACCATTATAATAACGATATTCTGCATTGCTACTATTTGAATTTTCTGTATCCCTAATAAAATTATCAATTTTGGGATCCCATCCCAATGCTATCTCTTCCTCATCTGTTAATAAATTTATTCCAATATCTTCTGTTCTTCCACCTTTTTCATCAATTATATCATTTTTCATTTTTTTTATTAGTGTATCACACCCATCTTCGGTATCCAACATATAATTGTTATTAATATCTTCACTAATTTTACCAATATCAATTTGAATCGTTCCGGTTTCTCCCTTTGCCCAAATTTCAATATATTTACTTTTGGTTTGATTATACGAACCGGAATATAACGGTTTCATAATACCGCCCCATGTCTGTCTCGGATCTACCTTTGTTTCATTACCAGTAATTCCATTTACTTCCGGATCTAATACAATATTTAAAATATTAATACCATTATCTTCAGTATTACTTGTCTCTTTATTTGGCCAAATATTTCTTACATCAATTTTATTATATGGATTAAACCAAAACAAGAATCCTCTTTCTCTAAAAGTATGATCAAAAAATGTATTGGTTGGCTTACTTGCTCTTTTCCAACTTTTATACATAATTCCCATTGAAGTAACTCTTTTTACTCCTTCAAAATCATCTATTTTAGCCACTCCATTGGGATCACCAGTACTTTCATTACTGATTGTATTAGGATTAGGGATAATTTGTGCTATTTCACCATCTATTTTTATTGAACTTTTACTATCTGTTCTAATAAGTGGTAAAGCATTAATAGCCCAAGTCATCCAATCAAGATCATAACTAGCTTGTCCGTTAAGATCCCAAATATAATTTTTAAATGGTTCTTCACCGATCCGAACTTGATCATCTAAAGACGACTTATTATAATACATAAATGTTCCACCTAAAAACGAATTATTACCAAACTTATATTCTGCTCTCATTCCTGCTATTGTTTTCTTATCTAATTGAAATAGTTGTTGAGAATCGTATGTGATTTTTAATTTTCCATTGGGATTTTTTGCTTTTGTACTTATTAATTGTATAGAACCTGCAAAGTAATCAATTTCATAATCAATTCCTTTGGATAATTTTTGTCCATTTATCGTAATTTCTTCACTGCCTTCTATTATCATCATATCATTTAATTGAATAAAATCACTTCTATTTTTATATGTAACTTCTATAATAAATTTACTCTCATTTTGTATATCGGTAATAGATGCTCTATCACCATGATATAAAAGTGAAGACGATAATGTTGTATCTTGGTCTAATTCATCATTATAATATGCATTCATATCATCACCAGCTTTAGACGCCGCTTCAAATGGATAAGTAAAAGGCAACCATAATTCACCATCAAATAGTTTTACTACATTCGAATTATCTTCAATATCAATCTGTCCGTTTGGATTCCCTGAATGACTATCGTCATCATTATCCAATCCAAATAGTTGTAAAAAAGATGACCAATTTTCATTTCCGTTTTGCCTAACATTTCCATTATTATAATATATTTTTAAGTCAAATCCATCTTTATTAATCCCTCTTGCACCAAGATTATATACATTTTTTAATTCTAAATCCCATGTCTTATATTGAGGATTTGGAGAACTGTGTCTGATCAATTTTAATTTTTGAGGATATTCATCCATAGATTCTACAACATCACCCACTTCAGTACCATCATCTGTCTGATAAGCCACTGCTAAAACTTTTTCTTGTGTAAAACTTGTTTGGATTTTAACAATTCCCATTTCTGATTTTAATTCATAATCTTTCTGCTCTAATTTTCTAAAAAACAATTTTTCTGTTTCGTTTATATATTGGGATGTATCCGAAGGATCAACATAAGCAACTGCATTGAATGCAGATTGCTCTGTTTCGGTACATGAAATATACAAATAAAAATCAGTAACTATTTTATCCGAATTAAATTTAAATTCTCTTCCATCTAATGGATATAATTGTTTAAGATAGAATTCATCGAGATAAAAATATGTATCTTTAATATAATCATAATCATTGATCTTTACACTACTTCCTTCACTACCACCACCCCAAGTTTTTTCCTTACTCTGGCCTTTTTCAACAGACATAATAGTTGTCAAATCAACAGGTCCCAATTTCATAAATGCTTTAATTCCATATAAACCACTGTTGGATGCTTTTCCACTAACAAACTTAGTTGCAGGCAAAGATAAACCAATATTCCCGGCATCTACTCTCTGCACAATTTCATCTTCCTTTCCCGTATAATAAATTTTTAATTGGTTTTCGAAATCAAAACTATTCTCACTATCTTGATGAACTTTCATGCTTATTCTGTCACCAATTCTCCCTTCGATATTGAAACTTTGTGTTTGGTCAAGAACAAAATTATTTGATTTTGCCGCCTCTTGCGATGAAGTATATCTTGTAGATTGAGTTTGATTATTATACTTTCCTGAAATTGTTATATTTCCATTAACTCTCAATGATACTCTCTGACCGGCAATATCGGCACCAATCTCGAATACAGCACCCTGCTCTTTTTTTTCTTTTGTAACTTCCTTAGCGATTTTTTTATTCCATTCTTGCCTTTTTATATGATCAATCTTAAGTTTATAATAATCACTTAGAAAAATATATGAAGGTATGGTTACATAATAATCTCCAATTTTTTCATATTGGATCAAAACATCACCATTATCATTTGTTAACTGAAATAATTTTATTTCATTAACCAATTTTGGCATAGCAACAGAAATTGGATTGTTTGTATCTAATTTATATTTCTCGAATCCGGATGGAGCCGAAAATAATATTGGCATAACCCCAGCTGGTCGATATGAATATTTAATACCTAAAGAACTGTTTCCACTTTGTCCGAATGACAAACTAATGAAAAATGTTAATAGACCAATTGTCAGTAATATTTTCTTCAAATTATATTTTTTTCAACATTATAATTTCGAATTTAATCTCATCTTCTCTTTAACAAATTGGCCTTATTATTTTACTCCTTAATTTTTTCAAATAATATAATAAATATTTTTCATTATCACTAAACATTAGTTTAATTTATTTTTTTATATTTTTCAACAAATTTCTTTAATGCAATTGCTCGATGACTGATTTTATTTTTTTCTTCTATATCCATTTCTGAAAATGTCTTACCTAATTTTTCATAATAAAAAACCGGATCATAACCAAATCCACTATTCCCTCTTTTTTGCTTGATTATTTTTCCTTCTACTTTTCCTTCTACGGTCCACTCTGAATTATTGTCCATATATGCTACAACTGTAATAAATTTAGCATCTCTTTGTTCCCAAGAAACACTCTTTAATTCATCTAATAATTTATCAACATTCTCATCATAGGTTGCATTCTCTCCTGCAAATCTACTGGAATATACACCGGGTTTTCCACCTAACGCATCTACTAATAAACCCGTATCATCTCCAATTGTTGGCAATTTTGTATATTTATGTATAATTCTTGCCTTTTTAATTGCATTTTGCTCTAATGTTTCACCATCTTCAATAACTTCAGGAATATGATCAAAATCATCAATTGTTAAAATATCAATATCTTTTCCAAGTTTATTTTTTATTTCTCTAATTTTGTCTCTATTACGAGTGGCTAATACTAATTTCTTTTTCATATTTTCAATTTCTATTTAATTGCTAATATTTTTTAATGAGTTTTAATTTATTAATAAATATTTATTATAGCAAAAGAAATAGTATAAATAATTTTTTTTAAAATTATTTCCTTGTTTTATAATTTTTTCTTTTGTAACATTCAGATTATGTTAAAAATAAAAAAATTAAATTAAAGGAAAGACAAAATGAAAAAACTACTAACAATTATTTTGATGTTATCATTAATGATTTTATCAGGTTGTTTTTTGGACAGCGATGATGGCAGTGACAATAACTCAGTTACTGAATCATTTTTAACTGAAAACATCTGGTATTTTAATGACTGTAATACTCAAATTGAATTAACTACAAATTCTAACCAAACAGCATATAATTTATTTGAGGAAGGAATTGGTGAAATAACTATTAGCGGTGATGCTCTTTCTAAAGAAATGGGTAGTATCACACTATCTTATTTTCACTACGCTTATCATTATCCGACATATAGTAGTGTTGCTTTAGACAATTTAACAATTGGTTATCCAAGTTATTTTTTCAGTTATTCTTATGAATCTTATGAATCTACCGTGACAAAATCAATGAGCTTTGATTTTTCAATTAATGATAGTACATATACCTATTACCAAAAATCCAACGATGATTATTTAAACAATAATGTTGGTTGGGATACTACCAATTTCAAATTAACTGTTTCAAATGATATCTCATTGATCAATTATTCTGACAGCAATGACTCAGTAACAGTAAGTAGTGGCTCTATAGAAGTGAAACAAATAAGTATCACAGCAAATACTCCAACAACTTTAAATACTCCTGTTATAAATATCTGGATGAAACGAGAATTGTCAGGAGTGGAACTCGATTTTAATATAAATGGAGATGTTTACGTAACTGAAATTAATTATCTTGGTGATCCATCTATAGATACATCAAAATGGGAACTTGATGGGAATCAATTGACAATAATTGATGGAGAAGGCACAGATGCAGACACAATAATTATGTCTGCCTCATCAAATAACGATAAATTAGAAATGACCCTAATTGACATAGTTGAGGCAAAAGAACTGAAATATCAAGAACAGTATTTTAATTTAGATAATAGTTCTTTAACTAAAGCTAGTACCATTCAAACACTAACTTTTGCAAGAACTGCATTAACTACAAATATTAGCTCATCAAGAGAACATTTTATTAAAACTAAAAATGGAATAAAAAAAATATTACAAAAACCACCAATTCATAAATTTGGAACAACTAATAAATTATTAAAATAATAAATTCCATAATATAAATGATTTAGAGGAACACTTCAGAAGATTTAAATATTCTGAAGTGTTCTTTTATCCAGATAAAAACATTTTTCTTGACATTAGTATTATTTTTTTTTAATATATAGCGTTGAATAAAAAGAGAAATTAAAGGAACAGACGAATTATAAAAATTAAACAGCAAAAGCAGACAATTAATAAATTTTCGGTTTTATTTTTTTTACATACTGAAAATTTCTTTATAAACACATTATTATCACATAGAGGGAATTTGTAAATTTTTCCATCTATGTTGAAACATTTTTCTATATTAAACAAAATCAAAATACATAATTATATGTTTAGAGTATTTATTATGTATAAAATAATATTGCCAACTGTTGGCAAAAAACTATCGACAAACTCTTGCGTTTGGTTTTTCGGTAGTGTAATTTAAAAACGCGAGAATTTGAGGAGAATAGATGAATATCTATGTAGGAAACTTGTCATATGAAGTGACAGAAGACGATCTTAAACAAATGTTCGAAGAATATGGATCAATTGTGAAAGCAATTATAATCAAAGATCGAGAAACCGGAAGGTCTAAAGGTTTTGGATTTGTCGAAATGAACGAACAAGAGGGTGGTAAAAAAGCAATACAAGAGTTAGATGGAACTTCTGTAAAAGACAGAAACATCAAAGTCAATGAAGCTCGTCCACGAAAAGAAAGGCCAGGAAGAAAAAGTTGGTAACAACTTAACCACAAGATACACCTAACCGCTATTCTGCAAATGCTTTATAGCGGTGGGTAATCTTGGTTCTTGTCGTTTTTCTAAACTCGTAAATAAAAATTATTTAATCTGAATTTGTAGCAATATTTATTTTTATGATAAATGTAATGTTTATTATAAATTTGATGTTACTATCAGTTTTTTAATTATTTATCTAAATAATTTTTTATGATAAATATCTCAATTTCTTACCTTTTTTATATATTCAACCAACTCTTTATAAATATTAACAATATATTCATTACCAATTTTCTCTAAAATCTCAATTTGTTTTTCAATAACCTTTGTATCGTTTCTCTGAATTGGTCCACTTAATGCCGAATTAATTCCACTTTTCGTAGCATTATCTAAAACGCTTTGGATCAGCGGATTAAAATATTTCATGTAAGTCGATTCATCAATATTACTTTGTTCGGCAACAACTTGGCTCATTTTCAAAAGTCCAATAAATAAATTCCCAATGATCACTGCTGCGGTGTGATAATATGGTTTTTCTTCTGCCAAAATTTTAAATGACTTCCCCCCTATTATCTCTACAATTTCATTCATCCAAATATCATTTTCACCTTCAATTGCAAAATATGCTTTTGGTAAATTTTCGATGGCTGATTTTGCATTCGGCATGGAAATCAACGGATGAATAGAGTGAAATTCAACTTTCCTACTTTCAATACTTCTAAAAATATTTGAAGATAAAAAACCACTTGTATGAAAAATATGTTTAGTATTTAAATAATTATTACTACTTAAATCGCTTACAATATTTTCAATTTCATCATCATTTACGGTGACGATAATGAAATCGGATTTTGGTAATTTGTCCTCAATTTGAAATTGTTTTATTTTCCGAATATTTTTTGAAAATATTTTATAATTTGATAATTCTTTTTCAATAACTCCAATACATTTATTTCCATTTTTTTCTAAATGATAAGTAAATGCAGTTCCAACCTTTCCACTTCCAATCAATATAAATTCCATTTTATTTTTCATCCTTTTCTGAAAAAATTGTTGCTGTAAAAATTTTATATTTTATTCCATCATCTTTATAAGATTCCGGATCTATTCTTGCTTTCATTGCTAAATTTCTTAACATTGTATCCAAATTCCAATTTTGTTCAGTTGCCACTTGTGGTAAAAATACCGCCTGATGAAAATTATCTGACATTACAACACCATGTTCTCCAGGAATTATTTTCTGCCAATCATCGATTTCTTTCAACGGACTTAATATTGAGATTTCAATTTCTATATCATCTAATTCATCTTTTGTTACCGGTGAAAATCTTGGATCCTGAAATGCAGCCGATTCCGCCATTTCAATTATTCCACTTCTCAATGGCTTTATCCCTTTTATCAATCCAATACATCCTCTTAAATCTCCTTTCTCATGCAGAGTTACGAATAATCCATATTTTTCATCATAAAACTCATCTTCAAGCAAATATGATTTCTGCTTTCCAAGTAATTTATATTCCAAATGATTTCTTACTGCTTTCAACATTTCTATTTTCTTTTCTTTTGAAATATTCATTATTCCTCCTCTTTTATTTATAAATTACCGCTGAAGTATATCCAACAACTCTACTTTTATCAACAATCACATCACCTGAATTCATATATCCAAATGTCTTGGTCTTTCTATCGGTAATATTACCCAACCCCATCATCATTGCTACAATCGGTCCACCTCCACATGCTTCAATTTCATTTAACTGAATTTTTTTCCACAACTTCTCATAATTATAATCATCAATTAATTTTACGAGTGTTTTGTCCATTTTTTCCGCAGTTTCATAATTGTGAAAATGGGATAGATCAGAACTCGCTACAAATAATATTTTATCTTTCATTTCTTTTTTTAAGAATTCTATCACTTTTGATAAACCTTTTATCGTAGAATAATTTTGCAAACCAACTACAATTGGAATTAATGAGAATGAATTTGATAATGCAACTTGAATAAATGGTAATTGAACTTCCAAGGAGTGTTCGGAATGATGTCCATTATCAGAAATATTTATCACATCAAATTTATCAATGATCTTTCTCATTTCATCATTGATTTTTGTTGCTCCCAAAGGTGTTTCATAGGCATCCCCGGAATAGACGGAACATCCTTCAAAATATTCTTGATGACTCGGGCTGATAACACATACTGTTTCATAATTTCTGTCAATTATGTTTTTATATGCTTTCGCCGCTTGAAATCCGGAAAATATGTATCCTGCGTGCGGAGCAATTATTCCCATTATCTCCTTTTCTTCGGGAATCTCAATTGTTATTTCCTCAAAATATTTATCAATTGTTTCCTGTAATTCTGTTTTTCCACCCGGATAAAATTGTCCTGCTACTGCCGATTTTCGTTTTTTCATGATTTTACCTCCATCTATTTATTTAAACATAAATTAGCAATATATCATAAAATGCATGTGTATAAGAAGTTATCGCAAATCCTCTAAAAAAATAGAGAATGCCAAGCAACATTCCTCCTGTGAATCTTGCTAAGAATGTAATAAAATTAAATACTTCTCCAAAATTACCAATGTAATGAACTCCTGCAAAAACCAATGATGATAAGATCAATGAAATAATTCTTCCTACCCAAGGATTCAAAGAAGTATTTCTGAAAAGAATGAAAAACGACTGCAATAAAATAGCTCTAAAGACTAATTCTTCGTAAACACCCGCACCTAAACTGTAACTAATTATTTGAACAGTTTCTGAATTTATCATCAATACTGCAACATTTGAAATTACGTAACGAGTAATAAAATACAATAAAAATGAATAAATTATACTTTCAATAATGATAAAAGGATAAAATTCCAATCCAAGTTTTTTATGCTTAAAATGAATTTTATGAACAATCGACACTAAAATAAAAAGAACTAAAAAAAGTAATATTGTAGCTTCAAAACCATGGAATCCGAATTTTACTAATATTCTTTTTAATAAAATATCAGCTCCGTTTCTTATACCATTTATGTCAGATCTATTATTAATAAAAACAAATATCTCATAAAAAAGAGCCATTGGTATGACTGCGATCATACTAAATAAGGGTGACTGCGTTTTAGAAAAATACTTCATTGTTAAAATTTATCTCTGTTTTTATAATTTATTATAGACAATATTTCCATCGATAATTGTCAATAACGATTCAATATTTTCAATATCATCAATATCAATTTCGTAAGGATTTTCTGAAGCGACAAAAAGATCAGCTAAATATCCACTTGACAATTTCCCTTTGACATCATCTTCATTTGAAATTTTTGCACCGTTTATCGTGTAAGCATTTATCGCCTCAGTCAATGTTATTTTTTCTTCCGGATACCAGGATTCTCCATTATTACTTTGTCTTTGAACCGCTGCTCTTATTCCTTTCCAAGGATTTATTTTTTCTACAGGGGCATCGGATCCAAAGGAAAATGGAATATTTTCATTTAATAAACTTCTAAATCTATAAGCATAACGAGAACGATCTCCCCAATGTTTATTAGCTATTTTAATATCAGCAAATATATGAGACGGATTCATTGATAATTTTGGTCTTAACAATTTGATCTTTTCGAATAGATCCGGAGGAATAATTTGAGCATGTTCAATACGATATTGTGATTTCCGTGACAAGTTATATTTTTCAAAAACATTTAATAATTGTTCTAATGCCTTATCTCCGATAGCGTGAATTGCTATAGAATTTTCATTTAGTTCTGCCTCTTCAACAATTTTTTCCAATGTTTCATCATCATAAAAATTTATTCCAACATCATCGAATTTATTTTCATACGGTTCTCTCATCCAAGCACTTTGACTGCCTAAAGCACCATCAAGAATAATCTTTAATCCCAAATATTTGAACCAATTTCCGCCGTTTCCTGTTTTTATTCGTTTTCTAAAAATCTGCTCTTTGTCTCTTTCATAAATTAAAAATCCTAATCTTGGACCTCTTTTATAAATATTTTGATATAATTCTTTATATTTTTGATAATCTTTGAATGTCTCAATTGTGTGAATTGAAGTCAACCCAACTTTATTCAATTCTTCAAAATATTCCTTAGGATCATCAAATATCGGTGATTCAATTTCTTTTATCAATGGATTAATTAATTTATCTATTGCTTCTTCCTTAATTATTCCAGTTATTTGTTTTAAATTATTTGTTTCTATCATTTTCTTTTGAATAAAATGAACCAATTCTTTTGTGTCAAAGAGATCTAACACAGGATCATTTATCCAAGCTGAATGAAAATCTTTACTGAACAAAATTACTTTTTTATTTTTGATAAATAACAGATCGTTCATATTTGGTAAACGATCTTCTTTCCAATCATTATGATTCCAACCACCACCAAAATACCACTCGCCGGCAGGAATATTTTTCTGTAGATGAATTAATACATCTTCTAAAGAATTAAAATTATCTAAATTTACCATCTTTTTTCTTTTTGCCCATTCAGACAAATGAAAATGTGTATCAATAAATCCGGGAAATACAACTTTGCCCTCCAGATCAATCGTCTTTATATTGCTATTAATAATTTGTTTCAATTCATCATCAGAACCGATTCTTTCAATTTTATTACCCTTTATTTGAATAGCCGTGTTATCTTTATCTATTCCATTTTTTGTAAATATTTTCCCGTTATAAAGTAATATTTTATTTTTCATATTTCCTCATTTTTTTATCTTGCTATATAATAAACAATAATATTTTTATTTCTAATTTC
>JAUVLI010000081.1 GCA_030600775.1 Fidelibacterota bacterium | reverse complement strand
TTTTGTTTTGGTGTACACATCACTACTCTTAATGATTGCGGTTCCAATGAGGATCGCATCTGCACCTGCAGAGATCACACGATTGATGTCATCTGCATCGTGAACATAAATCTTTTAGTGTATTATAATTGCCCGTTAATTTTTTAATTTTACCCATAATATTTTTATAATCTTTACCCAACATGCTAAACATATATATTGTTTTCAATTTATAAAGCTCATGTGGTATTTTTATGGAACTATTATCATTTAATATTAACATAGTATTGAAATAATTTTGTTCAATTTCCATTGTTTTTCTAAGCACATAAACCTCTTCTAAGGACTTTATTCCAAACCCTTTCGTATTAATCAAAACGGAATCCGGTAATTTTAAAAATTCTGTTAAATCCTTATATCCGGAAGCAAAAAAAACAGTATTTAATCGCACAGATAATTTTATTTCGCTCATTGCTTTATTTACCCATATCTTTAATTTAAATATATTAAAGAATGTTTTGTTTTAAACTTGTAAAATCTAATCATTTTATAATAAATTTCCAAGTTTATTTTACAATTTTCTATATATAGAAAATTTACCAAAGCCACTAGAAATTATGGCGTAATTAAATAGTTCTATTAATAATAATGTTTACAATAAGTTAATTTGTTGTTTGTCGGATATGATTGTTGCAAAAACAATATGCTTTTTGTAAATTTAATTAGTATGAAATTTAAAATAGAGGAAACCAATGGAAGTCACAGAAAGAATAAAAAATTGTATGCCAATAATTATAATTATTGTATTAATGGCGTTATTATTGAATTGTGGGAAAAAGGAGCGGATGAATGATTTTGACATTACCGATTCTGTAAGTGTCAAAAAAGAAAAAGATTCGATAGCAATTGTTAAAAAAATTCCCTTGGACTATTCTGTCTACAAAAAATGGAAAAAGTTAGAGAACCCGCAAATATCTAATAACGGTGAATGGGTTTCTTATGAGATCAATCCTAAAAAAGGCGATGGAAATTTGTATATAATAAATGTGAAAAACGGGATTAAAGATACAATTTCCCGCGGTTATAATGCGAAAATTTCTCCCAATTCCGATTTGATCGTATTTAAAATAAGATCAGTATATGACACTTTGAGACAGGCAAAATTAGATGATGTCAAAAAAGACGAACTTCCAAAAGATTCGCTTGGCATATTGATCTTTCAAACCGATTCATTGATCAAAAAAAGTAGAGTAAAATCTTATAAAACAGCTAAAGAAAAATCCTCTTGGATTGCCTATCAATTCGAAAAGGAGCTGGCGGAAAAGGTAACCGAAGAAGATTCTGTGGCAATAGCCGATAGTAATATCGTTGTTGATAGCTCTATGGTTACCGACACTTCTACTATCGTTGATTCGTCTAAAGTCGAGAAACCAAAAAAGAAACAAGACGGAACAAAATTTGTGATCTTTGATCCATCGACTCTACACGAATATGAATTTGAAAACATTGATGAATATACAATTTCAAATAATGGGAAACTAATTGGTTTCAATTCTTGTATAGAAGATTCTGTTGATTCAATTGTGGTAAATTATTTTGATACGGAATCTCAAGAATACAAAGAATTATTCAAAAAGGAAGGATATGGTAAAAAGATTACAGTTGATGAGCAGGGCGAACAGTTGGGCTTTATTTATTCAAATGATACGACCAAAGAGAAAACATTTTGTCTTAAATATAATAAAATTGGTAGAAGAGAAATAAAAACGATCGTTGATACGCTGACAGAAAATATTCCCGATAATTGGAGTGTAAGCGAATATGGGAAAATTCATTTTTCGGAAAGCGGGGGGAAATTGTATTTTGGTGTAGCGAAAATTCCCGAACCGGAGCCGGAAGATACTTTGTTAGAAAATGAAAAAGTAAAAGTTGATGTCTGGAATTGGAAAGATCCGTTTTTACAGACACAACAACTTCATGATTTGAAAAAGGCAAAGGAACGCTCTTATCTAACTGTTTATATGACAGACAGAAATAAAACAGTTCAATTGGCGGATGAAGATATACCGGAAATTAAATTAATAAAAAACGGCGACGGGAATGTTGCCTTAGGAATTTCTGACAAACCATATCGGCAATTAATATCTTGGGATTCTGAATATAAAGATGTCTATTTGATTGAAGTTAATTCCGGCAAGAAAAAATTAATTGTTAAAAAGAACCATTACGGTAGGGGAATTTCTCCAGATGGTAAATATATCTATTGGTTTAGTGATACCGACAGCTCGTGGTACACATATTCTATAAGAAATAAAGAAACACAATCGATCACAAAAAATATTAATACAAATTTTTATAATGAATTACACGATCGTCCTCGTCAGCCCGCTCCTTATGGAATTGCCGGTTGGACGAATGATGATAAATATGTTTTAATTTATGACAGATTTGATATTTGGAAAGTTGATCCGAACGGGAAAGGAAACGCTGTAAATGTTACATTACAGACCAATAAACAAAATTCAATTCAATTCCGATATGTGAAATTAGATAAAGAAGAGCAATTCATTGATGTGAAAAAGAAATTGTTATTGAATGCATTTGATAAAAAAACAAAAGAGAATGGATTTTATTCACTAACAATTAATGAACAAAATAGTTTGCCAAAACTGATCCTTGAGGACTATTTATTTCGCACACCACAGAAAGCAAAACACAGCAACAAATTAATTTGGCAGAAAGGTAAATATCGGGAATATCCCGAGTTGCGGGTAAGTGATTTTGATTTTAGTAACAGTAAGATATTGTCATTGACCAATCCGCAACAGGGAAAATATATTTGGGGAACAGTTAGTTTGGTTGATTGGACGAATTTAGAAGGTGAAAAATTGCAGGGATTATTGTATAAACCGGAAAATTTTGACAGCACAAAAAAATATCCGATGATAGTTTACTTTTATGAAAGATATTCTGATAATCTCCATTATTATTATTCGCCAAGCCCCAGTCGTTCTACGATAAGTAAAATAATGTATCCAAGTAATGGTTATTTGGTGTTTATACCGGACATCACTTATAAAATTGGTCATCCCGGCCAAAGCGCCCATGATTGTATCGTCAGTGGTGTTTCACATTTGCTTGATGAATATAATTTTATTGATAAAGAGAATATCGGTATTCAAGGACAAAGTTGGGGTGGTTATCAGGTTGCATATTTGGTGACGAAAACGAACATGTTTGCAGCTGCAATGGCTGGAGCGCCCGTGAGCAATATGACAAGTGCTTATGGTGGAATTCGTTGGGGAAGTGGTTCAAGCAGAATGATGCAATATGAAAAAGGCCAGAGTCGAATCGGTGGGACTCTTTGGGAAAAGCCGTTGTTATATCTTGAGAATTCACCGCTATTTCAAGCAAATGATATTTCAACACCACTTTTGATCATGCACAATACAAATGACGGAGCGGTTCCCTGGTATCAAGGGATAGAATTTTTTGTTGCGTTACGCAGATTGCAAAAACCTGTTTGGATGTTGTCATACAATGACGATTCACATAATTTAAAGAGTGAAAATTGGGGTAATAGAGTTGATCTAAGTATTCGTATGAGACAATTTTTTGATCATTATTTGAAAGATGAATCGGCTCCCGTTTGGCTTGAAAAGGGGATTCCTGCGATTGATAAAGGGAAGGAATTAGGTTATGAATTAATTGATGAAGAGTGATTATCTCATTGTTATTACACGATTTGGCAATCCACAGATTCGTTTGTGGGTAAGCTTTAATTGTTTCTCGAGTTGATTTATTCATTAAATGGAAAATTTTCAATGATCATAATAGCATTTCCGACAAAGTATTTTAAATTAACATTTGTAATATTAGGAAAAATATTATATAATTAGCATATTTGTAAAATTTCAATGGAGTTGAATATATGAAAGCGGCATTATTTTATAGAGCTTATGAACCTTTAAAAATTGAAGATGTGGCGATACCCAAAATAGGTGAAAAGGATTTACTTGTTTCTGTTAAAACATGTTCACTTTGTCATTCTGATATTCAATTTATTGATCATGGATTAGCGCCCGGTAAAACACCACCTTTAATATTGGGCCATGAAATTGCCGGAGATGTGACAAAAATCGGTTCCAGGGTGAAAAATTTCAAGATTGGCGACAGAGTAATAATTCCTGCTTCTAAAAGTTGTGGCAAGTGTTTGGCATGTAAATCGTGGAACGAAACTCAATGTGATCAATTCCAATTATTGGGAAACGATATCGATGGTGGACTGGCAGAGTATATCAAAATAGATTGTAATAGCCCGATTTTCTTACCCTATGAATATTCTTATGAACTTGGAAGTTTAATTAGCAATGATTTTGTTGGAGCATATCATGTCGTTTTTGACAGAGTAAACATTCACGAAGGCGAGACGGTTGTAATATTCGGATCGGGAGCTTATGGATTAAGTATTCTTCAAATGGCAAAAATGAAAAAAGTAAAAGTATATATGGTGGACATTTTTGATTGGAAATTGGAAATAGCTAAAAAATACGGAGCGGATGGCGTCTTAAATTCAAATAAAGTTAATGTCTGTGAAGAAGCGTTAATAGATGAAGTTCATGGAAAGGCAGATGTGATTATTGATACGATTGGTGTTACAAGAACACTTACACAAGCAATGAATGCGTTAAGAAAAGGTGGGAAATTAGTGCTAAGTGGATTTTCTGAAAATTCAATTCCATTTTTAGTAAAACGATTAATTTTGAATGAAATTTCCCTAATTGGAACTATTGGAGCTCCGAAGCGAAAAATATTCAATATCATGCAGTATATACAAGATGACCGAATTCAATGGAAAGAAATGATCACAAATCGGCTTCCTTTGGAAAAAGTCAATGAGGGAATAAATTTATTGAGAATGCAACAATCAATAAAAATGATGATCTATCCAAATGGAATGGAGAAAACCACAAAATAATATAGGAGAAAACATTGCAAACAATAGCAAAATCCGGCAATGACGGGAAATTGGTAAAATCCGATTGTTCGGTAAAAATTAAGCTTACAAAAAGCGGTGGAATTTCTATTAATTTAACAAGTAAGGTAAAAACATATTTTGGAAATTCTATAATTGAATTATGTAAAAAAGAGTTGAAATATTTTGATATTAAAAATGCTGAAGTAGAAATTAATGATAAAGCCGCATTTGATTATGTTATTATGGCGAGAATAGAATCGGCTATTAAACAATTGATCAAGACGAAAAAAGAATATTTACCGGATGTGAAAATTATTCACACAAGAGCGACAAATAAAAATCGTTTGCGACGATCTCGCTTATATCTGCCGGGGGATTCTCCAAAATTATCAATTAATGCCGGTTTGCATGATGCAGATGGGATTATTTTGGATTTAGAAGATTCCGTTGCTCCGAATAAAAAAGACGAAGCAAAAATATTGGTTAGAAACACACTTATAAAAACCAACTTTTATGACTCGGAAAAAATGGTGAGAATTAATCAATTGCCAGTAGGATTAGATGATTTAGAATATATTGTTCCATATAACGTAAATGTAATTTTGATTCCCAAGTGTGAGACCGCAGAACAAATATTGCAAGTTGAAAATAAAGTTGAAAATATTCTAAAAGAGAAAAATTTGAAAAATACAATCTGGTTTATGCCAATAATTGAAAGTGCTTTGGGCGTAGTAAATTCTTTCAAAATTGTCTCTGCTTCCGAAAGAGTTGTTGCACTGGCAATTGGTTTGGAGGATTACACGGCAGATATTGGGACAAGCAGAACGAACGAAGGTAATGAATCTTTTTTTGCTCGAAGTCAAATTATGAATTCTGCAAAAGCGGCCGGAGTGCAAGCAATTGGTTCTGTATTTAGTGATGTAACTGATATTGACGGATTAAGAAAATATGTTAAAGATGCAAAGGCACAGGGTTTTAATGGAATTGGATGTATTCACCCGCGACAAATTCCTGTTATCCATGAAGCATTTGCTCCAACAAAAGACGAGATAACGAAAGCAAAAGAAATTGTTGAAGCTTTTAAAGATGCAAAGGAAAAAGGACTCGGCGTTGTTTCTATCGGATCAAAGATGATAGATCCACCCGTTGTGAAAAGAGCCGAACAAACACTAAAAATGTCAAAGATTAAATAATTTTTGGAATATATGAGGAAATGATGGCACAAAAAATGATTAAAAATGCTGTTGGTCGAATGATACCCGCAAAGATAAATGGGGAAAAAGTAATTCCCTTTCAGGGGATTGGAAAATATAAACCAACGGGAAAAAGATTTGCACCAAAATTAAAAACGGTTGCTGATTTTCCGGCAGACGGTAATAAACTTGTAAAAAATCTTAAAATTGCATTACAAAAATCCGGATTAAAAGACGGAATGACAATTTCGACTCATCATCATTTTAGGAATGGTGATTTGGTTGCGAATATGGTCTTTGATATTGCATATGAACTTGGTGTAAAAAATCTTAGATGGTTTCCATCTGCTTCATTTCCATGCCATGAACATCTCATTCAATATCTTGAAGATGGAACGATCAGTTATATTGAAGGAAGCATGAATGGTGCGTTGGGTAAATATTGTTCTGAAGGCAAAATGAAGAAAACGGCTGTACTGCGGTCACATGGCGGTCGTTACCAAGCTGTTCAAGACGGAGAAGTTGAGATTGGCATCGCTGTTTTGGGAGCAGGTTGTGCCGATTCGTTTGGTAACGCAAATGGTTTATATGGTGAATCAGCAAGCGGATTACTTGGTTTTGCTTTAGCGGATTCTCAATATGCAGATAAGGTAATTGTTGTTACTGATAACTTGGTAAAATTTCCATGCATACCTTGGCAAATACAAGGGAATTATGTTGATTATACTGTTGAAGTTGAAAAAGTTGGTATTTCTGAAAAAATTGTTTCCGGCACTACTCGCATTACAAAAAGTCCTGATAGATTATTAATTGCAGAAATGACTGCAAAATTTTGCGACAAGGTTGGAATAATTAAAAATGGATTTTCTTTCCAAGCCGGAGCCGGTGGAACTTCATTAGCTATTGGAAATTATTTTGCTCAAATTATGCGAGAGAAAAATATAAAAGCAAGATTTGCTCGCGGTGGAAGTAATAAATATCTTGTCGATATGCTTAACGAAGGTTTAGTTGAATATATTCTTGACGGACAGACATTTGATCTTGATGGTGTAAAGTCAATGGCAGAAAATTCAAATCATGTTTGGACAAGTCCGTTTACAAGTTATAATTATCACGGTAAAGGGAATTTTGCCGGAATGCTTGATGTTGTAATTCTTGGAGCAACCGAAGTAGATGTAAATTTCAATGCAAATGTTGTAACACATTCTGATGGAACTTTATTACACGGTATTGGCGGATGGCAAAATTGTCTTTTTTCAAAATGCACAATTCTTCCTATTCCACTTTTTAGGAATAGAATCCCAATCATTAAAGATGAAGTTACAACTTTGGTTGGACCGGGAGAACTCATTGATGTTATAGTTACCGAAAGAGGAATTGCAATAAATCCAAGAAGAAAAGATTTGTTGGAAAAAGTGAAACGATCCGGTCTGCCAATAAAAACAATTGAAGAGTTAAAAGAAGAAGCCGAAAAGATTTGCGGAATACCGGAAAAACCTAAATTTGGAAATAAAATCGTCGCTGCAATCAAATGGGTTGATGGAACTGTTATTGATGTTGTGAGACAGGTGAAATAAGAAAGTAGTTTTACGTAAAAAAATAGCAACGAACAAAACAAACAAAGTGAATTATTATAAGGATTGAAAGAAATTTCAACTATCAACAAGGGGCTTCATTTCCTTGTCAGAAATCAATAATAGGCAATATTCATTAATTAGCGTAAAGTTTTTAAAAGCACAATTATAAAATATATCCATACTTTACCATTAGAAAGAAAAAACCAACTGTTAAACGGCAAATATAGGCGTTAAAATATTTGTGGTGTAAGTTGTTGTTATTAGTAGAAATGGTGAGGCGTTATCTGATTCTTCACTTTTGATTTTGCAAACTAGTTCAAAAAATAATTTATTTAATAATATTTTGAAATTGTTCTTTAAAATTATAGTTATGGGTTTTGTTAAAGAATGGTAGACCAATCAGTCTATAATTTGGATTCTCTGCTTTGATAACTTTCTCAAATCCATATTTTTCAGATATTTCTTTCAAAAACTTTTCTTTCCAGCCCTCTTTCCCATTTGTGAAAGTGCCATCATCGCCAATAAACTCATTTCCCTTTGGCTCTATAAAAACTTGATAAAACAATTTATTTTTATCCTTTCCTTTTAAGAACAAAATAAAGTCTGGTTGAAAACCTCTGCCTTTTTCAAAATCAAAAATCTTGTAGATCTCTTCATTTCTTAATAAATAATACCCATCATATTTTTCTTCTAAATTACCAATTGTTTCTCTAACAAAATTAATAAGTTCTTTTTCTTCGCTTGTTCCATTGAATGAATCCAGAACATACCAATTTTCATTTTCCAACTCTTTAGCAATTCTATTTGAATCCGTATCTTCTTGAACTGACTTTGTTTTTGGCTCCGAAAAGA
>JAUVLI010000065.1 GCA_030600775.1 Fidelibacterota bacterium | reverse complement strand
AACCATTCCTTTATAACCATATCTAAAACCATATACCTTGTTAACTTTATAATCATCATAAGATTCATAAACAATCGCTCTTATAACATCATTTAAACCGGGACATACTCCTCCACAAGTTACAATTCCAATATTTGTTTTTGAAGGATCAAAGAAAAGTTTTTTTCTTGGACCAGCCAATTCAAAAGAAACAGGGCTTCCATTTACTTGTTTGTCTCCAATGCGGGCACTAAACAAAATTCGTATATTATCTTCAACAAAACAACATTTTTCTATTTCTAAATGAGAATTATGGTTAGCAATTTCTAATCGCTCAATTTGCAATTGTTCTTTTTTTACATTCATTAATATCACTTCCTTCCTTATTATTTGAAAGTATAAAATATTTGATCCATATTCAAGTAAATTATTAAAGAAATTTATTTAAAAACGCTCTCAAAAAAATTGAGAGCGTTAATTTTACTTTTTCTTCCTAATAAGACAGTAAACATACTGCTTTTACATTATTTCATTAAAACCAATTTCTTCGTATTAGAATAATTTCCAGCTTCTATTCTGTAAAAATATATTCCACTTGCAAAATTACTTCCGTCAAACACTACTGAATAATTTCCAGCAATTTTATTCTTATTCACTAATGTCTTGATCTTTTCACCACGCAAATTATAAATTGTAATTTCCACAAAATTATTCTGTGGAATGTTATATTCAATTGTAGTCAATGGATTAAATGGATTTGGGTAATTTTGTTTAAGTGAAAATGTGTTTGGTAAATGATTTTCAACAATACTTAATGAACCACTTGTGTCGATCACTGTCAAAATAAAATCATCAAGCCATAAAAACTGTCCACTATTAATTGATTGAACGGCAATATAAATTGAGTCGCCAGCATAAGAAGTTAAATCATAGCTATATTCTGTCCAAGTTGACGGAGTACCTATAATATTGTCTAAAGTTACAGTAAAATCACTTACATCATTTGAAGTTGTGGATAGTTTTACATTTATATCTTCCAAATAACTTGAATTATATGAATTAGCCCAAAAAGAAAATTTAGCAATATCCACTTTATTAGAATTTGGTAAAAATATTTTATTAGTAACCACCCAATCATCTGCACCTGAATTAGTACAAATGCCAACTCCTATTTCTCCACTATGAGCTAAATCAATGGCTGGATTCGAAATTTCCGAAAAATATCCCAAAGAGTCATCATCATTATTGTTATTAATATTTCTCCATCCTAACAAAGCCCAATTTTCAAAACTTTTATAAATTTGATAAAGTGTATCTGAAGTATTTGGTTCAATACCAATGATCGCACCTTGATTTTCACCATAGTTAGAGCTACCCGGATTTAAACTATCTAACATAAAAAAACCATTATAATAACCAGACCATCCCCAGTTGAAATGAAAATAATTTGGTGTGCCGGTTTGATAGCCATCGCATACAAAAGCATGTCCACCGTCAGCACCTTCTCCATCATAAAGCATCGGTTGACTTTTATCCAATTCGGAGATCAATAAACTGTCCCAATTACATGTAGAATCATCTTTCGAAACATATTCTAATATTGGTTTATAATTGAAATGTGTAAATAAAGAATTTGCCGCATCGGTAGAAGAAGCTCCAGAGCCATCAGGTGCATAATTCATCGCTACAGAAACGCCACAGTGATATAACAATTTTGCTATTTCGTTATTTGATGAAGAAACAGTATCAGGCATACTTGCCCAATTGTATGTTGAATTATTAAAAATAGCCGATTGCTTTCCGTATTCGGGATGATCTCCTGGGACATAAGAATATCCACCAAGACCTTCCGCAGGATGATTATGGTATTTCATTACTTGTGCCATTGCAGTTGCAACACATCCAGCCCAAACATGTCCACCTGAACCGCCTGTAGAAGTTGTAGGACACAAATCATTGAAATATATCCCTTGGTTCCAAATAGTTGTTAACAGTGGCTGAACATCTTTTACACTACTACTTTTCTGAAGTGTCAGCATTCTTTGTTCATAAATATTTTCCCATTCTTTTTGAGAGCGAACATTTATGATATTATTAGTAACCACATAATCAATTGTTTTTTGATAACTTTTAAGCCAACTTTTCAATGCGGGATTTGTAATACCTTCAGAAACAGAGGAGTTTAAAGAATATCCTAAAATTGGCGAAATATCATCATCATTTGGTAAGATCACAAAACCGCCGTTCTCAAATCCAAAAATAAATAAATTTTCATTTACAATTCTTTGATTGATATTAAATTCACGATAATCATTTCCTGCTCGTGAATTCATATAGTTAACCCAATTCTTAGCAACTTGAGATGCTGTCTCTTTTGACACCTCTTTTCCTGTTAGAATAATTGTAGAAATAAAAATTAAAATCATAATCACTAACATCAATTTCTTCATTTTCTTTCCTTTTTTTTGTTTTCAAATTTACTGAAATATAATGTAACTTTCATTATTTAACAAATCAAATAATAATAGATTGATCACTATCACATTATTTTTTAGAATATTATTATTTTTGTAAATGTATTTTTATATATTACAGGTGGAGAGATGGCAGAGTCCGGTTGAATGCGCCGCACTCGAAATGCGGTTTCCGATTTTTCGGAACGGGGGTTCGAATCCCTTTCTCTCCGCAATGAAATTTTATTTTGAACAGATTACAAAAATATTAAAATTTTTCAACAGATACAAATATAACAATTTTTTTAATGAATATTTAAAAGTAATACAAAGGTAAAAAATGTTAACAAAAGTATTTTCAGCTGGTGTAAGGGGAATAAAAGCATACGAGATCATTGTAGAGACCCATTTGCAACGCAGCACTCCTCATTATATCGTAGTTGGTTTAGCGGAAGGTGCCGTAAAAGAGAGCTGGGCTCGTATAATATCAGCCATAAAATCTTCCGGATATGAATATCCAAGAGGAAAAATAACTCAAAATTTAGCACCCGCTGATTTAAAAAAAGAGGGCAGTTCTTTTGATCTACCATTAGCGATTGGAATTATAGCCGGTTCCGACACAATCTCAAACGAAAAATTAGATGATTTTATTATCTTGGGAGAATTAGCTCTTGATGGAACCGTTCGTCCGATAAAAGGTGCTTTGCCTATTTCCATTGAGATGAAAAATTTTGGTAGGAAAAATATAATATTACCGAAGGAAAATGCAAAAGAAGCGTCTATTCCCGGAGATTCAACTGTTTGGGGTGTAAGTACACTTTCAGAAGCAATTGATGTACTTAATTCAAATCCAACAATTGAACCAACTACTGTTGATCTAAAAAAAATATTCCAAATAAATAAAAAATACCATTTGGATTTTTCGGAAGTGAGGGGACAGGAACATGTTAAAAGAGCTTTAGAAGTTGCGGCTGCCGGTGGACATAATATTATTCTGATCGGTCCACCTGGATCGGGTAAATCAATGCTATCTAAACGCTTTCCGACGATCTTACCAGAATTGACTCTGCAAGAAGCATTAGAAACAACTAAAATACATTCGATCGCCGGACTTGTTCCAAAAGAAAAAGGATTAATTTCCGTTCGACCATTCAGAGCTCCACATCACACAATAAGCGATAGTGCATTAGTTGGAGGCGGACGATATCCACGTCCCGGCGAAGTAAGTTTAGCGCACAATGGCGTTCTGTTTTTAGATGAATTCCCTGAATTTAAAAAAAATGTTTTGGAAGTTCTGCGTCAACCAATTGAAGATGGATCGGTAACGATCAGCCGTGCTTTAATGAGCTTAACCTATCCGTCAAAGTTCATGTTAATTGCAGCCATGAATCCATGTCCTTGCGGATATGCAACAGATCCCAACCACGAATGCACCTGTAGTGTCGGCCAGATCCAAAATTATTTAAATCGTATTTCAGGACCATTAATGGACAGAATTGATATTCATGTTGAAGTGCCCGCTGTCTCTTACAAAAAATTATCAGAAAAAAGAGAATCCGAGCCATCTTCCGAAATTCGTAAAAGAGTACAATTTGCTCGTGAAATTCAAAATAGACGATTTGAGAAATTAGAGAAAGGAATTTTTAATAATTCTCAAATGGGACCAAAAGAGATAAAAAAATATGCTCAAATAGATAAAGACGGAGCAAAACTATTGGAAAATGCAATAAACAAACTCGGCTTAAGTGCAAGAGCTTATGACCGAATTCTGAAAGTATCTCGTACTATTGCCGATTTAGAAAACAGCGAAAATATTCTTCCTGAACATTTAAGTGAAGCAATTCAATACCGCAGTTTGGATAGAAATTTGGGGATATTTTAAAATAATTTAAAAATAATATCTGTGAAAATAATGAATTTTTTAGATTTAGTAAAGAGAAGACAAAGCGTTAGAAAATACCTTGATAAACCTGTCGAAAAATGTAAAATAGATAGGTGCATTGAAGCAGCGAGGTTAGCTCCATCTGCTTCTAATTCACAGCCATGGAAATTTGTTGTCGTTGACGACAAACAATTAAAAAATAAAGTAGCAAATGCAACATTCAGTAAATTAGTTTCATTTAACGCTTTTGTCCCAAATGCTCCGGTTATTGTAATTGTAATAATAGATAAACCAAAATTAATGTTGCAAGTTGGGAATGTCATAAAAAATACAAATTACGAATTAATTGACATCGGCATCGCTACCGAACATTTTTGTTTACAGGCAGTAGAAGAAGGGTTGGGAACTTGCATTTTGGGATGGTTTAATGAAAAGAAAATAAAAAAGATTTTAAATATTCCAAAAAAGAATAAAATAGGTTTAGTCCTTTCTCTTGGCTATTCCGGTCATAAAACGATCAGAGAGAAGAAGAGAAAGAATATCAAAGAAATATCTAATTACAATAATTATAATTTTGATTAATTGGAGGACAAACAATGTCAGTATTATTTGAGTTTGCGATGTTTCCGACCGACAAGGGAGAAAGTGTCAGCAAATATGTTAGTAAAATAATAGATATGATAGATAATAGTGGTGTCAATTATCAATTAACACCAATGGGAACAATTGTAGAAACTGATACAATGGATGAAGCTTTAAATATCATAAAAAAATCGCATGAAGTATTGAAGCCATTTTCAAACAGAATTTATGCGACTGTAACATTTGATATCAGAAAATCCGGTAAAAACAGAATGAAAAATAAAATTCATTCTATAGAAAATGAGTTAAAAAAATCTTTTCATTAGATAATAAAAGTAACCTAAGTTTTAGAGGGAAAATTTATACCGATTATTAAGAAATATATTAATTAATTTTTTGGCGTCTCGGCGTGAGAACTTATTACAAATTTATCAATTATTCATCATCTCAAATTCCATCACAACAGAAGCAATTGCTAATTCTTTTATATGACTCAAACTAAGTGAACAATTTTTTATATTTATTTTACTTAATATTTCTTCCGAAAATTTTAAAATGGGTTTCCCATTTTGATTATTTTCCACCCAAACGCTTTTCCATTTTAAAATATTATGTTGTATATGATCTAATAAAATTTTTCTTATTGCTTCTTTCGCTGCAAATCTGGCAGCATAATTTTGATATTCCGTAGCACTTGATCTGCAATATTCTATTTCATTTTTATGAAATATTCGTTTTGTAAACCTATCTGAACTTTGAATACTTTTTTTAATTCTCACAACTTCAACAATGTCAATTCCCGTTTCAAGCATTTTTGTTTTCCAGATCTATAACTTCTAACAACTCATCAAAACTATTAATATCATGATCAGCACCGGAATTGTTTGTCTTATTCACATCACCGTATTTTGCATAAACAGTTTTCATACCAACTTTTTTAGCACCAACAATATCTCTTTCTGGCCAATCACCAACCATAATTGTTTCACTGGCTTTTATATTTAATTGTTTTAGTGCAAGTGAAAATGGTTTAGCAGATGGCTTTCTTTCATTTGTATCATTAAAAGTAACAACAACATCAAACAAATTATGTAAATTTATTTGAACTAATCGCAACCATGCCTCTCTACTTGGAGCATCGCTAACAATAGCTAATTTTATTCCTTTTTTAAGAATTTTAATTAATGTACTTGTAACGAAAGGATATGGTGAAAGAGCCGATTCTTTTGCCTTACGATAGCCGAGAATCCCTGCAGCCAAAAACTTATAATTAAGATAACCTAACTTATTTTCAATAAATTTATTAAAAACTAATTGATATTCCCAACCCTCTTCTTCATAAATTGACATAATGTGTTCAATAGATCTATCTTTATCAACATGAAATCCTGCTTCAATCATGCCTAAGATCGCAGATTCCACAGCCATTCTTTTCAGACGAACAAAATCAACTAATGTGTTATCTATATCAAATATTATTGCTTTTATCATATTACCCAAAAATGAAAGAAGGGGATTTAATATTTCCCCCTTCTTTTATTGTTTTTAATTTATCGTTTACTTTTATGGCTGAATTGATTTTCCATCTTTCAACAATCCAATCTGATAATCGGCTACTTTTCTCCAGTTCCTATCGGTTCTGGCACGATTAAATGAACTTATCGCATTGCTTTTTTGATCTAACATTCCATAAGCGATTCCCATTTCATACCAAGCTGCACCGAATCTTGGTTGATATTTTGTAGATTTTTTAGCTGCTTCAATAGCTTCGTTATATTTACCTAAATTATTATTACAAGATGCTATTCTATAGTAAGCATTAAAGTTTCTTGGAGATATTTCTACTGCCTTTGTCAATGCATCAATTGCTTCACTGTATTTTTTTTGCTGCATCAATAATGCTCCATATCCATCCCAAGATGCAGCAGATTTATCATTTAATTTAATAGCACTCTTAAAGGCTTTTGCTGCTTGATCATATTTTTTGAGAGCTAAATATGTACTCCCAAGAGTGGAATATGCTATATCATAATTTGAGTTAAGCTCTACTGCTTTTCTAAGATGGATAACGGCTTTACTATATTGATGTGCTTTTTTATAAAAATTACCCAAATTATATTGAGCTGCTTCATTTTCTGGAGCAGCGTTAACACCACTTTTCAAAGTAGCGATAGCTCCATCCAAATCACCTGACTTAACTTTAAGGATCCCTAGTTGTAAATAGGCATGAACAAATTTTGGATCTATTTCAACACATATCTTAAAGTTTCTACTTGCATTTTCAGAATCACCTAATTTTAAAGCGTTTACTCCTTTTTTATAATATTTGCCTACTAAGTTATATCTTGCTTTTGAATATTTTTCAACATTTGGAGCCAATGAGGTAGCTTTATCAAAACAATCAGCAGAAGTTTTATAATCATCTTGATATAAAGCTATAATCCCTAGTCTGTAATTTATTTCAGAAACATCAGGAAAATCCGCTAATGCCTGTTCGTAAATCTTCTTTGCATCATCAAAAGAAGAGACATCATATTCACGCTGCCCATCTTTTAATAAATTAACGAGTTCTCTTATTTTTTCATAATGTTCACGATAATCGGAATTGGATTTATCAGCATCAATTGCTTTTTTTAAAATTTCTTGTGCTTCGTTGATGTTCCCTAACATTAATTCTACTTCGTGAAGCACAAAATATGCTTCTGCATTTGTCGGATCTTTTGTTGTAATCCCTTTCAAAATAATCTTTGCTTTTGTTGCTTCTTTTTTAGCTACAAGGGATTTTGCTAATGTTATTTGACTTGATTCCGCCTCATCCGTTTGAGCAAAAACAAACACACCAAATAGTAAACTTATAAGTATTATGGTTGTTTTTATTTTCATTTTTTTCTCCTAATTATTTTTGTGCCCAGGACGGGACTTGAACCCATAAATCCGTTAGGACGCCACCCCCTCAAGATGGTGTGTTTGCCAATTTCACCACCTGGGCATTTCTTTTTAATTATAAAAATAGATGTTATCATCTTGCTTTATTTTTTCTTCTTTTTCTCATTTTTCTCAACTGGTTGAGAAGGTTTAAAAACCTCATCTACATTAATATCTTTTGGTGTTGGCAAAGATGAAGATGGAGTAATAACTCTCTCCATTGATTGTTCTTTTACAACACTACCTCTTCTTTGTGTGTCCGACCTAATAACAAAATTTATTGCAATCGTTAATAAAAAGAAAAATACTGCTAAATAAGTTGTAATTTTTGAAAGCAGCGTCGCTGCCCCACGTCCTCCAAAAACAGTATTTACACCACCAGCACCACCAAATGTGCCCGCCAATCCAGTACCTTTCGAAGATTGCAACAAAATTGATACAACCAATAGCACTGCAACGACAACGAAAATAATTATTAAAAATACATACATAACTTAATATCCTTTGTTTTAATTGTTTGTTAAATTTTCTGCGATTTGAATAATTTCATAAAAATCATTTACTTTTAAACTTGCGCCTCCAATCAATAAACCATCAATATCCTTTTCTAATAGTAATGATTTTGCATTTTGCACTTTTGCACTTCCACCATATAAAATACGCAAATTTTTTCCTAAATGCTCACTATAATCATTTTTAATCGCATTTCTTATTAAACCATGAATCTCTTGTGCTTGTTCCGGCTTCGCAGTTAATCCAGTACCAATCGCCCAAATAGGTTCATAAGCAATAATAATATTTCCCATTTCAGCTTCAGTTATATCTTTCAAACCCTTTTTAAGCTGTTTTAATATCACATCTTCAGTTTTTCCCGCTTCTCTTTCCTCAAGTTTTTCACCAATACATATAACCGGTTTCAGTTTCGTTTCCAATGCTTTTTTTAATTTTTGGTTTACCAATTCGTTTGTTTCATTGAAATATTGTCTTCTTTCGGAATGACCGATTAAAATATAATCACATCCACTATCAACAAACATCTCAGATGAAATCTCACCAGTAAAAGCACCATTAGATTCTTTGTGCATATTTTGGCCACCTATTTTTACAGGTGTGTCTTCTAATATTTTTACCATTGATGTAATTGAAATTGAAGGCGGGAAAAGAACTATATCGGAAGAAATGTTTTTCAAACCTTTAACACGGAATTGACGGCAAAATTCCACCGTCTCTGAAACCGAATGATTCATTTTCCAATTACCCGCAATAAAATATTTTCTCATAAATATTCCCCTTTTCTATTTTGATGAAATTTCTGCTACAGCCGGCAATTCAATGCCAGAAATAAGTTCAAGCGATGCTCCACCTCCGGTAGAAACATGACTGATCTTATCATAATATCCAAGTTTCTTAACTGCTGCTGCTGAATCGCCTCCACCTACAAGTGAAATTGCTCCTAACTCCGTAGATTTTGCCAAAGCATCTGCAATTTTTCCTGTCCCCTTTGCGAAATTTTCCATTTCAAATACACCCATTGGTCCATTCCACAATACTGTTTTGCTCGATTTTATTACTTCTGAAAATTGTTGAATACTTTTTTCCCCAATATCTAAACCAATTTTCCCCTTCGGAATATTTTCTATTGAAACCGTTTCAAAATTCGTATCATTTTTAAATTCATCTGCTACAACCACATCTTTCGGGAGATAAAACTTCACTTTGTTATTATTCTTTGCTTTTTCAAGTATTTCTTTTGCAAGCTCGATTTTATCTTCTTCTACCAACGAATTACCTATTTCTAAACCCATTGCTTTAAAAAATGTAAAAATCATTCCACCGCCAATTACCAAATTATCAACTTTTTCAAATAAGTGATTTATCGTGTCGATTTTTCCACCTATTTTCGCGCCACCAAGAATTGCGGTATATGGTCTTTGTGGTGATTCAATTTTATCTTTTAAATAGGTTAATTCTTTTTCTAATAGTAATCCGGAAATTACTTTATCAAAATATTTGGTAACACCAATGTTGCTTGCGTGAGCACGATGACTCGTTCCAAAAGCATCATTCACATACATATCAGCTAATTCCGATAATGCTTTTGAAAAAGTAGCATCATTCTTTTTTTCTTCTTTATAAAAACGCAAGTTTTCTAACAATAATACTTCGCCATTTTTTAGTTCACTTGCAAGTTTTTTTGCTTTTTCACCAACGCAATCATCGGCAAACTTTACATCTAATTTTAATAATTCACCTAATCTTTTTTGAACTGGTTTTAAACTAAAATCAGGGTTAACTTCACCCGGTGTTATTATGGTAATGAATCAGAA
>JAUVLI010000023.1 GCA_030600775.1 Fidelibacterota bacterium | reverse complement strand
CAATCTTTGAATGGAAAATTTAAAACTATATCATTTGTATCTTTTAAAAATCTTTTGCCATCAGTTAAACCAATTTTGTTTTTATATTGAGTATAAGAATTATCAACTTTATTTTCTTCCATAAAAAAACGGAAGTCGTTGGTTTTGAAAACATAAATGTTTTGACTTTTACCTGCCCTTGCCGGCAGGCAGGCAAAAAACTTATTTCTTACATCTTCATTTTGCAATAGCAAACCAATTACTTTTTCATCGATCTTTTCTACCAGATCAAAAAGCAAGGTTTGATTTAATTCTGTTTTATCTTTACCCTGTTGAGCATTTTCTACCCCACAGGGTGAATTCCAAATCCTATCATCATTCTTTAAAACTTTGAATATGATTTGTTTCAGCTTTGTATTATTCATATTGGGTGCCATTTAAAAATTTAAATTTGTAATTATTATAAAATATTTTTTTACACTAAATCATTTTGAATAAAACACATTATTGTTTCACTTCTTTTTTCTATATTGAATTTACAATAATTTTAATGGACTTGAAAGAATTATTTCCGGTTAATACTGCTTTCGATCATCATTTTAACTACACTGTCATAATCTATTTTTTGTGCAATTTCAAATGCCCTTGGGAAATAGCTACTTCCTTTTGCCATTCCGGGAACTAAGTTTACTTCCATAAAATAACATTCCCCCTCTCCATCCATTTTTATGTCAATTCGTCCAAAATCTCTTATGTTGAGTAGCTTAAAAACTTCTGTTGCTAATGTTTCCACTTTCGATTTTGTTTTTGTATCAATAATACTTTTTAACTTTTCACTATTTTCTTGTTTAACTTTTTCACCTAATATTCTCGAACCATTATTCATTAATGGCGGAATAATTTCAATAGGAGCAATAAATAAATTTTGTTTTTTTCTATTTTCTATAATTGCTACCGTAAACTCCCTGCCCTCAAGATACTTCTCAACAAGCGTGGTTTGATCAAAAGTGTCAAATATACTTTTAACTTTATTCTTAAAAGAATTGAAATCCTTAACTAAAGATTTTTCATCTATGCCATTTCCATTTGCTGATCCTAAAGGTTTTAAAAATAAGGGGAATTTTATTGGCAACCCATCTTCGTGATTGTAGCTATATTGTGATGTTATAGTGAAATAATCAGCGGTTTTTATGCCTTTATTTTTCAAGAATGCTTTTGCTGATTCTTTATTCGAATCAAAGTGCAATACGCTATTGATTGAACCGGTAAAATTTACATTTTTATTTTCAAAAAAATCAGCCAGCCAAATATTTTTACCTCTATCAGACACTATATATTTCACAGCGAGTACAATTAAATCGGGTTTTCTATCTATGATATTATCCAAATCATTTTTATCTTTACAAACATTTAATTTTACATCGTATGATTGTTGTAATGCTTCCAAAACATTCTCGCAGGCTTTCAACAAACCAAATCCCGTCTCTTTTAATTTTTCATTTGGAGTAGTTATTATTTCTATTTTCATATATTTCTCCTTATGTTTTCCCCAGATGAGGCAGTATGTTCCAAAATGGAAACAACTGAATCTTTTTTTAATTTGTCACATTCAAAAATATTATTTAAATGCTAATGAATAGTAAAAACAATTACATCAAAAAGTTATACAATCTTTTATATGCTTGATTTGTCATATCAATTACATTGAGGAATTGCTATATCAATTATTTTATTTTTTCAACATCATGTAATTCCACAATTGTCCCCCACATATGACAACTCACTAAATCATTTTAAATAAAACACATTATTGTTTCACTTCTTTTTTCTATATTGAATTTACAACTATTTTTATAGATTTAAAAGAATATTTACATTTAATGTTTAAATATTTTTAAAACTGCCGAGGATCTCTCGGCAGTTAAGTTGTTTTCTACAATTTTATTATGTTTAGTAATTAGAATTTTTTTATGATTGATCAAACACGATTTACTTGATAACCTTCCCATCAAAATAACCAGTCAATTGTCCTTTGAATTTCTTACTAATTACTTTTCCAATCTGCTTAATGGCATTTCTTTTTGCTCCGGTTCTATCCAATCCGCCTTCTCTGCCTTTTTCAGTTATTGTAATTAAAACATCGTCATTATTGTTTGTCATTTTTATGTCTAAATTCCAGCCGACAAATTTTAAATTGCCTCGTTGTAGATCAAGATCTTCGTAAGAAACTTCGCCGTCTATATTTAAGATAGGATCATTTGATAAATTGAAATTCAATTCGCTAATTATTTCTTCAAGCAATATTTTTACTTTATCATCGGAATCGTTTTCAACATTAACAGAAAATGTGATTTTTTGTGCTAAGTCAGAAACGGTGTTTTTTATTTCATTATGATTGTAACCTTTGTTTGCATTAATAATTTTATAGTCGGCGGGTGAGATCACCGATAGTTGATCAAGTAGCATTTTATTATTCAAGCTCACGATCAAAGCAGCATTCATATATGCATATTTTTCAACAACATCTTCATTGTTTTCACCTTTATCCGAGAAAAATATAATTTGGTCATTTGCAGTGCTTATTTTTTCGGCATAAATTGCAGCGGTTTTCCCTCTATTGAGATATGCTAAAACATGAATACGCGCCATTTTATCTGTGTAACTTTTTCCAAATTGAACATTTACCAATGATTGGTCGGATTTAATGTTTACATTTTCATTGCTTTCGGTAGTTAATTCTTCACTGACAAATTTTGTTCCTTTACTTAAGCTTTTGTATCTTTCTTTCATTGTGTGATCAACTTTGACTTTTGATTCGAAAATACGAGAAAGATTTCCGGCAGCGATATTTTCAGCATCTTGTCTTGTATCGCCGGCACCAATAGCTACTAAATATTGCGCATCCGGATATTGTTTATGAGGGTTGTCCATCCAATCCGGTCTATTTTTAGATTTGGCGTTTGCACTGCCAAGATTCTGTCCGGATTGGGAACAGTTAAAAAGCAACAATGCCATTAAAAGTAAAGTTACAATGATTATAAATTTTTTCATATTAATGAATCCCCCATGTTTAATTTAACATTGTTTATTTTAGATAAAATGATTCAATTAAATTTAATCCTGAAGAACTTACCAATATTTCTCCAATATCGTCAGTGTATAATAATTGATCATTGATGTCAAAATATTTAACACTAATATTATGCAGGCCGAACGCAACTTCTATTTCACCGATCATTGCCTGAGCAGGAAAGAATCTGGAGATACGCAAATCGGAATTTTCCGTCATATCAACGGCAATATTAGTTGCTATTTTAGAAGCAAAAGCCAAGTAAGGATTTGCAATTTCTTTATCCATTTTATCTTTTGCCTGTTCGGCGGCTAATCCCTTTAGAATTGTTCTTGCTACCGACTTAACATAAATTAAAGGTGCTTTTACTTTAAATGTAGTGTGAGCCACATTTTCCATATTTTCAATCATGCTTAGTTCTTTTTTCTCGACACCATCAACTAATACACTTATTCTGCCAACTATCGTTCCTCTTTTAATTATATAAGGAAGTGAAAATTTAAAATGTTTTCCTTTTTTACAAGGCCAAGGCATTGTTTCTGAAAATTGAACAGGTTCTGTTGAAGTAATATTCACATATCCGTTAAATGTAGTAATATAATATGTTGCGGCTTTTTTAATCGGTGATTTGCCGATAAAACTAATAATGTTTATTTTTGATTCGTCAGTTTTTTCTAAATAAGGATCTAATTGTGGCATAGTGAAATTATAAATTTGACCTTGGGAATGCCATGCTTCTTTAATTTTGTCTAGATCCATTCTTGCATCATCCCAATCATTGTCGGAACGATACAAAAGCATACTGATCAATTTTCCAAGTGCATCATTGTGAAATTTGTTTTTCTCTGGTTTTATTTCCGGCTTTTCTTCGTCTTTTGTCTTTTTACCCATTTTTTTCATTAAACCGGCATTCATTTTATCGCCGAGATCTTTATATTTATCATCTAATTTATTTAATTTTAGATTTATTCTATTTATTTCTACAAAAGACGCATCGGTTTCATTTAATTTAATATAATTTAATGCTTTAAATATATTTAGGTAAATATCTTCATAATCTTCACCACTATAATCAAGAGAATTGTCGTTCAGGAGTATAGAAGTTGAAATTTTTGAAGCACTTTTTGTAAATAAATCTTCAATTGCGAATTCAGCTTTTGTTAGAAGTTCGTTACTTTTCTCATATTCGCCGGCATAATGATACAATATTCCTAAATTTAGATAATATAAAACCCTGTCTTTTTCTTTATATACTTTTTCTTTTGAAGATTCAATTTGTGAAATAGCCGCCTGATAGTTTCCCAAATAAATATTTTTATCAATTTCTTCATATTGACTAACATTTGTTTTGGTTGATGAACAGCTAATAATAATTATGATAATGGTTAATTGAACTAAATGTCTTTTAATAATGTTTAACATATTATTATTTCCCTTTTTGTTTTTAAAAAAGCAAAAGCAAAGGAAAGTCCTCTGCTTTTACTTTAATGTTTGGAATTGTCAGATTTTACCAACCGGCTTTTTTTTGTTTTACAAATTTTTTGATCTTTTTAGATCCCATCCAAACTTTTTCATTGCTTTCCAAATCAACTAATTCAAGATCTACTTGATAAAATTTTACTTGTTGGTTGTCAACCGCATCAACATACATTGTAATGCTTCCCTTTAACATAAAGTCGGCAGCTTTTTCATTTGCTAATCTTTTTGATGTTTCTTCAGATGCATGACTTTGTTGATCCAATCGTTCTGATCTTACCTCCTCTCTCTCTTCAGAACTTGCTACAAATTTTATCTTGCCACTATTGATCAATTCTCTTTCCATGTCTTTTACAAAACCGTTTGTTTTGATATGTTCTGTAGCATCTTTTAAGCGAACTGTTCCCACGATCAATCTTGGTTTATTGCCGGTTTCTGCAATAAAATCATCTCTCCACGGTCTGCTAATAACATCGCTGATCATACTTCCCGCTACCAATTTTGAATCTGTATCATTCCAACGGCCACTTAAATCCGTTTGTGTGTCTGCCGATATTCTTGTTACGGATTTGCTCGTACCGCATCCCGAAAGGATCAATAAACTGAACATGAGCAAGACAACACCCAAAA
Source organism: Fidelibacterota bacterium (assembly GCA_030600775.1). Lineage (GTDB taxonomy): Bacteria > Fidelibacterota > Fidelibacteria > Fidelibacterales > Fidelibacteraceae > TCS52. The sequence continues at coordinate 15,389 of JAUVLI010000023.1, read as the reverse complement.
CTTTCAAATTATTTTTCATTTTGTCTCCTTTTTTGTTTTAATTAATTACAAATAAAAATAAGTCATTTATTCTCAATATCCAAATATTTTTTTATAAATCTGTTGTGAAATGCGTTTGTGATCATTTTTGTTTATTATTCTGTGATGAAATTAATAGGAGAATACAACTGAAAAATTGCTTAATAGATAGGTTTTCCTATATGGAGTACATTAACCATGTTAATGCAATGAAATATCAAAGATATTTCAAATCTTCAACCACTTCAGGGTTGTTTTTTTTCGAGATGTTCAACTCTACCAATTTCATCGGTAGTTATTTAAATTAATCTGCTTCGCAGATTTCACGATACCAGTTTTGGAGGCAGAAGTTGAGGTTGAGGTTGAGGTTAAGATTGAGGCAAAATATGGCAATTCACTTCCGTTTTCCTTTCTCCTTTTCTCCTTTTGTGGTTAATCTTTTCCTGCCATTTCATAATTTGCTTTCAAAAATGAATAATTATAAAAAGTTCCATGTTGACAACCAATAACACCGCCACATTCACACTCTCCACAAATTCCGATTCCACACATGTGATTCGTCTCTAATGAAGAAAAAATATTTTCTTTTTTAATTCCTAATTCGACTTCTGTTTCCATTGCCCTTTTCATCAACATTTCCGGTCCGATATTGTAACAAGTTATATTTTTATTTTTGTTTTTTACAAGTTGTTTTTTTAATATTTCGATTACTCTTCCTGGCTTTCCATCGTCCGTCACAGGAATGAATTTCGCATGTTTTTCTATTAGATTTTTGAGAACAACTTCGTTTTTCTCTTTGATGCCGTGAAACACAAAAACTTCTTTCCCTTTATTTTGAAGAGCTTTTGCCAATTGGGGAATAACTGCAATTCCCGTTCCACCACTCAAGATAAACACTTTTTCACTTTTTGTATAGGTTACATCGGTTCCATAGACACCACGAAACGAAATGTTATCACCAATTTGCAATTTAAATAAAGCATGTGTAAATTCACCCGAATTTGTATTTGCTGAATATTTTCTTTTTCTAATTAAAAATGTCAATGGATTGTTATCCACAATTGAAAATGGTTTTTCACCAACACCCGGTATCCATAAAAATCCATATTGACTTGGTTTGAATTCTATTTGTATTTTTCCATTCAAAGTAAATATTCTAAGGTCGTCAGTTACTTTTTCTATTTTTGTAATTGTGAATTTATCATATTTAGCAAGGCGATTTTGATCAACAAATTTAGTGGCATTATTTAAATTGTGTTGAACATCTTGTTTAAGGGTTTTAATAAATTCTGCTCTTTTTTTATAATGAACTCTTCCAATCACACTCCCAATTCCAATTGCATTTGCACCGGCTTTAATCATTTCTTTTACATTTTCTGCGTTTGTAATTCCGCCCATTCCAATAATTGGGATATCTTTACCAATTGCTTTACGAATTTCTTTAATTTTTTTTATCGCGATTGGAAATATTGCTTCACCGGATGCACCGCCTTTATTTCCGTCAGGATTATTTAAAATTGGTTCGCCAATATTTGGTTCAATGTATTTTTCCGGACCAACCGTATTGATTGCAACAATTCCGTCAGCTCCGGCATCAACAGCAGATTTTGCAATAGTCCCAATGTTTTCTACATTTGGTGTTAATTTTGGGAAAATAAGTGCAGTTGTTTCTCTGCGAATTTTCTTAATATACATTTTTACTAATTCCGAATTCACCCCAATTGATGCACCATAACCGGGCTTTGCGTGTGGACAGGAAAAGTTCAATTCTATAATGTCAGCAATATTTTCAAACTTTTTCACAAGCTGAATAAATTCCTCCGGTGAGTTGCCCGACACAGAAATATTCAGAAGTGCATTAAACTTATGTGAATTTCGTAACTGTTTTAAATCATTATACCCGATTTCCATTCCCGGATTTCTTAATCCAACAGCATTTACAAAATTACCTACCGATTTTTCTGCAATGATCGGTTCGCGATTTCCGGAGTTTGGTTTCACTTGATAACTTTTTGTTGTGATAATATCTATTTCTGGAATTTCTGTATCAACAAGTTTAATAATATTTGGTTTAGTTGTCCAAATGCCGGAAACAGTTGAAAATTTTATTTTATTGTTTAGAAGGAATTTTAAGATGTTTGAATTAGAAATATTCTGTTCTCTCATCTCGTTTCTTCGTTTAATTTTGCCAATTCATTCACACAAACTTCTACCCAGTTTTGAGGAACTTTATTTTGCTTTTTCCATGGAAAAGAAATTCCACTTGAACTATTGATACGAACTATTTCTAAATCGTAGCCAACATTTTTCAAAACATTTACAACTTCTTTCGCACTTCCACCTTGCGATCCAACTCCGGGTATTAACAAAGGAATATTATGCTCTGTATAGATTTGAGCGATATTTTTCAGCTCAACCAATGAAGTTGCTCCAACCACAGCTCCGGTTCCAGGATATTTTTTAGACCATTCAATTATTTTTTTTGAAACGCTTTGATATAAGAATTCACCGCCATCTAATTTTAAATTTTGAAAATCTTTTGCACCTTTATTAGAAGTGCGATTTAAAATATAAGCTCCTTTCATTTTTTTGGAATATTCTAAAAAGGGAGTAACGGAATCGGTTCCCATAAATGGTGAAATTGTAACGGCATCGCAATCCCAATTTTCAAAACCTTCGACAGCATAATTCTTTGATGATTTGGCAATATCACCCTTTTTATAATCCAAAATAATTGGGATTTCCGGAAAATATTCTCTACATAAAACGATCATTTCAACTAACGTTTTTGAACCGGAAAATTCTAATTGCATTGGTTTGTCATATTGCAGAAAGAATCCTAAATTGGGTTTAAATGTAGCGGGAAACACCTTTTTTTCAATCATTGTTTCAAAAATTCTTTCATAAAAATTTGGTATACATATTTCCGGTGAATTTTTTAATTCTTGTGGAAAACAATCAATGACCGGATCTAAGCCCATACAGATTATACTGTTATATTTTTGTGACGATGATTTTAACTTTTCTAAGTAATTCATAGTTTCCCTTTTTCATTATTCTTGACGTCTTTGTAACTATGTGTGAAATAATGTTATTATTTTATTAGTTCGTTTTAGTTAGTTTTTGTTCGTTGCTATAATTCTTTATTTATACCGCCAATTAAAAGGATCGTTTTGCCATGCTTTTAATAATTTTAATTCCTCATTAGAAAAATAATGGTTTTTTTCAAGTGTGGAAACTAATTTTTCAAAAGTTAAAATGGAATAATATTTACAACTGTTTTTATTAAAATATTCATCTGCTTTTTTAAATCCATAGGTAAAAATAGATAGACAATAATTTACATTTGAGCCATTTTCTTTTAAAATATTTACCGCTTCAATTGAGCTTTTTCCTGTTGAAATTAAATCTTCAATTAGCAATACATTTTTTCCTTCTAATTGCGATAGATCTTTTATTCCTTCAATTTTATTTTTTAAGCCGTGATCTTTCTGACTTTTGCGTGGATAAATAAATGGCAAATTCAACCTATTTGCTAATAACATTCCATGCGGTATTCCAGCGGTTGGTGTTCCAGCAATGATATCTGTCTTAATGTTTTTCTCTTTAATAATATTCAGAAATCCATTTACAATTAATTCTCGAAATTCCGGATAAAATAAAGATAAACGATTGTCGTTGTAAATTGGCATGCGATAACCGGATGCCCATGTGAATGGATTGTTCGGTTGTAATTTTATTGCTTTGATTTTAAGAGCGTATTCTGCTATTTTTGTTGCAATATCCAAAAATTATTCTCCTTATCATTTGAATTCATCAAATATTCCATATTTCTTTAAAAGTATGCACTTTATCACAATATTTACAAATAAATTTGTTGTCACTTGTTTTGTGGAATTCTGTTAATGCCTTTTCGTGATGATTTGGATGAGAAATACAATTTGGATTTTTACAACTAATTTCTTGAAAATCATAAATTCTCGGAGGCATGTGAATTCGGAATTTATTTTGCACAACGCTATTTTTAATAATATTCAAAGTTGATTCGGGAGCAATGGCTGCCAATTTTTTCATTTGCAATTCTTTAAACTGCATTAGATCGGGTAAAGAAAGAACGCCTTTAAATTTTCCGTCTTTGTGTGATTTGTAAACACCGTGTGAGCTTACAATATTCAAATTAAGAATTTTGCGTATATTGTGAATCTGTTCCCAAATTGTTTCAATGTTTTCGCCTTTACCAATATGATCAATTACAATTCCATCGATAACTGGTTTTGTTCCGATTTTATATTCGGGTTTTGTTTTATTAATTGCACTTACTTCTTCAATAAAATCGGATGAATGCTTGATTGTTTTATTATGATTACCATTAAAATCCTTACCAAGTTGCCCACCGAACATTGAAATTAAAACTGTTCGTGTATAGTAACCATTCATCGCCTGTTCATCGTATCCATTTAATGTCGTATTGTCTGTTGAAAATGGAATTGTTGGATATTCTCTGTTGCGAGGTAGTGGATGATAAAATTTTGTTCCCTCTGGAATTTTATCAAAGAATTCGTTTCTGAATGAAATACTTTTGGCAAAGACACTTGCATTTTTCAAATCATCTTCACCCATTCTTTCCAATTGGAGTCGTGTGAAATACCATAATTTTGCTACTTTTTTTTGTGCCAAATATTTCTCTATTGAATCGTATTCTGTGATATCAAAGCCGTTTTGTTTCATTTTATTTTTATAATATTCCGGCATTGCTAATTTAGAGGGAGCTATCAGATCAACCTTTACATTTTTGAATATTTTCAATCCGTCGGTTTTTGAATGGACAGTTCGTCCATGATTTAAATCTCCAATGAGTGCAATGTGAATTTCATTATTGTTAAAATTGTTTTTTTCAAGAAAAGTATATTCGTCTAATATTTCCTGTGTGGGATGTTCGTGTTTTCCGTCACCGGCATTTATAATAGCCGGCATTGGCAGATCCAGTCGTTCCGAAAGTTGAGACAAGCTGTATTTCAACCAGCGAGTAACTCCTTCTAATTTTGAGCGAACAATAAAAATTGAATATTTACTGTAAGTTGTTAGCATTTTAAAAGTGTCTGAATAACTTTCTTTTTTGTTGAATGAGGAATGAGCAGCGTCAAAAATATTTGTCTTTATATTATGGAATTTTATAGCATTTACAAACGATTCTTTCGTGCGTGTGCTTGATTCTAAAAACACCAAATATGCTCCAATATTTTTATCATTCACAATAAATTGATCTGTCTTTTTTCCATTGATGGTCGCATCTTTTAATTCTTTGGTTTTGCGATAAAGATACATCTGTTCATCAAGAGACAAATCATTGATCACAGATAAACACCTGCCTGTAAATTTTGTATCATTCATTTTGGTTTTCCTTGTAAGTAAATTATAAATTCTACTTTCGTTAAACAAAAATCACCTATTTGTTAGATTTAAATATAACAATAAATACAAATTAATAAAATAAATAATTTGTTTAAATTTAGGGAATTGTTTGGTAACGAATTATACGCTTGTTTCCTGAAATAACTTCGTTATTTCATCGCATTAACACGGTTAATGCACTCCAAAGTTCACTTACAAAATTTAAATTAGAGTAGCACCCTGATTTATCAGGGTGAGAGTAACACATACAAATAATATTTATATCCGTTTCATCGGATTTAAAAAATTTAGGCACCATTTGAAAAAGTGTGTTTGATGTTTGGGATAAGTTTTTTTAGACAAATATTCAACCCTTTCAGTGTTGTTTTTTTTCGAGATGTCCAACTCTACCGATTTCATCGGCAGTTATTAAAATTAATCTGCTTCGCAGATTTCACGGTACCAATTTTAGAGATAGAAACAATGCAATGCCTTGTCTGAAAGAGAACAAAAATGAAATAAAAAAAAGTTGTAAATTTTGAACATTATCAAAAAATCCCGAAGGGATTAAATATTAATAACTATGGACGCAGTCCATAGAAAAAGAGTCCGCTTTCACCACACTCCAGAAAACTACAAAGTAGTTTAACGATTTATACTAAAATAATGGATGTCGTTGAAAAAAGTGTGTCGGGGATTTTAAAACTTCCGAAGTTTACGGAAGTTTTTTGTGGAGTAAAATAACCGTGTTATTTTGATAAATTTAGGAGAATTGTTTGACTATGCCGTTTCATTACATCAACATGCCTGCCCTGTAACGAAGTGTATCAGGGGTTGACGCACTCCATAACAAACTTCGATTTATAATTTCCTAATACTTTTTTTGCGTCTTGGTGTCTTAGCGTAAGATATTCAATTCGCTATAAATTTTCTCAGCAGTGAATGGTGCGTGATAAAGTCGAATTCCAACCGCATCATAGATTGCATTTGCGATTGCAGGCAATGGACCATTTATTCCAATTTCACCAACAGATTTTGCTCCGAATGGTCCTGTCTCTTCATCGGATTCCACAATAATCGTTTTCATTTCCGGCATATCTGCCGCCGTCCATATTTTATAATCGTTGAATGTTTGGTTTGTCAATTTACCGGATTTTGAGAACTTGTAATCTTCGGTCAAAGCGTAACAAATTCCATTTACAGCCGCTCCTTCAATTTGACCTTCAGCAAGTTTTGGATTTAATGCTACCCCACAATCAACGGCAGAGACGAATTGAATTACACGAATTTTGCCGGTTCTTTTATCAACCTCCACTTCGGCAAATTGGGCAATGAATGGTGGTGGAGATAATTTTGGAACATAAGATGCGCTTGCTTGAACCTGAAATTGGTCTTTTGTGTAAAGTGTATATGAGCCAATTTCAGCAAATGTAACCGATTTGTTTTTCGTCGTGTCTGTTATTTTTTCATTTGCAACAGTAAGATTCTTTTCATCTGAATTCAACATGTTCGCAGCGACTTTTAGAATTTGGTTTTTAATTTTATTTGCACATTTTTTCACTGCGGTGCCTGAAACATAAGTTGTTGAAGATGCATAAGCTCCAACATCAAATGGTGTTATGTCCGTATCGGATGAAAGCACTATAATTTTATCTAAATTTATTCCAAGAACTTCAGCGGCAATTTGAGCGAGAATTGTATCGGAACCTGTTCCAATATCTGTTGCACCAACAAGCAAATTGAATGAACCGTCATCGTTCATTTTCATCGAAGCAGCACCCATATCAATTAATGGAATTCCGGAGCCCTGCATAGAAAAACCAATTCCAACTCCGCGGACTTTGTCTTCACCTGTCATAATTCGTTTTTTTCGTTTATTATACCAATCAATTTCTTTTGCTCCAAGGTCGATGCATTTATCCATTTCACAAGAATGTATTGTCTGGGTTACACCTTCGGTTCCTTCGCCTAGTGCTTTAAAAACCTCTGATGTTTCGCCGGTTCTTATATGCCATTTTTTAATATATTCCAAAATATCTAAATTTAATTTTCGTGTGATAATATCAATTTGTTGATTAAGGGCAAAATATCCCTGTGTCGCTCCATAACCACGATATGCACCGCCGACAGGTAGATTTGTATAAGCAGATCTTCCGAGAAAGTGGATATTTTTTACTTTATTGAAAAATGGTAACATTTTGGATCCGGCATTTGAAACGATTGTTAAAGCATGTGAACCATAAGCTCCGGTATTTAATAATGCATTTAGTGAAAGCGATGTGATTTCGCCACTGTTTTTCACTCCGGTTTTCAATGTGATTTTCATTGGATGACGAGTTCTACTTGATTGAAAAACTTCTTTGCGGGAAAGTATAATTTTTGTTGGTCTTTTGTGTTTGATTGTTATAAGTGCGGCAATCGGTTCAAGAAAAACCTCTTGTTTTCCGCCAAATCCGCCCCCGATCCTTGGTTTAATAACCCGAATTTTTGATAGTGGATATTCCAATACTTTTGAGACGATCCTGCGAACATGAAATGGAACTTGAGTTGAGGTAATTATCACTAATCTTCCCATTTCATCAAAATATGAAATTACAGAATGTGGTTCAATCGCCGCATGAGATGCATAATGAGTTGAATATTTTTTTTCAATAATGAAGTCAGCTTCTTTTTCACCATTTTTCATGTTACCAAAACCAATTTCCACTTCTGCTGCGAGATTGTGTTCAGGTTCATATTTTACGGGAATTGGCATATAGCTATTTTCATCATGAATTATTGGAGCGTCTTTTTCCAGCGCTTCTTCAGAATCAAAAACGGGCTTAAGTATTTTATATTCTACTTTGATTTGCTTTACTGCATTGTCCGCAATTTGTTTATTGTCTGCAATTACTGCCGCGACTCTATCGCCAACATAACGCATTTTTTTATCAAATAAAACGGTATCATAAGGTGATGGCTCGGGATAACCTTGACCGGCAGTTGTATGTAATTTTTGTTTCACATTTTTATAATGCAGAATATCAACAACACCATTTATTTCTCTCGCATTTTCGTCATCGATATTCAATATTTTTGCATGTGCATGAGGTGAATACAAAAACGAAACGAATAAGGGATCTTTTACATAAAAGTCGTCTGTAAATTTTGCATTTCCAGTTGCAAGCGAAAGTGCGTCAATTTTTTTCTTTGATTTCCCGATTATATTTAAATTTTTCATAAGCTTGCTCTTTCTTTTTGAATTGACTTTGCTGCATTTTTTATTGCGTCAATGATTTTCACATAACCTGTGCAGCGACAAAGATTACCATTGATCGCTTGTTTGATTTCTTCTTCGGTAGGATTTGGGTTTTCATTCAACAGGGCATAAGTTGCAACAATAAATCCCGGCGTACAGAATCCACATTGCACAGCACCGGCTTCAACAAAGGCATTTTGAATTATATGTGGCAAGTATAAATCGCCAATTCCCTTTACAGTTTGAATATTCTTATTTTGAACGGATGCCGTAAAAATCTGACATGAATGTACAGGCTTTTCGTCAAGCAGGATCATGCAAGCGCCACATTCACCTTCAGAACATCCGTTTTTCACTTCGGTGTATCCATTATTTCGCAATGTAATTACAAGTCGTTCATCAGCATTAAAATTCAATGTTTTTTCTTTACCATTAATAATAAATGTCCCTTCCATTAGGATTCCCTCACTAATTTTTTAATTCCTCTGCTCAATTCAATACCTGCCAATTTTCGTGAATACTCAGGATCTGTAAATCGTTTTCCAGAAAATTTCACATCAACCATTTCTTCAATTTTTGAAAATTCAATTATGTCTATTTCTCTACTCTTTAAATAATTTTCAATCTCTTTCATCCAGTCATACCTATTTACAGTTCCGGTTATAACAATTTTACTTTCCAGAATTATATCATTTTCAATTTGCAACATTACGACGATATGAAAAGCCGGCATATCTTTTTTCGTCCGAATATTTCTGTAACTAAAAGTTTTCCATTTTGATAAATTGAATCTTATTCCGGTAATCAACGAATCTTGTTTTAGTTTGTTATTTTTTAAATATTCTTCAATTGGGAAAACTCCTTCGTTTTTTCCGGACAATATAATTTTTGTATCCAAAACAATCAATGCACCAATTATATCAGACCAAGGCGGGGCGAATGCAATACTTCCACCAATTGTAATTCTATTTCTCAATGGTGTGTCCGCTGAATTTTGTAATGATTTCAATAGTATATTTTCTGTGTCTATTTTTTTTAATTTCGAAATAATATCAGCATAAGTATTCATACTGCCAAACTCAATTGTGTTATCTTCTTTTTTAGTATAATATAAAGGCAGGTCAGAGAGATTGACAAGACCGTTAATTTTTTCCAAATTTCTCAGCAACAATGCAGTTCCACCGGCATGAGGCAGAACTTTTTCTTTCGTAATTAAATCGGTCGCTTCTTTTATTGTTTTAGGGAAATACCATTTTAAATTATTCATATTTTTCTCGTTATTTTTATCTTTGTTGTTAAATGAATATTATAAACCTATCTTGTGAAAAAATCAAATACATTTCCCAACATACTTGAATCGGCTTTGTAAATTTCCGTATAACTACATTTTTTACATGTAACAGTAGTAAATTTTTTATTCTGCACATCAAAAATTTTTGATAACATTCCACCGGTTGTTCTGATTTCTCCAACTTCATATTGTGTATTCCCGCATTTAGGGCATTGATAATTTAATTTGTTCATTGTTTCCCTCTTTTGTTTATGTTTCAAAATTATCTAAACTATTAAGTGCAAACACATAAGCATCCAAATTAATTGTTTTGTTTGTTCCAGGTTTTTCATGAACTGTAAATTACAACAATAATGTTAAAATTGAAATATTAATTTAAAATTCCTCTGTATTTATATGGAATTTTTATTAAATTACGACAATGGAAAATTTAATAAGAAAAAATGATATTGTCAAAGTAGAAATTGATTCAATTGCATTTGGTGGTAAGGGTGTTGCCCGTATTGATGATTTTGTTATTTTTGTAAGGGGAGGAATCCCAAAGCAAATTTTGAAAGTAAGGATCATTAAAAAGAAAAAAAGTTTTGCTGAGGCAATAATTATGGAAATTGTGAAACAAAGTCCATATTTCGTAGAGCCAAAGTGTAAATATTTTTCAGCATGTGGTGGATGCAAACATCAAGATATTGATTATAATTTTCAACTTGAGATGAAAGATCAGCAAGTAAAAGAAGTAATTGATCATCTTGGTGAATTTGGAAATGTTAAAATTGAAAAAACAATTCCATCACCGGATATTTTGAGTTATCGTAACCGAATGGATTTTTCAACTTCTGTAAAACGCTGGGTTATGAAAGAAAATGATCCGGGGACAGCAGATAATTTTGCAATCGGATTGCATGCACCACAAAGATGGGACAAGGTGATTGATATTGAAAAGTGCCTGCTGCAAGCCAATATTCGTAATGATATTTTTCAAGACATAAAAAATTTTGTTAGAGAAAATGAAATTGAATTATTGAATGCGAGACAACATACGGGATTTTTGAAACAAATTATTATTCGCGCAGGAATTCACACTAACGAAATTATGATCAATTTTGTTACTTGCACTGAAAATCCAGAAAGATTGAAACCTTTAGTAAAATTATTAACACAAAAATATAACAATATCAAATCAATCGTTAATAATATTACAACAGCATTTAGCAATCATTCAATTGGTGAAAAAGAATTGTTACTTTATGGGAAACCATTTATTCAGGAGATGATCGGCAAGATAAAATATAAAATTTCAGCAAATTCATTTTTTCAAACGAATACAAAAGGAGCGGAAATTTTATTTGATGTAATAAAGGACTTTGCAGAGATTGACAAGAAAAAAGTCGTGTGGGATTTTTATTCAGGTGCCGGCTCGATTTCACTTTTTTTAGCTGAATATTCTAAACAGGTTTATGGATTTGAAATTGTGCAAGAAGCAATAAATGATGCTCGTAACAATTGTGAACTTAATGAAATAGATAATTGTAAATTTCATTTTGCAAATCTTAATAATTTTTTACAAAAAGAACAAAAACTTATTGATAATTTAGAAAAACCCGATGTAATTATTGTTGATCCACCAAGGCCGGGATTAAATCCGGATTTTTTAAAGCAGATGTTAAAATTAAATGCACCGAGAATAGTTTATGTTAGTTGTAATATTGCTACACAGATTAGAGATATAAATTTGTTAACCCAAGAAAAATATAGAGTTGTGAAATTCCAGCCGGTAGATATGTTTCCGCACACGGCTCATTTGGAATCGGTGGCTTTGTTGGAGAAATTGTAGAAATTGTTTCATTTATTATGAGAAATATTTTTCAATTCTTCATCAATATAAGAAAAGATAAAATCTCCAATAGAATCGGTATTCATACTGCCATCAAAATCGATAGTAAGCCACTCATTTTCGAAAGCATGAAAAATTGCTTTTCTAATCAATTTTGCCGGAATTCTCATACCAAGAAATTCATAAATCATTCCCAAGCTGTGCAAAGCACCAAAAGGCAAAACTCTGTTTCTATCTGCGATTGTCGGTAATGGTCCATGTAATGGTTCCACCATGAATTTATTTTCAGAATTTTTAAAAGCCGATAATGAAGTAAATCTTCCTTTTGTCAGATGTAGAAGCATTTCAGATAATACCTCACCAGTTGCTCCCGGCGAAATAATATTATTAAACTTCTGTGGGTTTTTAAAAAACATTGTAAGGAATTGTGGTAATTCTAATATCTCGCCATGTAATTTATCGTTATCATTGATCAATTCGTTAAAAACCCGTTCCCATAAAATACTACTATTTGGAAATAATTTTTCCCGTTGAATTAAGAATACAGTTGTGCCATTATTATCAATAATAAAATTGAAAATATCGGATAAAATATTTTTTACATTAATATAAGAATAGACGATCATATCTGATGATATTTCGCTCGTATTATTTTTTCTTTTTCTTGCTCCGCTTAAATTATAATAATAATTCATGCTTTCTCGAAAAAATGTAATGTCAATTTCATTTGCTTGTATTCCTTTTAAAGGCGTCAATGATTTATCAAAGAGAATAATTGGCTTAATGTTAATTGACAGATCAAGTGTTTCAAGAATACTCTGATGTATTTCAGAAATATACTTTTGTGTATAAACCGAAGGGTCACCAAGTGCTCCGATAAAAACACCGCGATATTCATTTTGCAATCGTTTTAAAAAATCCTTTGTTAATGCTTTCCCGTATTTAATAAAATTTTCACCACCATAGGGGAAAACATCAAAAGTAACTTTATTCTTAAAATGTTCGTTAAATATCGAGGCGATCTTTAACAATTCATCTGTTATCTCTTTTCCTACGCCATCGCCCGGAATACATGCGACTTTCATATTCTCACTCAAATAATTTTATTGTTTAATACGAAAAATCAAATAGTGGTTGAGATAGTTGATAAGAACCGAAGCCGGTATAATCCACAAAAACAAAACTTCGGTTTATTCTATGATAATACCAAATAATATATGGTTTTCTATCCATTTCGAAACTATGATTTTCAACATCATCGGGATGGCCAAAAATCGTTAAAACCATGCCCCTGTCTGTTTTCCAGCCGTTATTATGACTGGCAAATGACTGGTTAGCTAAATTAATTCTTTGATAATATTCATTCATTATTTCATTTTCTTTTGTTCTGGGAGTAGGATCAACCGATTCCCAAAATTGCAAATATAATTCTCTCTTTTTATCATCTCTCGCATTGTTAATTTCTTTATACTCTTTTCTGGTAATAAAACTAGTCATTATTAAATATTTCATTTGTTTGATCGCATCGTCAATATTTGTAATTACCGGTGATAAGTTTTCGTAACTTACTTGAAATTCAACAGAACGGGAAAATGTAATATCATTGATCTTTGTAATTAATTGCATCTTATATTTTGAGTGCTTGAATTTTTGAATATTTACTTTTATTACATATTCTTTTCTTGCTTTGATCAAATTGATCCTATATATGCCTTTTTTAATCGGCTTCTCGTTTCCAGCTTGATATATATAATATCTAAATTTTTGTTCGCCAGCTTTGCCAAGTGCAGTAAATGCGACACAGATTTCATCTTTTTTCGCTTGTTCACTACTGTCAAGTTGGGTTTTGTCATATAAATATAATTCGCTCTGTACCCACAAATCAGTTTTTAGAATAGTCATATCAACTTTTTTTTCTTTTTTCCCAATGTTCTGTGTAGCAAGATCGGTGATGACTACCGCAACAGTGTATTTTTCCGGTAACAAACTAAATTGTTCATTAATAGTTATATTTTGAGAAGTGGATTTGGTCAATTCAAAGTTATTAAGATCAATTGTTTTAATCCAATTTTTACCTATGATGCGTTTGTTTTTTTGGCTTATATTAATAGATATGTCAAATTTGTTTCTATAAATATTTTCTTCTTTAATAAATAATAACTCTTTATTGGGGATTACTACTTTTACTTCCAAAACTCCTTTTTTAATTGAATTACCCGGTTTAACATAACATTTAAGATTAAATTTGGGAACATCTTTCTTTTCCATATCAAAAATAAAGCCATTAAGGAAAGAAGACATAATAATTATTATTAACAATATTTTATATTTCATCTTAAACATCCATTTTTATTATTTAATTTAATAATTTATTTTAAGATATACTATTTTTTATTTTAACGATTTCTTTTATTGATTTGAAATCTTCTTATAATTCATTTATAATGTGGTTTTTAATAGTATTCTTTAGATCGTCAAATTTGATTGGAGCTACTCCAATATATTCACATACTTTTCCAGCAGCAATATTTGCTATTATAGTGCTTTGCGCCAATGAATAACCCGCTGTATAAAAGAGAGCTAATGTGCTAATAACCGTGTCGCCAGCCCCCGAAACATCGTGAACTTTCTTTGCTCTTGTTTGAATTTTTAAATATTTACTATCATCCGATAAAAGTAACATTCCGTTTTCACCCAAAGTAATCAAAACATTTTTACTGTGCAATTGTTTCTTGATCTTTTTTGCAGCTTTGTTAATATTTTCAATGTTATTGAGAGCAAATCCTAATTTTTTTTCTACTTCCTTCTTGTTTGGCTTAAATAAAAATACATCTTTGTAGGCGAAAAAATTGTCAAATTTTGGATCTACGAATATTGGCTTAGAATTTTTATTTGATATTTTAACTATCTCTCGAATTAAATTTTCTGTTAATAATCCTTTATTATAATCTTGAAGAACAATAACATTAATATCATTAATTATTTTCTTTAAATTAAGCAATATCTCATTTTCTTCAGAATTTGTAATTGGAAAAATTTTCTCTTTATCAATTCTCACTACCTGTTGATCATCTGCAATAATTCTTGTTTTTGTCGTGGTGGGCCGAAGATCATTAACAATTATTTGATTGGAATTAATACCATTTTCATTAAATAATTTTTTCATTGTATTGCCGGATCTATCATTTCCGATCATTCCAATAACAGAACATTTGGCTTCTAATGATACAATATTTTGACATACATTTGCGGCACCACCTAAGCGTTCAAAAGAGTTTTCAATATTAACGATTGGTACCGGAGCTTCCGGTGAGATCCGACTTACATTTCCAGATTGATAAATATCAAGCATTAGATCACCTATCACCAACACATGAAATTTTTGAAAATCATTTGAATTGAGTTTTATATTTTTAATTAAATTGATCAATTATTGATTGTCCTTTCATTTCTTCCGGTTTTTTAATATCTAATATTTTTAACATCGTTGGGGCAATGTCTGCTAATTTTCCACTTTCCTTTAACTTGATGTTTTTATTTTTTGAATTTATTACAATAAATGGTACTGGATTTAATGTGTGTTGAGTATGGGGTTGATTGTTTTTATAATCCCACATTTC
>JAUVLI010000014.1 GCA_030600775.1 Fidelibacterota bacterium | reverse complement strand
AAATTGTGCCATCTTTTACCAAAAACAAATCAACGATTTTGCCAACAAATTTATCTAAATTTTCCAAGGCCTTAATTGCTGCACCTAAAACTCCTGTATGTCCAACCATATCACCATTTGCAAAATTAAGTATAAAAACATCGTATTTATTTTCATTGATCGCATCAAGTAATTTATCAGTTACGATTGAAGCATTCATTTCCGGTTGTAGATCATAAGTTTCTACTTTTGGCGATGGAATTAATATGTGAGATTCTCCTTTGAATTGTTTTTCTTCCCCACCATTGAAAAAATAAGTAACATGAGCATATTTTTCCGTCTCTGCAATTCTTAATTGGGTTAACCCTGCTTTACTAATAACATCGCCGAAAATATTTTTTAATTCTTCTTTTTCAAACAGAACGGGAAATGGAAAATCATCTTCATATTTTGTCATTGTTACATATTTTAAATTTATTTTTTCCCGAGTAAATTTATCAAAATTGTCAAAGTTAAATGCCTTTGCAATTTCTCTCATTCTGTCAGCACGAAAATTAAATGTCAATACGGCATCGCCATCTTGGATCAAACCGTTTCCATTTCCATTTTCTATTTTTATCGGTTTCATAAATTCATCTGTAATGTTGTTATTGTACATTTCATCAATTGTCTTTAGAGGATTATTTGTTTTAATTGCATCGCCTTCCGTTAAAGCTTTATATGCAATTTCAACTCGTTTCCATCTATTATCTCTATCCATCGTATAAAATCGACCGATTACTGTTGACAATTTCCCGATCTTTTCTTTTTCCATAAATTCAATTATATTTTTTAAATATTTTTTGCCACTATTGGGAGGAGTGTCACGTCCGTCTGTTATTGCATGTAAATAAACATTTTGGACATTATTTTGTTTCAATATCAATAATATTTTTTTCAAATGTTCGTAATCGGAATGAACTCCTGCATCAGATAGTAATCCCATCAAATGAAGAGGTTTGTTGTTCTCTTTAAGATATTTTATTAAATTTTTAAAAGCAGGAATTTTTTCGAATTCTCCATTATCTAATGAATCTTTTATGTGAATTAAATTTTGTTTTACTATTCTTCCTGCACCAATATTTAGATGTCCGACTTCTGAGTTTCCCATTATTCCTGAAGGCAAACCAACAGCATTTCCATGTGCCTTTAAAGAAGTCCACGGATAATTTTTAAAATACGAATCCAAATGTGGCGTATCAGCTAATTTTAAAGCATTGTTTTCTTTTTCATTTCTTAATCCAACACCATCTAAGATCATTAATAATAATTTGTTTTTTGACAATGTAATTCCTTTCTTTGTTATGTTAATTCTTTTTAAAATTTTATATAATCAATTCAATTCCCAAATCCTTATAAAATAACTTATTTATTGGCAAATAATCAAGTAATTTATTGAATTATGAATTAGAACAATGATGAAAGAAAAAAAAGCCACAAAGAGCATCAAGGATACGCAAAATGCACATATTAGTTTTAGTTTGTTGATATAAATATTATTAATAAACTCAAAACCAATATTCAAAACATATCCCATTTGAATTAAAAGAAATATTTAAATTATTATTGCATAACTTTTCTGCTTCATAAAATGCGGTGGGAACAGCAATTCCCAGAGCCGCACCAAAAGTAACATCACTTGCCCAATGTTTATTATCATTCATTCGTGAAAGAGCGGTTATTATAGCCATTGTATAAGCGGGAATGCCTATTTTTTTACCATACCATTTTTGTAAAATTGTTGCCGTCGTAAAAGCTACAGAAGCATGACCTGAAGGGAAAGAATATTGTGCTCCATTTGGTCGTTTTCTATTAAATCCAACTTTAATAATTTTAGTAAGTCCATAATTCACAGCATTCGAAACAGCTAAAAATCTAATTGGCTCAAGATAATTAGATCCTTGATGACCCTTAAATAAAGCACCGGCAAATGAAACGCCCACAAAAGCATAACTGCTTATCCATTTATCGCCAATGTGTGAGACATTATTTGGTAAGATTGGATTTTTTTGTATCCAATTATTTATTTCGTCGTCTACCAACAGAAGTCCTCCGGCAGATAGCAATCCAATCCCAATGATCACTTTGTTTTTTTTGTTACCAATTGCCGTTGGGACAACTTTTTTCACATAGTCAACATTTGATATTTGCGAATATGAAATGTTTATTACGCAGAATATTATTAAAAAGATTTTTTTCAATTAAAAACTCCAAGTTTGTGTAAATGTTTTATTATTTTGAATTTTACTCATAAGGAATAAAATATTTTAACATTTCATCTGTAGTTGCACGCCACAATCCCCAACTATGTCCTTCCGGATATTTTTTATATTCAATCGTACATTTTTTATCATTTGCTATCGCTAAAAATTCGTTCATCATTTTGTCAACTAATTTTTCGCAAGTTCCCCAAACAGCATAAAAATTAACATCAATATTTTCACCATTTTTATAAAGATTAATTACTTCAAAAGAATTAGGTTGGAATGCTGCGGAATGTAATCCGCAATTTCCGAATACTTTTGGATAGTAATAACAAATCAAAGCGCTGATATTTGCGCCATAAGAATCACCGATAACTATTCTTTCTTCCGGTTTGAATGAAGTTCTGAAATTTTCTTCAATATACGGAACAAGTTCGGTGGCAAAAAATTGGGCATATTTATTTCTACCTTCAAAAGCATATTCCACATTACGATTTGTCGGTGTAACAAAAACTGCTATTGCCGGTTGTATCATTTTTTTATGGATCAAATTGTCTAAAACATTGACAGTGCTGCCTAATTTAATATATTCTGCACCGTCTTGAAAATAAATAGTTGGATATTTTGTCATTTTCATTTCGCTATAGTTAGGTGGCAAGTAAATTGAAATGTTATATTTTTTATCAGTTATTTTGCTATTGATCTTTTTATTAATGATTTTTCCGTGAGGAATTTGCTTATTATAAATTATCTCCTTTGGTTGAATATATTCCGGCATTGCCAATTCAGAATTTGCGCCAAATCCACCCTTTATCGTATTGGGATTTTCGGGATCAAGTATCCATTTTTCATTATCAATAATTAATTTATAATCAATACGTGCTTTTTTATTTAATTCCATAGAATAATAGAAGAAATTTGTTCCCGCGATTTTATTAAAAACAATTGAACTGTCATTCCAACTATTAATATCACTAGCCAAATTTACTTTATTTGCTTTCCCACGATAAATAAAATACACCATTCCATTTTCAATTAACGGAATTCCACTATCTTTCGCTTCAAGTAAAAAATTATTTATAATTTTTTCTTTATCTCTGTTGCTTTTAGCCAACTTAACTTTTTTTATGAATTGGTCAAAATTTGATTGACCAAAAATTGTAGTAGAAAACACCATTGTAATCAAAAAATATATTATTCTTTTCAATTATTTTTCAAACCAATTGTTGATAATGTTTTCATTATCTTCAGAATATCGTGTATTATGAAATTCGTTCGTGTGAGAATTATATTCATAATCCTTGCCCCATTCATTACTATTTGTAATCATTTTTTCTAAAGATTCAATTATATAATTTATTGTTTTATCTGACATTGTAGGATGAAGTGAGATCCTAACCCAGCCGGGCTTGTTTGAAAGATCACCCTTTTTAATGCTGGATTTTAATGCCTTGGATCTTTGAGGAGATAGATGAAGTAAGTAATGGCCATAAGTTCCCGCACAAGAGCATCCACCACGCGTCTGAATTCCAAAATGATCATTAAGTAATTTAACAGCTAAATTGTAGTGTAAATCTTCAATAAAAAATGAAAAAACCGGAAGACGGTTAGAAATATTGTCTGCTAAAATATGAATTCTATCAATATTCGCTAATTTATTAAAAACATTTTTAACAATTTCATGCTCTCTTTGGAATATGTTTTCAACACCCATTTTCTCTTTTAACTTAATTGTTAAAGCGGCTTTAATAGTTTGTAAAAATGCAGGAGTCCCGCCATCTTCTCTTAATTCAATTTTTTTAAAATACAAATGGCCGCCTCTGGGATCGGTCCAGCGAACAGTTCCACCTCCCGGCTGGTCGGGAATTTTTCGTTTATATAATTTTGAATCAAATATCAATACACCGGTACTTCCCGGACCACCGAGAAATTTATGAGGTGAAAAATATATTGCATCGAGTTTTTGTAATGGATCTTGTGGATGCATATCTATTTTTACATAAGGAGCAGAACAGGCAAAATCGACAAAACACAATCCGTTATTTTTGTGCATTATTTTAGCGATCTCGTGATATAGCGTTTGAATTCCTGTAACATTAGAACAGGATGTAATAGCTGCAATTTTTGTTTCTCTGTTAGAATATTTTTTAATCAATTCGTGTAAATGATTTAAATCTACCAGACCTTCGCTATTGGGATTTATTATTTCTACATCGGCGATTGTTTCTAACCAAGTTGTGTGATTTGAATGATGTTCCATGTGTGTAATAAAAACTACGGGTCTTTTTGTATCGGGAATTTTAATAAATTTTTGAAAATTTTCATTGCATTTTAATCCTAATATCCGTTGAAATTTGTTTACAACTCTTGTCATTCCCGAACCTGATGTAATTATAGCATCTTCCTTTGATGCATTTACATGATCTTTAATGATATTATGTGCTTTATGATATGACAATGTCATAGAGGTTCCGGTAACTGTTGTGGAAGTATGCGTATTCCCAACAAATGGCCCAAATTGTTGTGAAATTTTTTCTTCTATTGGAGCATATAATCGCCCACTCGCTGTCCAATCGGCATATATCATTTTCATTGAACCATAAGGGGTGTGAAAAATCTCGTCATTTCCAATAATATTTTTACGAAATTGTGAAAAATGTTTTTCTAATTTATTCATGATATAAAATTAAATATTTTTAAAGGTAAAACCAAAATATTTATGTAGATATTTCAGTAATCTGTTTAACGAATAAAAATTTGCGGGATTGACGAGACTCGAACTCGCAACTTCCGGCGTGACAGGCCGGTGCTCTAACCAGTTGAACTACAACCCCATTTTCAAAGTGAGTAAAAATAAACTATTTTTTGCAATAAGTCAAATGTTTTCTATAAAAATTGATTATCTGCGAAGAAAAGAGAAGCGAAGAAAATCTAACCACAATGAATGCTAATAATATACAAGCAAAACAATAAAGTAACGAAGAACTTTTTGAGTGGGCAATAAGAGTGAATTTAAGAGAACAGAGAATGAAAGACATAAGAAAGAAGAAGTAAATACAACTTAATGACCTGAGATTGTGTGACTTGGTGTGAAATTTCAATTTTAACTTTTATATTAATTTGCGAAATTCGTTGCAAAAATTATTCCTATTATTTTTTCACAAGTTTTACTATATTTAGATACTATTAATAATAAAACAAAATGAAAATAGAAATTAATGAAATAGAGACAGAATTAAAGAAACGGTTGAAGTATCCTTATTTATGGGGAAGAAAACAAAACAACGATTATGATCATAGAACAAATTTTATTTACAAAATTTTTGATTTTAACGAATTGTTAGAAAAGATTGACAATAATTTTCATGGAAGTAAAGAGTATGAAAATTGGTTTAATTATACACTCAACAGATGGTATAATTTCTGGTCTGCAACAGCAGTGGAAAAAATATTTTGCTCACTTCCGAATGTTAAACCTGCTTTGAATAAATATGACAAACTTGTAGATTTTGAAATTAACGGGATAAAATTTGATCATAAAACATCCGTGTTTCCACGAGGTTACAATAATTCTTTTGAATATGCAAAAGCAAATCCAAAAGATATTATTAGATGGTTATATGTAAATCAAAGTCAGCAACAAAGAAAACATTTCAAAAACCGGTTGTTCATAATTTTGTACAATTCAAAAGGTTTACATTGGAAATTAAAAGCTGAAATATCTTTATTACAAAAGTATATTGTAGATTATGTAAATAATTTTCAGGAAGAATCGTTGATAAAATTTGATCACAAAAATAGTTTTGGAATTTTATCGGATGTGATTTGGATTCAAAAATAACATTTTAAATTATACTTATGAACATTTTATTATGTCAACCGCCAATTGAAGATTTCTACTTTACAAAAGAGAGAACATTTCCATTGGGTTTGACTTATCTTTCAGGTGCTATTAGAAACTTGCCGGTAAAAGTGAAAATTGAAGATTTCCTGAGTGTTAAAAAAAGACATACCATTTCAATTCCGAATAACTTTGATAAAGTAAAAAAATATTATACCTATGACAGATCAGAAATAAAAGTTTTTAACCAATTTTATCATTTTGGTGAATCTTGGGAGAACGTTAAAAAATATTTTGAGTTTAACAAATTTGATATTATTGGAATAAGCAGTTTGTTTTACACATATACCGAAGAAACAATTCTATTAGCAAAAATAATAAAAGAAGTTCAACCAAACACAATTATTATCGTTGGTGGGCAAAATGTAACTTTTTCTAACCGATTACTTTTCAAATCTCCTGACATTGATTTTATGACCAGTGGAGAAGGGGAAAATTCATTTAGAAAATTTGTTAGCGATAAATTAAATCACAATTTTGAAAAAGAGCAAATACCGAATTTGTTTTATAAAAATAATAATAAATGGAAAAGATCAAAAATTCAAACAAATCCCATAAATACAAAATTTGATTTTGTTCCTGATAATTCATTGTTGGACCTGAAGAATTATAAAATACAAGGTAAAAATTCAATTATGCTCAACACTACTCGAGGTTGTCCGCAGGGTTGTAAATTTTGTTCAATCGAAAATGTATTCGGAAAAAATATAAGAAACAAACCATAAAATTTGATTCTCGAAGAACTCCAGAAAGCCAAAAAAATGGGAATAAAAGTAATTGATATTGAAGATGATAATTTTACAAAAAATAAAATATACGCAAGAACATTGATGAAAATGGTCTATAACAAATACGGTAATTATTTTGATTTTTATGCAATGAATGGTTTGAGTGCTAATGATCTTGATGACGAGTTGTTAGAATTAATGAAAATGATTGGATTCAAAATGGTCAATCTTTCAATCGCCACAACTTCGGAAACATCACTGAAAGATATGAATAGATATACTTCCTTAAACAAATTTAAAAATATTGTAGAAAAATCCGCATCGTTAAATATGAAAATTGTTGGTTATTTTATTGCAGGTTTGCCAGACGAAAATATTAAAGATATTTTATTCACAATGAAATTTCTTACAGAGCTGCCGTTGATCTTAGGAATTTCACCATTTTATTATATTCCGGATTTAAAAATGAAAATTCCAAATATTCCGGGAAATGTAAAAGATGCACGCCTGACGCGTTTTTTTCCTGCTGACAAGTTGTTAAATGAATTGGATTTGATTACACTATTTCGGATTACCAGAATTATTAATTACATCAAAAAAACAATGTCTAAGAAGAACATTCAAGAATTAAAATTTAATGAATTATTAAAGAAATTTTCCGATGATATTATAATTGAAAAATTTCTAAACGATAGAATAATTATCGGTATAGATAAAAAAGATAAAATATTTGATCATTCTGTTTCTGGAAATGTAATAATAAAATTTTTTGAAATATTTGAAAATTCAAAAATTGCAAAAGGATAAAAAAATTGTAGAGACACAAGAGTGTGTCTCTACAACAACAATTTTTTTGAGAATTATTCTTTTTCTTTTTTCTTCTCAATAAGATAAATAATAAAATAGGCAATTCCCAATCCAACTAATAATAATCCCCAGATACCGCCTTCCACACCAGCGGTAATCCATAACGCAATTGTTAATGCTATCCCAAAAAACGACAATAGTAATCCTCTTCCCAAATTATTCACAGGTTTTTTCCCTAAATTCAATTCAGGGATATCAACACCCTTTTCAATTGCAGCCAATATCTGTTTATTTTGCAATTCTTTTTTTCTATACTCTGACCAAATAAAAAATCCAATTAGAGTAAAAAAACCCAATGTAATGATTATTCCTGTTAACATTCCAATAAAGGGAATCCATTCAAAACTTGTTTCTAACATATTCTCTCCTTTTTTTGTTTATCCAATGAAATTCAGCTTGCTGAATATTTCATCGGGAGTTTCTGATAATTTGACTTAATAATTAAAATATTTGTTGCATAAAAAATAAAAAATCGCTAAAGTTATGCAACAAAAACATAAAATCAAGAGTCATATAATTAATGAAAAAAGATTTACAATTCCAAGATGAAGAAATTTTACTATTATTTCATAGAGATAAATATAATAAAGCAATGAAAATTATTATGAATAAATATGGCAATGATATTTATGGTTTCATTTTAATGTTAACGAAGAACGAAGATGATGCGAACGATATTTCTCAGGAAACTTTTATTAAAGTATTTAAAAATTTAGGTAAATTCAGAGGTGATTCGGAGTTGAAGACCTGGTTAATTAGTATCGCAAAAAACACCACATATTCCTTTTTGAAAAGTAAAAATTATTATATATCTCAAGAAGATCACGAATTAAATGATAATACTTTTAAAAAATTAGAAGGGCAAAATATTACAACAAACCAAATTAATATTTTAAATCATGTTTCGTCGTTATCGTTAACATTAAAAACGCCAATTGTGATGTATTTTTACACAAATTGCTCATACGATGAAATATCTAAAATCATGAATGTTTCAATAAATACGATAAAAGCACAAATTCGAAGAGCAAAAATTGAATTATCTAATATTTATAAAAATAAAGGAATAAAAAATGAATTGTAAAGATTTTGAAGAACAATATATAAAAAATGGAATGGATTCGCTTACTTCTATTGCTAAATTACATCTAAACACTTGTAAAAAATGTCAGGCAACAATTTCCCAATTGAATAGGATTGAAAACATACTATCACAAAAAGCAGCGATCAAGTTACCAAAACAAGTAAAACAAAATGTTTTAAACACATTTCCCAAAAACCCACTTTTTTCCCCAGAAATTATTCTAAATATTCTTGTTGGAATTTTACTGTTCTTCTTTGTGATCTTCAATTTTCAATCAATTCCCAAAGTTGTGATCGCTGTTATTGATATTTTCATTAAATTACCCGACATATTGTCTTTTCCAATAATTTTAATGTTGATGGGCGGAATAATAAGTATTTCATTGATAATTCCAATATTTTTGAAATTTCAAGATTACAGATAAAATATTTTCACAGTAGAAGTTTTTTAAACTCGTAAAAAAAAGAACCTCTAATATCTCTAGAGGTTCTTTTAAAAAATATTTTTCTAATAATATTATTTTACTTTACCAATTTTTTTCACGGAAACTTTTGGTCTCACAATTTCTTTATGTAAAGCATTTTGAAATTTGGTTTTGATAGGTGAATTTGGGACAATATTTGCGGAGGCGCTAAAAGTATAAGATAAAATTTCTTCAGGATCAAGAATTTCATCTCCATATATTTCATAGCTGTCATCATTTCCATCTACAATTTTAATATCCCAAGTATATCCGGATGAAGCATACCATTCATAACTTTCACTAGGTTCAATTATATCAGATCCAAGCTGATCGTCTCCCCAAGAATCATTTGTGCTTACAGAAAGATAGACATACCAAATAGATAAGGTTGGATGTGTATTTGAAATTACGATCTTACCACAATTTGAATTCACTTCATGCAACACATCATCACCAGGTCCAACAGTTACTTCTTCAGAATAATTCAACAACCATTCACCCGAAGCGGTAACAGGGACTTTTTTATTATCATTGAATTCAATATACCAAGTTACAGTTTCACTTTCTTCATTATAATCAAGATCATCATAATCTGTGCCATCAATTGTCACATCGATTTCCTCACTGCTTTTATTGATTACTGTTAGTTTACCATCTTCTCCACAAGAGATGAGTAGAAAAGTAACGGCAATGATCAAAATCAGTTTAATTAAATTTTTCATTTTGTTTTCCTTTATTTTAGGTTTCAATTTCTTTTACGAAAGTAATTTATTAATAAAAAGTGAAAATAGGAAGTAAAAAAGAACCTCTAATGTTTATAGAGGTTCCTTTTAAATACTTTTTAAAAATAATAAATTATTATTTCAATAACAGCATTTTATTTGTCTTTACAAAATCTTTTGTCTGAATTTTATAAAAGTAAACTCCCGATGCAAAGTTGTTTGCATTCCATACAATTTGATATTTACCTGATTGCTTGTATTCTGACAAAAGTGTTTCAACTTTTTGTCCAGTGATATTATAAATATTAATTGTTACTTTTGCAGCTTCTGGAATTTCATACGCAATGGTTGTTACAGGATTGAACGGATTAGGATAATTTTGTTTCAAAATGTATTCATCAACAATTTCGGGAAGTTCTTGGACGGCGACAACTGGAGGCATTTCGCCTTTTCCGTATCTCAATATTGAGCTATACATTCCAACAACATAACCGGTAGAATCATCAACAAAATCAACGCCATATAAATAGTTATTTGCTGGAAATGTTTCATCTGCATTCCAATTTATACCGCCATCTACTGTATAATAAATTTCTGCATAAGTTCCAACAAGCACTCCAAAATTTTCATTAGCAAATGAAATATCTTTGAATTCACTAAGAGTAGATTTAGATATATCTGTCCAGTTATCACCACCATTAGTTGTCTTTAAAATTGTTCCATCATCACCAACAATAAATCCTGTTGTGCTATTTATAAATGTAATTTTGTTTAATTTTTCTGAAACCGGGCATGTAACACCATTCCAATTTGAACCACCATTTGTTGTTTTCAATATTTTTGATTCGTTATATTTTCCACCAACTGCAAATCCAGTATTTTCATTGAGAAAAGTTACATCATAAAGGGCTTCAGCATATCCCGATGTTTGTTCTGTCCAACCAGTTCCACCATCAGAAGATTTTACAATTTTACCATTATATCCAACTACATAAAAAACATTAGCAGATGGAGCATCAAATCCGTATAGTGTATTAGTTGGAATATCTGCTGTTGATATGCTTGACCAAGTAGCACCATTGTTTGTAGATTTTAGAACTTCACCACCATTTCCAACAGCAATCACATCATTTGCATCAAGATATTGAACATCATATAAAGATGAGCAACCGGAATCAATTAATTCCCAATTTTCCCCTCCGTCTGTTGTTCTCATAATATTTCCATCTGAATCTACAGCAATTCCGTTATGAATATCTGCAAAATCTACTGCATTAATGATTTCACATGCTTGAGAATTTATAACAGCACGATTCTCCCAATTATCACTAGTTTTAAAAAGATGTCCACCTGCTGTAAAAGCATAAGCAAACCCATCTCGTTTATCTAATGTATAAATGTAATAATCAAATTGATAAAATACTGATGCCCAGTTAGTACCTCCATCTGTAGTTTTATATACACCATTATCAGTAGTAGTGTAGCTGGTATTTACATCTGTGAAATATACATTTAGATAATCATCATAGCTTGAAGATACTGTAGAAGCCACTGCCCAACTTGCTCCACCATTTGTTGTTTTCAATACTGTTTTACTATCTCCTACAATATATCCAATGCTCGCATCAACAAAGTATATTTCGTTCAAACCTTCTGTTGTTGGGGAAGTAACTTCTGCCCAATTGTTTCCCCCATCGGTTGTTTTGGCTATTTGACCATTATTACAAACGATCATTCCATTTAAGCTATTGAAAAATTTAATATCACTTATATCAGAATTATAACTTTCAAGTGGAAGTGAAATTTCGTGCCAAATGTTTCCTCCATCAGTTGTTTTCCATATTACAGAAGAATAAACATCTCCTCCAACAAATCCATTGTTTACATCTGTAAAATATACAGACAATAGATTTTTTGTACCGATAGTATCTTCTGTAGCTGATTGTGTAATTGCTCCACCACCGTTCACAGTTTTCAAAACAGTGCCGTCTTCGCCAACAATATATCCGATATTTTCATCAATAAAATGTAATTTTGCCAAATTTACAAATACGCCTGTTTTTATCAATTCCCAATTATCTCCGCCATCAATTGTCTTAATTAATGTTCCTTTTGTACCACACGCATAGCCGATGCTACTATTTACAAATTGAACATCCCCAATTGTATTGCTTGTTGGCGTTGGGTGTAATGTTGTCCAGTTGCTGGAATCTTCCACAACTTCTGTTACGATAATGTAAGAATTTTTTGTCTCCGTAGATTCGTTTGTATCATCTGAAACTGTAAGAGAAACTGAGTAATTACCAGCAGTTGTATATGTATGACTTGGATTGTTGCTTGAACTACTATCCTCATCACCAAAATGCCAATTCCAAGAAGTAACAGGTCCACTCGATGTATCGGTAAATGTTACTTCCAATGGCGCGGTTCCTGTGATTGGAGTGGCATAAAATCCCGCAACTATGGTTGCTGAACTATCATTTAAAGTAATAGTTCTAGAATCTCCAGCATTAGTCTGGCAGTAGTATTCACCGTAAGGATTGTCTTCTTCGTATGTTACTCCCATTGGTATTGGGTAATGCTCCCCAGATGCATAAACGTCATCAATTGCAACCCCATCTTTATACCATTGCCATGTTGTTGCTGATGTAACATTTGAATTTAACGTAAACCGGCTATAGAGGTAATCTGCGTTTGTAAATATCTGGTCTGAAGTTCCATCCATAGTTATTTGGTAATTTCCCCAAAATCCATTATTTGTAATATTTTTGAGTACTGTTACTTCCAAGGATCTCCAATCATTATCTCTAATTGTCCCATCATTTACAAAATCTTCAGCAAATTCAACCCTATCAGTATTGCCATAAGACTGAATTATACCAAGTAATTTTACATTTTCTTTAATTATTATAAGATCGCCTGTTTGAATTATACCTGTTAATGTAACATTTTTAAATGATGTAGAGTCAGAAAACTCAAATAAACTATCTGAGCTGATTGTGCCGCCGCCAATAAAATGACATTCGCCCATATTCCCCCGATCAGTTTCTGTTACCTTTGAAAAAGTTATTGTTTTCCCGTCTTCAATCATAAATTCGCTACCATTAAAATAAAAATGAGTATTAATAAAACTAAGATCAGAACCAGCAATTAGCTTTTGTCCGGTTCCATCGAATCCAATCCCCATTGCAAAATCTGCACTTGAATATGGTGCTGTACCTGAAATAGTTTGATCTGTTGTATTAATCATTCTTATTTTTTCATTTGTCCATATTCCGTTGTTTGTAATATCGCCTAATACTTCTACACAAAAAGCCATCCAATCATTATTCTGAATTGTTCCATTATTAATTACATTTCCATTAACTTTTATAGTGCTAACATTAATACTAGTAGTAAGTATTTTTCCACTATTTACTGTAAGATTTGAACATTCTCTCCCCCCATCTACTTCTACCGTTCCATCAATTATAACATCATCAGTAGCTGTTGGAACAACACCACCAATCCAAGTTGTTGTTTGATCCCATAGATCTCCGGTAGTTGTAGAAGTAATCGTGTTTCCCACAGAACTTTCTGCAATCAACAAAAAGTCATCGGCATATAAATACCATTCGTCAATTGATACACATTGCACTGCAAGATTAATGGAATCTCCGGCATAGCTACTTAGATCATAGGTATATTTAGTCCACGCATTTGGCGCATCAGTTACAGAATCTAATCTTACAGTAAAATCTGATATTGAAGTCCCGGATGTTGAAAGTTTTACATTAAAATCTTCTAAGTATGCACTAGAATAAGAATGTGCCCAAAACGAAAATGATACAGTGGTTCCTGTAGGAATTCCAATTCTAGGCGTTATGAACCAGTCATCATTACCCGAGGAATTATATTTAACACCAACACCCCTCACACCAGTGTGAGCCACAGTATCAGGTGGGGCTTGCTCACTATATATTTCCCAATGATATCCATCAGCATCATTATCAATGTAAGTCCATCCCGTAACCGTTCCTTCAAAACTCTCGTTCAGAAGTGTATCTCCGCTTGATTCAAGTGTTACTATTTCACTATTATTTGAAGCAGGGATTTGGGTTACCATTTGAAAATTTACGATCTTCTTTTCCTTTCCGAAAAGCGGAAGTGCCAAAACTAATATCAGCATGAAAATCAAGTTAATTTTAATTATTTTTTTCATTTTTTTCTCCTTTTTGTTAAAAATTAAATTTTCTCATCTTTTATCTTACTATTATTTACATCTTTGCCTCCAATTCCTAAAAGTTAATATTGATTGTTTTTTCAATTTTTCTACCGGGATATGGTTCACCACAATGTTTACAAAATTTAGCATAAGGATTTGTAATATCTTCTCCACATTGTGGACATTTGTGTATTAATTCCTTTCCACATTGCGGACAAAAAGAGCCATCTTCTTCTAAATTACTGAAAAAATCGCAATTTGGACAAATTTTGTAGATATTATTTTTCGTCATTATTTATTTCCCACTATTTTAACATTTTTAATATTTTTCATTCTACTTTTATTAATGCAAAAATCATACCAAAATTTAACACCACACTATAAGTTATTGATATACAAATAGTTATAACTTTTTATGGATATTTGTATTTTTTTGATATTGTTGCTTATTTGTATTACATTGTTGCTTTATTAGATTACACTTATTATATTATTAATATAGATAATAACTGAATATAATAGAGAGAATATTTGTACTAAAATGAAAGAATTGTTCAAAAAGATATTGATCATTTTAATTTTCACTGCTTTTTTGTTTGGAAATCAATCGCCA
The DNA here is from genome assembly GCA_030600775.1 of Fidelibacterota bacterium. GTDB lineage: Bacteria > Fidelibacterota > Fidelibacteria > Fidelibacterales > Fidelibacteraceae > TCS52. Next base: position 11,751 of record JAUVLI010000014.1, on the reverse strand, counting down.
AAATATCAATGGAAAGAAATAACTACTCCAAATAATATTGCTTATAGAATTGCTGAATATACTTCGGTAAATGATTTTTGGATTTATGAAATGACAGGTAAATTTATTTTTCATTATGAAGATACGATTACACAAAAAATTGAGTTGCCGAAAACAAATGCACCGGAAAATATTCTATCATATAATTGTGTGAAAATTGGTGAAATGGAATTTTTTTGTATAATAATTGACAAACAATATCATTCATATTTTTTTATTTATGGATTCAATAAATGGAAAAAATTGCCCAACATCGTTAATGTTCCCATCCAACATTTTTATAAGGTGTCCGAAAAAGAATTATATATTTTTGGTGATTGGGGAAACATTCTCCATTACAAAAACAATAAATTAATCGAAATAGAATCACCTATAAAAAATCACATAACTTCAATTGGATATTATGATAGAAATAATATTTGGTTTGGAGTTCGTAAAGAAGGAATTTATCATTTTGATGGAAAGAGTTTTACTAACATTCCAATTGATAATTTTGACAATTCAGATTTAGATATTATGCAAATATCGATAAAATCACCAAGTGATATTGTTATTTATACAAGTAAAGGGACAATATATAAAAGCTATAGAAATAAATTTATCATTTACAATAGTTCACTTGGAAATAATAATAATTTGCGTTATAGTTTTTTCGATATTAAAAATGGATTGGCTTATAGTGGAAATAAAAAAGGTGAATTTAATTTATTTTATGAAGGGAAATGGGATAAAAAGTTATTGGAAAAAAATTATTCTATTTCAGATGGTAAAATGTTTTCTAATAATTCAATTATATTTACAACAAAAGGATTAATTTTAATTGGTACGATTAAAAACGATTTGTTTTTTGTGAATAATACCGGCAGGTATAATTTGGATGGTGGAATTATGGATTATTCTACCGGCGCCGCATTTATTAATTATAATGATGATGATTTTATTGACATCTTTGTACAAAATTCCGGTAATAATCAACACAACTATTTATATAATAATATAAAAGGGATCACATTTTTAGATATTTCATCATTATCAGATATTGTTTCTCAAACAAATTCAAATTATTTTTCAATTGGCGATTATGACATTAATGGTAAAACAGATTTGTTATTAGCTAAAAATGACAGTAATTTAATTATTCTTAGTAAAGGGAAAACAACTTACAAACAAACGATAATAAATGTTGATAATTTGCAATTTAATAATTTGCGAAATGTAAACTCGTTTGATTATGACCAAGATAATGATTTGGATATTTGTATTACATATCATTATCAAAAAGGAAGAGATGTTGGCAGTAATTGTATTTTGAAAAATAAATTTTATGGTTCATTTTTTGATATTGACACTTCAATCATAAGACCATGCAAGGGCTGGAATAATCATAATCTTTTTGCAGATTTTAATAATGATAATAAAACGGACTTGTTTATTTCCAATTCTTGGATAGAAAATAAATTATTATTAAAAACAAATGAAAATTCTAATGAAATCAAATATAAGGTAGTAAAAGTTGGTAAACAAAATACAATTTGTGCGACAGCAATTGATTTTGATAATGATAACGATCTGGACATTTTTTATTTAACGAAAGAGAATAATTTATATTTGCTTAAAAATAATTCTAAAGGACAATTTAAAAAATATTTAAACGGGAATCCGATTTGTGAAAATGTAAATGGGTTTATCTGTAACGGTGATTTCAATAATGATGGTTTTGTTGATTTGTTTTTATCATCTTCGACAAAAGATAAAAATTATTTTCTTTTGAATGATTCCGGAAAAATATTTATTGATAAAGCAAAAGAATTAGGTATGGATAAACCTTCGGTAATAGGTGCAATTTCAGGTGATATTGACAATGATGGTGATTTGGATATTTTTGGAATAAGAAATGAAAACAATGTTTTATGGACAAATAAGTTAGATAATCGAAATTGGTTAATCGTAAAAATTAATTGTATGAAAACACCAAGTCCGGGATATGGCACAAAAATTTGGATATATGATGCAGGCCATCTAAATGAAAATAAATATTTGAAAGGATTTAAACAAATCGGTTCTGATAATCCTGGAACTAATTTGTATAGTCAAGCGATTGCTCATTTTGGTGTTACTTGTAATGAACTTTATGATATAAAAATTAGATTTAATAGTGGTAAATTAGTTGTAAAAAGAAATATTCAATCTGGTAAAATTGTAAACATATCGGAATACAATGATGTTGCTTCATTGTGGTTTAAATCGCGCGGCAAAATAATTTTTCTTTTCAAGCAGGAAGAATTATATTTTCATTTGTTAAGTTTTCTGTTGGTTCTTTTAATCGTTTTTGGAAGTATCAAAATCGGCAAAAAATATTTTGAATGGAGCAATAAAATTGTAATATCAATTATTGTTACCAGCATTTCTTTATTTTGGATCCTTGTAAATATTTTTATAGATGAGGTGAGTTTCTATAAATATGGTTTCCCCGTTGTCGCAATTTTAGCAGTTGTTATAATTCCGATACTATCTTCTTTCCAATTTTATTTTAAGAAAGGGAAACGATTACGAGAAGAAACGGAAGAAAAATTAGTTAATGAACTTCAAATATTCTCTCATGGTGAATTTGCTATGAGTAACATAAATAGTTTACAATTGTTTTATAAAAATTATTCCGCAACCATGATGGAAAACGAAGAATATAAAACGAAATATTTAGAATATAGAAATGTTTTTGAACAAATTGTAAGTCCCAATATTCAGAAAATATTAAAATTATGTAAAATTGCTTTCAGTAATTCAGAAGTAACTAAATGGCTAGACAATGTTATATTAATAATTTCACAATCAATTCATCAGGAATTGTTAAATAAAAACAATGCAATGCTATTGAACGAACATCTCGAAAATTTAAAACAAACATTGCAGGATTTAAAAAGTATTGTTTATAAAAATGTATCGTCAGAAACAACTAATGTTGTTAAATATATAACAAAGACGATAAATGATCTGATTATGCAAAACAATGTAAAATTAATTAGGGAAAAAGATAGAAATATTGATTATTGGGTGTTGATAAAAAATTATGAATTAGCTGATATTATTGATAATTGTATTAGAAATGCAATTAAAAGTTTAAACAAAAGAGCAGATGATAGACAACTTGAAATCAACATTTACAAAATTTTACCAAAGATAATGATTGATATAAAAGATAATGGTGAGGGAATAAATAAAGGTTCGTGGGAAAAGATATTTGAAAGCGGTGTTTCTATGTCGGAAGGTACAGGAATGGGATTGTTTCATGCACGAAAAATACTTGAGAAATATAAGGGGCGAATTTTTGTTGTAGAAAGCAAAAAAAATAAATCAACTATTATACGAATAGAATTATTAGAGGGTATAAAAAATGAGACAAAAATTATTACTAATTGATGATGATAAACAGTTTATAGATAATTTAGTATTTTTTTTAGAAAAAGATTTTCAGTGTATTTTTGCCAATACTGCTGATGAGGGGATTAGTATTGCAAAGTCGGAAAATCCGGATGTTATTCTGCTTGACCTTATACTGAAAGATAAGATAAACGGTCTGGGCGTTTTGAAAAGAATAAAAAAAATAGATGAGACGATACCAATAATAATGATTACCGATTATGGTTCCATAGATACAGCGGTAGAAGCAATTCAGCTTGGTGCTTATGATTATATTTCAAAAACACCGAATATAAAAGAGTTGAAATTAACTATAGTTAAATCAATTAAACAACGCTCGTTAAGGTTTTATGCAGATACGCTTCAAGAGGAAATCGGCAAAAAATTCTATTCAATTATTGGTAAAAGTCAAACGATCAAAACTGTAAAAGAAAAAATTCACCTTAGTGCAAATAATTTACAACCTGTTTTGATTACTGGCGAAAGTGGAACCGGAAAAGAATTAGTAGCAAGACAAATACATTTATTAAGCGATAGAAAAAATAAGGCATTTATTCCAATTAATTGTTCAGCGATTCCAAAAGAATTACTTGAAAGTGAATTGTTCGGATATGAAAAAGGTGCCTTTACCGGAGCAGATAAAAGGAAAATTGGAAAATTTGAAATTGCATCCGATGGCATTTTATTTCTTGATGAAATTTCAGAGTTTGCTTTAGATTCGCAAGTTAAATTGTTGCGAGTTTTGCAAGAAAAAGAGTTTAATCGTGTGGGAGGGAATGCAATAATTAAAACCAATGTAAAAATTATTGCTGCTACAAATAAAAATTTAGAAGAGCTTGTAAAATTGGGAAAATTCAGGGAAGATCTGTTTTATCGTTTAGATGTTTTCCCGATTTTTGTTCCCCCACTTCGGGAGAGAAAAGAAGATATTCCTTTTCTAATTGACTATTTTGTGAAAATGAATTGCAATGAAATGAAAGTACCTCTAAAAACATTTTCAGAAGATGCCATTAAATTAATGCAAAAATATGATTGGAAAGGTAATGTGAGAGAATTAGAAAATCATATTATTCGTGCAATAATAATGAATAAAAGTGGTAAAATAAATTCTACGGATTTAGATCAGAAAATATTTCAACAAGATAATAATCAAAACGATGAAAAAATTAAAACACCCAAAAGTTGGGAAGAAATGGACAAAATGCGAAAAGAATTTTCTGAAAATGCTAAACGAAAAGTTGAAAAAAATTATCTGAATTATTTATTAAATAAATTTGATGGGAATATTTCACAAGCAGCAAAATCAATAGGAATTAATCGAACTAATTTACATAAAATGATGAAACGATGTGGAATGTAATAATTTGATTACATATAGAAAACATTTTTTGTGTTTCGGCTAGTAAATTTATATTAATTTAATTTTACAAGAATAACAAATTATGCCTTTTGGTTGAAACTATAGGCATATTATGGAAATTATTAGAAATTGCTGGAATATGCTTGCGTTTAATGAAATATAATTGTAAATTATACTCTATTTTTTTAAATTAGGAGAAAAATAATGGAAAAAAACGAAATAATGACATTGGAAGAAGTTGCTAACTTTTTGAGAATGTCTGAACGAACAGTAACGGAATGGGTAAATAATGGGAAATTGCCTGGAGGGAAGTTTGGAACAAGTTGGAGGTTTCAGAGAACAGAGGTTGAAAATTGGGTTAATTCCCAGCTGTCTCCAAGTCCAAAAAGTATATCTGAAGAAAGTGAATCTCTAATTTCATTACTTTCTAAAGAGCGAATATTGTTTCTTGAAACTCAGAATAAAGAAGAAACTATAAATAAGTTAATTGATGTTTCATATAAAATTCCGGGAATTAAAAATCGTGAACAATTAGCAGAAGCAGTATTCAATCGTGAAAAACTTATGAGTACAGGAATTGGCCTGGGAATTGGTGTGCCACATGTGCGACTTAATGGCATGAAAAATTTATATATGAGTATGGCTATAAATAAAAATGGTATTGCGAATTATGATTCACTTGATGATACACCTGTAAAAATAGTAATATTAATTATAGCAAGCAATACGCAGCATTCACGATATATAAAGGTGTTATCTCAAATTGCACAAATTATGAAAAATACGGGAATTCATAAAAATTTAATGAATGCTAAAAATTCTGAAGAAATTTTTAAAATTTTAAAAGAGGGCAATAATAAATGAATATTAGTTATGGAATATTATTGATTTTTGGTATTAGTATTTTTGGCGGGCTCGTCAGCGCTTTTGCCGCAAAAAAAATGAAAATACCTCAAGTTATCGGATATATAATTACAGGAATAATTATTGGTGAAAGTGGTTTTAAAATTGTTTCAAGTCAAGAAATTATTAAGCTTGCACCTTTTAATTTTTTTGCACTTGGAATAATTGGATTTCTTGTTGGTGCGGAAATAAAATTTTCTACAATGAAAAAGTATGGAAAACAATTCTCAGCAATATTGTTGAGTGAAGGTTTGTTTGCTTTTGCTTTAGTTGGTTTTTTTACAGGATTAATACTCTATATAATTTCCGGTAGTTTTAATATTGCTATAGCGGGTGGAATGGTATTCGGTGCAATTGCTTCTGCTACCGATCCCGCTTCGACACTTAATGTTTTACAAGAATACCGTTCTGCAGGAATTTTAACCACAACAGTTATTGCCATTGTTGCTCTTGATGATGCTTTAGCAATGACACTATATGGATTGGGGTCAGGTATTGCACAGATAGCTTCAGGATCGGATATTTCCCCTTATACAATCTTGTTTCATGTGATGATTGAACTTTTCGGTTCTGTTGCAATAGGAATATTTTTTGGATATATTATCAATTATATTTTACACAAATCAAAACTTCATGGAAGTTCAGCCGCTACTTCTTTTGGATTACTTCTCCCCTGTATTGGTATTATTAACCAATTTGATATGGATGTAATTCTATCAACTATGGCAATTGGAATTACGGTTGTTAACAAAGCACCTAAGCGTAGTAAGGAAATTATTCAATATATTAAAAGCCTGTCAACACCAATTTATATATTATTTTTTGTATTGGTTGGAGCAAGATTGCAATTGAATTCTCTCCCAAGTTGGCTGTGGCTAATAATTGGAGCATATGTAATATTTCGTAGTATCGGGAAATATTTTGGTTCATGGTTAGGAGCAACAATTACCGGTTCAAATAAAATTGTTCGAAAATTTACCGGGTTAAGTCTTTTTTCGCAGGGTGGGGTTGCTATTGGACTATCAATTATGGCAAGTCAACATCTAAATAATATTGCCGTCGTCGAAGGATATTATTTGGGTGATGTTATTATTTTCGGAGTTACTGCAACAACATTTATTTTGCAGATTATTGGACCTCCAACTGTAAAAATGGCGGCAATTTTAGCTAAAGAAACCGGAAAAAATATTTCTACAGAAGATATTTTGAATGAAAAAAAAGTCAGTAATAATTTGATTACCAATGTGCCAGTTGTAAGTGAATCTACCACACTACGAGCTGTTTTTGGCATTTTTGCAAAAGGTGATCTAAGTATGATCCCTGTTCTTGGAAACAATAAAAAATTAGTCGGTGGAACTACAATAAAGCAATTGCGAGAATCACTTACCGATCAAACTGCATGGGATTGGCTTCTGGCCTCTGATTTCATGGAGCCAATTATAGATTATATTAAAAAAAATGATACGCTTTCTAAGGCTGCAGATATGATGGAACAATTGCAGACGGATTTCATTCCCGTTCTTGATGATACCGGTGCTTTTGCAGGAATTATTACAAAACAGAAAATCAAAGAAAGAATTAATCATGAAAAATTAAGTTTGATGAATCAGTAAATATTATAAATAATACTTTCCTTGAAATAAATCGTTATCTCGCATAAATTTTTGTAGATCCATAATAATTTCAGGAGATTTTTTATCCCAAATTGGATCAATTAATAAATCAATTGGTGAATCCGAAAATACTCGTTGTAAAATAATTTCAGATTTCAAATGAGAAATGAAATTTGACAATATTTTTAAATATTCGTCATAATCAAATAATTTAATCGGATTGTTTTTGTGTATTGTTGCCAAAGGTGTGTTTTTAATTACTTGCAAATGATGAATTTTTAAAAACTTCATTGGCAATTTGTTTAACTCTTTCGCCATTCCCAACATTTCATTTTGTGTTTCCGTTGGTAATCCGAGAATAATATGTCCCGTTACATCAATTTCAAGTTCATTAAGTTTTTCAATTGCCTTTACCGTAGTTTGATAATCGTGTTTTCTGTTCATCCATTTTAGTGATTTATCATAAACAGATTCAATACCAATTTCTACATTTAAATATGTTTTTTTATTAAGCTCTTCCAATAATTCGAAAATTTTATCACTCAAACAATCAGGACGAGTGGAAATTGCCAATCCAACAATGTTTTGGAAATTTATTGCATCAAAATATTTTTCTCGCAATTTTTTGACAGGAGCATAAGTGTTTGTGTGACTTTGAAAATATGCTATGAATTTTGTAGCATTTAATTTGTGAAAATAATTAAATCCTGCTGTTACTTGCGATTTTATAGAATGGTTTTTTAATTTTATAAATGGCGAAAATGATCTGTTGTTGCAATATATACAACCGGAAGTTCCTTTGGTACCGTCCCTATTTGGACACGTAAATCCGCCATCAATAGAAATTCGTTGCACTCTGTCGCCAAACTTTTCTTTTAGAAAATATGTGTAGTTATTATAGCGAAATCCATTTTGAGCATAATGTAAATTTGGATTATAATATTTTATAAACATTGGTTTTTAATTGAATATTTCAAATTCGTTTAAATCGTCAACAAATTTTTGAATATCTTTATCTGAAAAACCTTTCTCTTTTGCGGCATCTTCTAATGTTCCCCAAGTTGGTTCACCACAAATAATACATCTTATTCCCTTTTCTTTTAGATATCTGACCGATTCCGGAATCTTTTCAACCAACTCTTCAATGAATGTTTTTTTAGTAATAGCCATGATTTTAATTTCTCCATTTATTTTCAGCCAAAATTTAACAAATTTCAAACACATTGCCAAAAATATTTTTATTTCTATTTGAATTTTCATTTTTCTTTTAAAAGAAAAAAAATAATTGTAAATTTATTTAATGGGAAAAAACAAAAGACAAATTATTCAAATGCTTAAAAATTCATTAGATTTTAATAAATTAAATAAAATTAAAAACAGTATAAAAGAGTTAGAGAAAGATCTTGATAATTCTGATTGGAAATTATCTAAACCAAAACAAATCCAACAGAACGAAATAGTTCTCAAAAAGGAATATTTAAAAAAGGAATTAGAACAAATAATTGAGACGAAGACGATTGAAAGAACTAAATATTATATTAATCGTTTGATAAAAGGAATGACGGAAATCAGGATCGGCAAAATAAATGATATTAATTTGAATCTTTGGAAACAATATGACGACATTATTACCGATAGTTTATGGATTTTAAATAAGCGAGATAATTCCGGTGCACATTCTGCCGGTTATTGGGGAAATTTTATTCCACAAATCCCTAATCAATTTTTGAGAAGATTTACCAAAAAAAACGAATGGGTTTTAGATACTTTTCTCGGAAGTGGCACAACTTTGATAGAGTGTAAACGACTTGGCAGAAATGGAATTGGAATTGAGTTACAGAAGAATGTTGTAAATTTAGCAAAAGAAAATGTTAATGAAGAAAAGAATAATTTTGATTCTGATATAAGAATAATTAATGCGGATTCTACGGAATTAGATTATAAAAAAGAATTGAAAAAAATCGGAATTGATTCGGTTCAATTTTTAATTATGCATCCACCCTACTGGGATATTATTAAATTTAGTGAAGACAAAAAAGACCTTTCAAATGCAAGTTCAGTTAATGAATTTCTGTCACTTTTTGGTAAAATAATTGATAAAACGATTCCAATACTGGATAAAGGGAGATTTTTAGCAGTTGTAATTGGAGATAAATATGTGAAGGGTGAATGGATCCCACTTGGATTTTATACAATGCAAGAAGTGTTGAAACGAGGGTACAAATTGAAGAGCACAATTGTAAAAAATTTTGAAGATACGACAGCAAAACGGAATCAGAAATCGCTTTGGAAATATCGGGCATTAATCGGTGGATTTTATATTTTTAAACACGAATATATTTTCTTATTTCAGAAAAGGTGATTATCATTTCTAAACTTCCGAAGTTTATATTTTAATAAATTTCATAGTTCCCAATTTTTGGGATTTCGTCTCAAAAAACTTCGGAAGTTTTTGAAATATTCTTTTTCTCTGCGCCTCTCCGTCTTTGCGGTAAAGATATTTTCCTTCCCACTTAAAAAATTAAATTGTTTACTATTTTCAATAAAAAATATTATATTAAATTAATATGAAATTCGCATAACGATTGATAAATTTTAAAAGAATGAAATATTGCACAATAATGGAGAAACAGAAAAAATAATGAAAAATGATAATTTTGCAGGTTTTAAAAAATATTTTCATCGTTTAAAAATATCAAAAAAGAAAAATAACACAAAATTTATTTTTATTACCGGTGGTGTGATATCCGGATTGGGAAAAGGAATCACTGCAGCATCAATTGGTTATTTATTAAAACAAGCCGGTTATAAAGTTACAATACAAAAATTTGATCCATATCTGAATGTTGATCCGGGAACTTTAAGTCCATATCAACATGGTGAAGTGTTTGTTACCGATGATGGGGCTGAAACGGATTTAGATTTAGGACATTACGAAAGATTTTTAGATGAAACAATGTCTCAAAAAAACAATACAACTGCTGGGAAAATTTATGAAACGGTAATTAAAAAAGAGAGAAGAGGAGATTTTTTAGGAGCGACAGTACAAATAATTCCTCATATTACAGATGAAATAAAAAACAAATTCGTGGGCATTTTAGATGAAAAGTATTATGATTTTATTATTACAGAAGTCGGTGGCACGGTTGGTGATATTGAGAGTTTACCTTTTTTAGAAGCAATAAGACAATTTGAACAAAATATTGATTATAATAATTTTTTAAATATTCATGTTACATTGTTGCCATATATTTATTCATCTGAAGAAATCAAAACAAAGCCGACACAACATTCTGTAATGAAATTAAGAGAGATTGGTTTACGCCCTTCAATTCTTGTTTGCAGGACAGAAAAGGAAATGTTGAATAATGAATTACGAGAGAAAATCTCTCTGTTTTGTGATGTAAAAAAAGATTCTATTTTCGAAGCATATGATGCTTCAACTATTTATGAAGTACCATTGATATTATTTAGGCAAAATATAATAAATGTAATAAAAAATAAATTAAAATTAGATAATATAAATAGAATCAACACAGAAGAATTAAAACAATTTGTTAGTAGAATAAAAAATCCTTCTAACAGTATAAAAATTGCAATAATTGGTAAATATATAAGTTTACCGGATGCATACAAAAGCATAATGGAATCTTTTATTCATGCCGGTGCGAAGAATGATACAAAAGTAGAACTAAAATGGATAAATGCTGAAAATTTAGAATCTAGTTCAAAAGATCATATTACTGAATTGCTTTGTGATATAGATGGATTATTAATTCCTGGTGGTTTTGGTGAAAGAGGGATCGAAGGGAAAATTACTGCCGCAAAATTCGCACGAACAAACAAAATTCCATTTTTGGGTATATGCCTGGGTTTACATATTGCTCTTATTGAATATGCTCGTAATGTCGCGAATTTGAATAATGCCAACAGTGTTGAATTTGACGAAAATACAGAACACCCGGTAATCGATTTAATGTTAAACCAGAAAGATATTGTACAAAAAGGTGGGACGATGAGGTTGGGAGCCTATGATTGTAAAATTAAACATGATTCATTGGCATATATGGCATATCAGAAAAAGAATATTTCCGAACGACATCGACATAGATATGAAGTAAACAATAATTATAAAGATCGATTAGAAAAAGCCGGAATGGTTTTCTCAGGAATAAATCAGAAATTAAATTTAGTAGAAATTATTGAGTTGAAAGATCATCCTTGGTATTTAGCCGTTCAGTTTCATCCGGAATTTAAATCAAGAGTGAACAAAGCACATCCATTATTTAGAGAATTCGTTAAGGCAAGTTTAAAGTATAAAAAAGAATTGGGATCAAATAAAAAAGAGTAAAATATTATGGAAATTAAAATTAACAATTTTACAGTTGGTAAAAACCATCAATTGTTTTTCATTCTTGG
>JAUVLI010000007.1 GCA_030600775.1 Fidelibacterota bacterium | reverse complement strand
CCATAAATATATCCGTTATCAACTTCACAAATATTGGATACAGAACACCCACATTCTGCAATATTAACATATTGTTTGTCCCATGTTTCTCCTTGTACAGTGCTAAAAAATAAAATCCAAACAACTAATACATTCATTAACTTTTTCATGATTTCCTCCTGTTTTGTTTTTCGTACAGGTTAAACCTGTACGAATATTTTTTAAAGAACAATCCTTGGGGGGACAGTCCCACCCATTCTTTCTTTAGTATATATTAAAGCACATTTTACCCCTTTTGTCAATAGTAGTTAGTGGTTCCCATCCAAAATTTTCCAACAGTTCCAACAGTAGGATCACATTGGGATTAGTAATAAATTATAATTTTATTTAATATAAAAAAAACAGGGGAACATTTCTTGTTGAAAGCTCCCCTTTTGGATTTTATTTTTCCTATTTTTCAAAAACCATTTTCTTGCAAATCATTTTTTGATTTGCAATCAATCTGTAAACATACATCCCACTAGCAATATCCCTAGGATTCCAAATAACAGAATAACATCCTGCTATTCTTTTTTCATCAACCAGTACAGATACCTCACGACCAGTAATATCATAGACAATCAATTTTACCTGACTATCATAAGGCAAATCAAAGCAAATAATAGTGCTTGCGTTAAACGGATTCGGATAATTCTGAAAAAGCGTAATGGATTCTGGATTTGCAGGTTCAGTGTCTATTCCAACAATATCATGATAAAAAACCCATAAACAAGTCATTGCTTGTTGAGGTTGCCCAACACACACTATATTTCCGTTTTTCAAATACACTGCGCTGCAAGGATGACCAGGTGATTCTTGCTGCCATCGTATCTTCCCGTCATAATCCACCTTAATTACACTTATTTCAGCATCAACGAGGTAATAGTTATGTCTGCAAAGTAAAATATAACCATCATTATATTTTGATTCCCAGGAGTTTATTGCGACGCCCCATGAAGAAACAGGTGTCCCGTTTTTAAACTCTTTTACCCAAATCAAATTTCCTGATTTGTCAATTAACACAAATCCTGCTTCATAATTTACCGTATTTCCGCCGATTAGATAACCATCCTTAACAGATTGGCAATTGTATGCAATAAACCTATAAAGTTCGGGATTTTGAACAGCGTCAATTGTTTTTTCCCAGACAATGCTGTCGTTTTCAATTTTTTTTAGATACAAGTTCCATCCACATCCGACTAAAAGAAAACCAGTTTCATCAGAGCAAATTGCTCTAAAGCCTTTTGTTCCGCGCAGTATTTTTTCTCTTTGTTTTTCAGACACAATCTCCAGCTCTTTGTTCAAAAATGTAGTGTAGACAAAATAGTAATTTTCAACGCTATCAAAACCTGCTGAATTTAACACCATCAAGCCATCTTTTACAAGAACAAAATTTACCAAGAATGAATATTTGCTATTTTCAGGCCTCCAGATTTTTTCCTTTACCATATTTCCCAAGCTGTCCAATTTTATAAGATAACAGATTTTGTCATTATTATCATCGCTGTAACAATTTCCTCCGACATAAAAGTATCCATTATCATCTTGAACAAGATTCTTAGTTCCTGTTTGTCCGGGCCTGGCAAATACTTGTTTATGCCATTCAATTTCATATTCAGAGTTCAGTTTTACCATATAAACATTCTGCCCGCTTGAAGACCCGACAAAAGCAAATCCATTATCATTGGTTTTGCACATTCTACTAGGACCATGTATCACTCCTGATAGTTCAGGATATTCCTTTTCAAAAATCTGTGCGTTCAGGTTTATGCAAAAAAACATTGAGATCGCAGCCAATGTTGCTATTACCGAGAAAAATCTTTTCTTTTTCATGACTTCCTCCTTTTTTATTTTTCGTAGAGGCAAGACCTTTGCGATATTTGTTTTTGTTTGATAATATTTTTTATCTATAAATTGAGTATTCGGCAAATGCAACAAACCTTTAGTAAATTTTAACTTGATAACCTTATCGGATTTTCCCATTGACACCTCTGTGCTAAATATCTACTTAAATATAATGTTTTATTAATAATTAATGAATAAAAAACTATCTAAAATCACATTTTTAACTTTAATTAATGAAATTCGTTGTAAATCCCTTTGTTGTGATATTGTTTGAGATTTTTAAACTTCCAAAGTTTTATAGAGATGGGATCAATAAAATTGGGAATTATGCAATTTATAAAAATGTAAACTTCGGAAGTTTAGGACAGAAGTTTTTTATGGAGTAAAATAACCTCGACAGAAATATGCTTCGCATTTCATCGGGCAGGCGTGTTATTTTGTTAAATTTCTAAGAAATTTAAACATTACAGCAAATTAGTAGAGTATTTGTAAAAAAATCTTTGTTTTTTTGCATTAACATGTCTACCCTGTAGCGAAGCGTATCAGGAGTTAAATCACTCCAAAAGTACACGGATCAATTATAAATAGTTTATTTATATGTTGTCTAATTTGTTGATTATAAATAACTTTTCGACTTTTCGATTTTGCGTGAGACCTTTTTTGTGATTTCACCAACATTAGTTTATTTGAATTCTGCTTGATAATTCAACATTTTTAATATATCTTATTAAGTTATGAATGAAAAATTAAATTTGAACATTAGTGAAGAACTAAAAAACAAAATAAAGAAAATAAAAATTCTAATAACGGATATGGATGGAATTCATACCGATGGTTCATATTATGTTGGTGATATGGGTGAATTTAAACGATTTCATGCTTCCGATGGTGCTGCAATTGTTACAGCAAGATATGCCGATTTGCCAATTGCGATCATTTCCGGCAGAAAATCCGGTTCGACTACAAGAAGATGTAAAGAATTAAGTATTCCCAAATCGTTAGTATATCAGGGTTATATAAATAAAATGGAACCATATAAAGAAATACTCAAAAAATTTAATGTTTCAGATGAAAATGTTGCCTATGTAGGAGATGACCTGATCGATGAACCGGTAATGTTAAAAGCCGGTGTTTCTTTTTCTGTACCAAATGCGAGATTTGAAATTAGAAATATAGCTGATTTTGTTACCGTTACAAAAGGCGGAGATGGGGCGGTAAAAGAGATTATAGAATTGATACTCAAGGTACAAAACAGATTTGATTTGGCATTAAATAATTTACGTAATCATTATAGCCAGAAGACAAAATAGATGAAAAATTCAATAAATATTGCTAAAAAAGTGATCAACAATGAAATTGATGCTTTAAAAAAATTGTTGCCTCGTTTAGATAATAATTTTGAAAAAATAGTACATGCAATTTTAAACTGTTCGGGAAAAGTAATCGTTATTGGTGTTGGGAAATCCGGACATGTCGGCAGAAAAATTTCATCAACTTTTTCCAGTACAGGTACACCCTCCTATTTTTTGCATCCATCAGAGGCGATGCATGGCGATTTGGGAGTAATTACTTCAACGGATATTATTATATTGATATCTAATAGTGGGCAATCAAGCGAAATTATTAATTTAATTCCTACAATTAAAAAACTTGGTGTGAAAATAATCTCATTAGTAGGAAATACAAATTCAACTATAGCCAAACAAAGCAACTACATTTTTGATATTAGCGTGGAAAAAGAGGCATGCCCGTTGAATTTATCACCAACATCAAGCACTACGGCAACATTAGTAGTTGGTGACGCTTTAGCAATTTCATTATTGGAACATAGAAATTTCAAAAAAGAGGATTTTGCATTAAGGCACCCCGGGGGAATATTAGGGAAAAAATTATTACTAACCGTAAATGATCTAATGCACAAAGGTGGATCTATTCCACTAGTAAATATAAATACATCCACAAAAAATTTAGTAATGGAAATGACCGGTAAAAAACTGGGAGTTGTAGGGATCACTGATAATAAAAATAATTTGATCGGTATAGTAACGGATGGTGATTTGCGACGAGGAATTGAGAAATTCAGTAATATTTTTATAGAGACACCACGGAAAATAATGGCAAGGGATCCCATAACGATAAAAGGTAACATTTTAGCTGTTGATGCGTTAAATGTTATGGAAAAGCATAATATTACATCCCTTTTTGTTTTGAAAAATGAAAAATCCAAGATCCCAGTTGGGATCATTCACATACATGATATTTTAAAGGCAGGCATTGATCAATGAAAAAGAAAAAACAAATGATAAGTCGTAAAATAATATTTTTTGTAGTTATGATTTTCTTATTACTATCTTGTCATCCCGATTTGGAAAATTATGATTACTTAGTGGATCCGATCATTACCGAAGAAGATTCATTGAACATGATCGTAATAACAAAAGAAGGCGATCCGCAACTCATTACAGGCAATATTTTCAAAATATTATTTAAAACATTTAAAACAATAGAACGAAATAATTCTAACATAGAAATTAGTCCATTTAGAATTAGGTGGGAATTAAAAGATGAGAAAGATCCAAACAATTGTTTAGCACATTATGGGATACCGGTTCCCACTGAAATTGATTTAATCCCGGAAGTTATTAAAAAAGACAATCCGGAAGTTAAATTAGAAAATTGGAAATATGGAACAACCGGCAAAATTTTACATATTGGTTCTTATGAGACAGAAAAGGAATCAATATTAAAATTAGAAAAGTATATTGAAAACAATCATTACACAATAATTTCTAAATTAGAAGAGGAATATTTAAGAGGGCCTGGTTTCTTTACCGAAGGTGATCCAGACGAATATTATACGATTATTCGTTATTTAATAAAAAGTGATAGTTTGATCTATCAAGATTCATTGCAAATAGATATCATTGACAGTTTGTCAGCAAAACAGAAAATAGACAGCTTATCTTTTTAAAAATAAAAATTATCTGAATTTATTATGTCTATCAATTACAAATTAAAATATTTTATTATTATGATACTCTTTGTTTTTTCTTGCACAAAAATTTCTCAAGAAAAAGAAGAAAACAGTGTTGTTGTCCCAGATCAAGAAAGTTGGAATTCGACTACATTTATTTCAAGCAAAGGAATGAAAAAGGCAATAATATTTTCAGGACATTTGTTAAAATATGAAAGTTCCGGTGAAGTTCTTTTGGGCGATTCTGTCAATGTGGATTTTTATAACAAGCAAGGTAAACATATTTCTGTATTGATCAGCGACAGTGGTGTTGTAAATGAAAAAACTCAGAATTTAAAAGCGATTGGGCATGTGATATTGATTTCAGACACCGGCTATACAATGCATACAGATGAGTTAGTATGGTTTAGTGATAGCGAAAAGGTTTTTACGGAAGGAGAAATTAAGTTGTTTTCTACTGAAGACACACTCTATGGAACCGGATTCACAAGCGATGTTAAGTTAGAAAATTGGACGATAACTAATCCCCACGGAAAGACATTTAGAAAATTAAAAGACAATTAGTAAAACGATAGACGATATGACAACTTTAAAAACAAAAAATTTAGTCAAAACTTATGGGAAACGGAAGGTCGTAAATGATGTTTGTTTAGAAGCACATAAGGGTGAAATCGTTGGATTATTAGGTCCTAATGGAGCCGGAAAAACAACAACATTTTATATGATCACGGGAATGATCAGACCCAACTCAGGTGAAATATTTTTAGATGATAAAAACATTACTAATGTTGCGATGTATCGTCGTGCGCAATTGGGTATCGGCTATTTAGCCCAAGAATCGTCTGTATTTCGTAAATTAACTGTTGAAAACAATTTAAAATTAATTTTGGAAATGATGAAACTTTCTAAAATTGAAATACAGGAAGAGACAGATCGGCTGTTAGAAGAATTAAAGATAACCCATATCAGAACAAATATGGCAATTACATTAAGCGGTGGCGAAAGAAGACGTACGGAAATTGCGCGGGTTTTAGCTTCAAAACCAAATTTTATTTTACTTGATGAACCGTTTGCAGGTATAGATCCTATTGCAGTTGAGGATATTCAGACGATAGTGAAGGATTTAAAAAAGAAAGGGATAGGTGTTTTTATCACCGACCATAATGTTCATGAAACACTGTCAATAACAGACAGGTCTTATTTACTCTTCGAGGGGAAAATTCTAAAAGAAGGCACTGCAGATTTTTTAGCAAATGACCCCGAAGCAAAACGGCTATATTTAGGAGAAAAATTCACACTGGACAGATATCAATGAAATTAAATCAAAAACAAATTCAAAAACAAAAACTTTCACCGAAACAAATTTTATTGGCAAAGTTAATTCAATTGCCAATATATCGTTTAGAAGAGGCGATTGAGAACGAATTAGAAGAAAATCCGGTGTTAGAAATTGATAATGATGCAACAAAAACCAAGCAAGAAAAAGATAGAACAGACGATAAGAATGATGAAGATACCGATCAACTATATGATTGGGAAGATATTTACAGTCCGGGAGGAAATAATAATTTTAAACCTGTTTCAACCTATGATGTAAGCGACACGAAATCAGATATTCCTCAAGAAGATAAAAAATATTTTATTGATAAATTACTTGATCAAATATATAAAGCAGGATTAAATGATGAGGAGATCCAAATTGCCGAAGAATTAATTGGTGATTTAGATGAGTCGGGTTATTTGACAACACCAGTGGAAAATATTGGATATAAATTAAATGTGCCAATCAAAGCAATTCAAAAGATTTTAAAGATCATCCAAAAAATGGAACCAATAGGGATTGCTGCTCGTGATTTACAAGAATGTTTGTTGTTACAGATTTCCGAAAAAAAAGAAGAAACTTATGTGACAGAGATCTTAAAAAATCATTTTGAGTCATTCGCAAATCACGACTATGATAAAATTATGGAATCAATGGAAATATCAAAATCTGAATTGCAACATGCTAAAGATGTAATAAACAAACTTGATCCAAAACCGGGATATATTGACAATGAATTCTCCAATCATTATATTTTACCAGATTTGATCGTTACAAAAGAAGACGGAAAATTTTTAATTAAACATAATGATTCCCATTTACCCGAATTAAAACTTTCGGCAAATTATCAAAAATTGCTTAGCAAAAAAAATGGATTAGACAAAGAAACGGCAGAATATTTAAAAAATAAATTAAATTCAGCATCATGGTTTATTGAATCAATACTTCAACGAAGAGATACAATGATAAAGGTAATGAATGCAATTATTGAGATACAAAAAGATTATTTTTATGGAAAAGCCAAAAATTTAAAACCGATGAAATTAAACGATATTGCCGAAAAAATAAATATGGACATTTCCACTGTTTCAAGAGTTACAAACGGTAAATATGCACAGACACCATTAGGTTTGTTTGAATTGAAACAATTATTTACAGAAGGTATTCAAGATAGTGATGGCAATTACATATCCAGAAATAAAATCATGGATAAATTGAGAGAAATAATTGCAAATGAAAATAAAAGATTACCTTTAAATGATAAAAAAATAATGCAAGAAATGAAAAAACATGGATACAATATTGCGAGAAGAACGATAGCAAAATATCGCAATATGTTAAACATACCAAATGCAAAATTAAGGCGAGGGATATAATTATGGAACAAATAAGAAGTACAACAGTTTTGGGAATTCGTCGAAACGGTAAGGTAGCAATTGCCGGAGATGGACAGGTAACGATGGGAAATACGATTATGAAATCCGGTGCAAAAAAAGTTAGAAAAATATATAATGATAAAATATTAGCAGGATTTGCCGGATCCAGTGCAGATGCATTTACTTTATTTGAAAAATTTGAGAAGAAATTAAAGGAGTTTAAGGGAGATTTAACACGATCGGCTGTAGAATTAGCAAAGGAATGGCGATCAGACAAATATCTTAGAAAATTAGAAGCTCTCTTAATTGTAATGGATAATAAAGCTGGCTATATTATCAGTGGAACCGGTGATGTAATAGATGCCGATGATGAAATATATGCAATTGGTTCCGGAGGTCCTTATGCATTAGCTGCTGCAAGAGCATTATTGAAAAACACAGAATTAGAAGCCAAAAAAATTGCAAAGATCTCATTGGAAATCGCAGGATCAATATGTATTTATACAAATACTAACATTATAACATTAGAATTGGGTAACAAATAACAGTTATTTCTTGTTTTATAGAGAAAAAATTCATATAATCATGAATGTTATAGATAGGGGTGTTGTTTAGGCGCGCACACCTCAAAAGTTAATTAAAATGAAATTATAATAGCGGGTAATTATGCAATCTTATGAATACTGGAAATTAAATGAATTTGCATTTAAAGAAAATGCAGATACAGAATATTTCTACAAAAGCACATACCATCAAGAAGCTCTAGATCGATTACATTATATAATAGAATCTGATAACATGGGAATGGGATTATTAACGGGTGAGATTGGATCTGGAAAAACAATGACTCGGAATGTTTTTGTTGATACAATAACAGAAGAAACACAAGAATATGAATTTGCTGTTATGGAAACATCAGATTTTACTTATGTGGATATTTTGACTGATCTTGTTAGTCAAATATGCAAATATGATGTTTCGCAATTACCAAAAACAAAGTACAAATTATATAACATGTTGAAAACTCATATTGAGGAGAATGTAGTAAATGCAGATAAAAAAATTGTAATTATTCTTGATGAAGCACAAAAACTCAGTAATACTGTTTTGGATTCGCTAAAAGATCTTACCAATATTGTATATAAAAACATGTCGGTTATTACTATAATTTTTGTTGGGCAACCAGAATTGAGAAATAATTTAAGGAATTTACCTCAAGTTGATCAACGCATTAGCCTAAAATATCATATTGGTCACATGGACTTAAAGGACACAATGGGATACATACAGTTTCGTCTAAAGGTTGCAGGTGCAAAGAAAGAGATCTTTAGTAAGAAAGCGATAGAGGCAATTTTTTATAACACTTATGGAAGCCCTAGAGGAATAAATCAAGTTTGTAGAATAGCATTAGATTTCGGGTTTTCTGAAGGGTTGGATATTATAACCGACAAAGAGATGGAGGTAGTTTTCGATGAATTTAAGTAATTTATTTATTAGCTTTTAATTATGAGTGATAATAAAAAAAATAGAATACTATCTTTTTCAAAAATTCTTAGTAGAAAAAAAGGAAAAGATAAAACTTCTGAAAGTAAAGCGAATAATAATTTTTCCCAAAATCATACGCCTAAACATACGCCTAGGCCTGAGCATAGACCTAACAATATTCATGGCAATGGAATTATAAAAAATACAAGGATTCAAGAAAACGATAAAAATAAATTCGAATTTAATAGCAGTCATGATGAAAAAGAATCTGGAATTATTTTAAAAGAATATCTTGAAATATTGTTTCATTATAAATGGCTGGTATTAATTGTTTTTATAACAACTTTATTAGCAACTATAGCATTGTCTTTTTTAAAAGAACCGGTTTACAAAGCCAGAACAAAAATTTTTGTTCAAGAAGATGTAATGGAATTTCAGGTAATCAATAATAAACCATATTTCAAACAAGCCTATGATCTAAATACATGGGTTCAAATCATGGGATCCACAGAAATTACCAAAAGAGCAGCAGAGAAATTGTCGAATAAAATATCTGCTTCTGCTATTGCTGGAATGATAGAATACAGCATTACACCCGGTGAAGAACATATCATAACGGTTACGGCAACATCTAAAGACCCGGAATTAGCAGCTGATGCTGCAAACTCTATATATTATGCTTTATCTCAATATGATAGGGAGCAACGGTTAAAAGGTTATACTTATTCGACGGAATATCTTGATCAACTTTTAAGTGAAAAGAGAAAAAAACAGGAGGAATTAACAAATTCCATTGATGTTTTTTTGCAAGAAGAAGGTATTGATGCACATACCGTCAATGTAGAAAACAATGTTGAAAGAGTTAATGAACTTCGAATACAAATTTCAAATTGTAAGGTTGATTTAGCCGCAATATCTGCGAGCGTTACAAAAATTAATTATGATCTGAACCGTGAAGATAAATCCATTGTTAATCAAACCACATATAGTGAACCATATAAAATTCAATTAATGAATCTCGAAGCTGAAAAAGCAAAAGGATTAACAAAATACACAGAACAACATCCCAAGATTAAGGCCCTCGATGCAAATATCGAAAATATTAAAAAATTGATGAAAGAAGGTATTAATGAAAGAATTCAGTTAAGAAATGTCACAGATAATCCCATAAGACGGCGATTAATTAACGATTTTTTATCGAAAGAAACAGAAAAAGTAGCATTAGAGCAAAAAATTGCGGCATTAAAAAAATTACTTTCTGAGATTGAGATATTGCCAAATGCCAAAAAGATTCTTGAAGAGAAATTCAATAAAAAGAAAGATCTGATTACTCAGATCGGTAATCTGCAAGATCAATATGACAATGCAAAATTGAATACCAATATTTCATCAAGCAGATTGTCTCAACTTCAAGAGGCTGAAATTCCAAATAGACCCGTTTCAGATAATTTAAATAGGGATATATTGATTGGAATAATATTAGGTCTAGGCTTGGGAATTGGTTTGGCATTTTTATTGAATTCATTTAATGTTACAATACGTTCGGTGGCTGAATATGAAGGGAAATATACAATCCCTATAATTGGCACTGTTCCTAAAACCGAAATAAACATGACCGGTCTAATTACTTCTTTTGGGAACAACAAGGAAGCAAAGGAAGATGAAACACAAACCGAATCTAATGATATTTTAGATGAGAATGTGAAAAAAGGAGAAAAGAAAGTTGAAACAATTCCAAATTCTGTTGATGATTTACTGAAAGTTGAGTCGATATTTGAACCTATAATAATCAATTTCAAATATTTATTATTAAGTAAAGATCAAAAGGTTTTTGCAATACAAAGCTCTTTAAGTGGAGAAGGGAAAACATTCATTTCCTGTTTTCTGGCAAATAATTTAGCAAAAGAAAATCTTGATGTACTTTTGGTAGATGCTGACTTTTATAAACGAACCCTTACAAAAAAGTTAGGATTCAAAAACAAAAGTGGTTTGAGTGAAGTTTTAAGTGAGCAAGTTGAATTAAAAGATGCAATCGTTCACAATAAAGACAGTAAGTTCTTGTTTTTGCCGACAGGTCAAAAGCCTCCAAATGTTTTGGAAATGTACAGAGCTTCAAATTTCCAATATATATTAGAAGAATTAAAAGAAATGTATGATATCGTAATCATTGATACACCTGCTTTTTTACAGGTACCTTCTATTGCCTATTTCTTATCAGAAGTAGATGGCACGATCATTCCCGTAAGAGTTAATTCCACGACTTATTCAAGTTTGAATAGAACAATTTCAAAGTCTGAAACATACAATGTTAACATTTTGGGTGTCATTATGAATTCTACACAATTTATTGATAACAAATATTATGAATATTATTATGATTACGATTCAGAAGACGAAGATTTAGATAAAAGGGGGAAAAAGGGGAAAAAAGATAGACGAAAAGATGTGAGCGAAGTTCAAAAACCGGAACAGAATATATTCCAACGGATTTCCGCAAGTTTCAAAAATTTTTTATTCTTTGAAGAAGAGGAATAATGAATAGAGAATACAGAAACAATAAAAAGGAAAAGAAGAAGAGCAAGGCATTAATAATTATCTTCATCATTTGTTTTCTAATTGCCTTATTGTCACTAAAGATCATTTTTTTTCCATCAACAACTATTGAAAAAGAAAAAATTTATGCTGGTATAGGTGGAGCCATTAATGATGGTGGTGTATATGAGGTCAATGAAGATACCAGAATTTATGAACTGATAGTATTGGCAAAAGGTTTAAAAGAAAGAGCAAACATCAAAAATATTGATATTGAAGAAACCGTCATTCCTTTTGAAGTTTATTGTATTCCGTATTTATCTAAGAAGACCTTTAAAAAAACAATTACACCTAAAAAAACACCACTTGTGAAAGCAAAAGAGCCCAAAATGGAAATTATAGGAAAAAAGATCAATTTTGTTTATGCCGGATTACCAAGAACATTTTTACTGGTTTCTGTGTATCCCGATTTAAATTCTATTACAATAATGCATGTCCCGTGGTATACTTTAGCTTCTGCTGAATTCGAATACCCACGAACTCTTTATGAAGTATATCTGACAGGAGGTATTCCATTTCTATTAAGAGGAATGCGAAGAATTACCGGAGAAACAATAGATCATTATTTCGCACAGGATAGACCTGCCTGGATACATTTCATCAATTGTTTGGGTGGAATTAATATTGATGTCCCGAAAGATTTTTCCCGTGAATATCATCTCCAACCCGGGAAACAGACTATCAACGGTTTATTAACCTGGGAATTAATTCGTTACATCAGCAAGGAAAATAGACGAAGTGAGTCTTGGATCACCGGTTCTGCTACTCGAATGTTATTACAAAAAGAACTTATGGAGTTATTATATGAAAAATTCAGAAGTTTGGATGTTGTAAAACAAGCTAAAGTAGCAAAGAAAATATTATCTGAGGCAGAAACCGATATGAAAGTGAAAGATGTAATAAAATTTGCTTCTGATAATATAATAAATAAAAAAACCAAAAAGGAATATTTAACTCTGCCGGGCTCAATACAAGAGTTTGATGATAGAAAAATGCTAATACCTAATTTAAACGAGTATAATATTCAACGAATAAAATTACTATATGATGAACATTCTAAACGACTTCAATTTGGAGAAAAAAAATGAAAAAAATTATATTGTTATTAATAATATCTTTGACTATAAATTCATTTGGCCAAATAAACAGTGAGATTCCGGATTCTAAAAAAGAGACAATCAAAACTGAAAGCGAATATTACATACAACGTGGAGATAAATTAACAATCGAAGTTATGGAACATGAAGAATTTTCAAAAAAAGTCCAAGTGTTGCCGGATGGTGCCATCGAATATCCGATCTTAGGGAAGATCAATGTAGAAGGAATGAGTGTAGATATATTAAAGAGTGTGATCAAAAATAATTTAAGGCCTTATGTTCCGACTCCAATTGTTTCTATTTATGTAACTCAAATTTATGGCGAAAAAATTGATATTATTGGATATGTAAATCAACCAGGAAGTTATCAGATCTATAAACCGATAGATATAGTTCATGCAGTTGCTTTGGCAGGTGGTATAACAAATATGCGAAAAGTAAAATTTGTAAAAATTATTCGAAAAGATGGAACTGTTTTGAATGTTAAAGTATCAAAAATCTGGTTTTCAAAAAATACAGAATATTCATCTGAAAAAAGACTATTACTCAATGCTGGTGATAATTTGATTATACCGACTCCAAGGGATTTCGACTGGGGTATGGTAAGTGCAATAGCGTCGTTGATTAGCGCATCCTTATCTATTTATACTATTACACGGTAATAAAACATGGGATACAACTATATTGTAATATATAATTTAATTTAAACGGGGAGGTATTCAGAATGGATTCTCAATTTGCTATTAAAAAAGAATTGTTTGATTCGTCACTTAGAATTTTAGTTGCTGAGGATAATGA
This sequence comes from Fidelibacterota bacterium, assembly GCA_030600775.1. GTDB lineage: Bacteria > Fidelibacterota > Fidelibacteria > Fidelibacterales > Fidelibacteraceae > TCS52. The sequence continues at coordinate 17,127 of JAUVLI010000007.1, read as the reverse complement.
CATAAATCAAACAATAATATTGAAGTTATTGGAGAAAATGGGATATAATGCCGATTTAGTTGTAAATGGATTAGAAGCTATTGATGCTCTTTACAAGAAAAAATATGATATTATTTTTATGGATGTCCGAATGCCAAAGATGAATGGGCTTGAAGCCACACAGGAAATTCGTAAAATTTGGAAAGATAATGATCAATTAGCAATAATTGCGATGACAGCATATGCAATGGTAGGTGATAGAGAAAGGTGCCTAGAAGCTGGAATGGATGATTATATTACCAAACCAATCAATATAGATATGTTTAAAAATCTGCTGATTAAATGGGGGAAACAGGTAAAAGCAAGCCAGTTTTCCGCCGTGGGTTCAGGTTTTTCCAATAAAAATAATGAGGAAAATGGTATTTTAAACACTGAAATGATTGATTCCATTTTCGCGATTGACGGAGGTGATTTTATTATTAAGATCTTCAATAAATTCACAAACCAATTCCCATCAAAAGTACGAACTTTTAAGGATTATGTTAAAAATGAAGATTTCGAGAATCTCGGATTTGTTTCACATGAAATTAAGGGAAGTGGAGCAAATATAGGAGCAAAATCACTTTCTGAAATTTGTTATAAGATCGAAAAAAAAGCTAAAGCAAAAGATAAATCGAATTTAATAGAAGATATAGATTCTTTGGTAAAAATGTTTAATTCCACTAAAATCGAATTTGACAAATATATTTCAAAAAAAAGGAGAATGTAATGAAAATTTTAGTTATTGATGATTCAAGTGTAATTTGTGATCTTGTTAAATTTACTTTAACGATGAAAAACCATGAAGTTATTACAGCTGAAGATGGAGATAGTGGTATTAAAGCAGCGAAGAAGGATCAACCTGATTTAATTCTTCTGGATATTCTTATGCCAAAAATGAACGGATATGAAGCATGCAGTATTTTGAAGAAAGATGAGCTAACTAAAAACATCCCAATTTTTATTTTGTCTGCAAAGGGACAAATGAGCGATTTGGAGCAAGCTTTTAAATTCGGTGCAGATAACTATATTACAAAGCCATTTAATCCAGATAAATTGAATGAAATTATTTTTTACAAATTATCTAAAATAGATAAATAATGAGGGTATCTAAAATGAGAAAAGTACAAATATTATTAGCATTTATATTTCTCTGTTCGTTCTCTTTTGGTATTGATTTAACCGAAAAACAAGATTCTGAAACGGTGTTGGAAATCCAGATTGAGAATGAGCTTGCCAATAGGATACAAAAGTATCTTGAACCATTAGCTGGTAAAACACTCGTTTTTGTGGATTTGGAACTTGAATATCCGCAATTGCAAAGAGAATTCTATGGTACAGATGTAGATGCGGGGCAAAGTTTACCCGGTCTTCCTGTTGCCAAATCTACCAAAACGAAAGATAAGTTTGGTTTAGAGAACAAGAAGGACATGACAAGAATTATTTCTAAGAATATCAACATAATCATGTCTAACAAGGTTGGAAAGGATAAAAGAAAAGAGATCAAAAAGCTTTTAGATGAGTGGTTGCAAATTAACTCTTCCAAGGATATACTACTAATTCAATATCGTAAATTAAAAAAAGAGTCATCCAATGTGAATTCAATTCTCTTTATTTTACTTCTAGTTATTATATTTCTTTTGATGATCATGATAAAATCAGGATTCCGTTATTTAGCGTCAGCATTGCAAAAAATTAAAATAGCAGAATTTGGTAATATGTTACACATACAAGGAGATATGGCCCCCACAAGAATATCGGATAATTTTCAGGGATTATCAAATCTTCATATAAGTAAGAGGAAACCATTACCTATTGTTTTAACCAAAAATACTTCTGATGAACAAGATTATCAGGACTACAGTTTTATGGAGAGTTTATCCGTAAAAAATTTTTTAAAATTTATTAAAGATGAAAATAATGACAATATTGCTCTCATACTTTCAAAATTGGATGCATCTTATTCTTCAAAGATTATAGAAGCGATGAAAGAAGATTCGAGAAAAATCATTGAGGTATTAACAGCAAATAATCCAAGATCTCAGAAGACAGTGAAGGAGTTTAGGAACAAACTCTACGAGAAATATTCTAAATTTGAAGAGGACCGAGATTATAAGATCGAGGGATCTGAAACATTGATATCACTAATTAATAATCTTCCTGCAGCAAGTTCTGCCAATTTATATGAACAAGTAAAAAAGAGTAGTGGTAAAGTTGCAGCACAAATACGAAAGCATATATTCTTATTAAATGATATTATTGAGCTTTCGGATGATGTTATAAAAGCACTTATGAAAACAATGAATCATGATTTGTTAATTAAATTTTTAGCCCATAATGAAAATCGTTTCCGAAAAAGATTTTTCAAAAACATGACCAAAAGATCCATTTCAATACTTTTAGAAGATATTGAAATGCATAGTGATTATGGTGAATCCGAAAAAGAAGAATCAACAAATGAGATGTTAATGACAATAAGAAAAATTCTTAATTATAGCTAAGAGGACAATATGGTTACGACAGTAATTGGCTTAATATGTGGCATTGGTATAATAATGATGTCAATTATTCTGAATGATTCGTATAATATAATATTCACTAATCTTCCTGCAGCATTAATTACAATAGGGGGCACAGCATCAGCAAGTATAATATACTTTTCTTTTTCAGCAATAAAGGATGCCTTTTTCTCGTTTCTGGAGATATTCAAATTTAAGAGAAACAAAATGGGAGATATCATTGATACTTTGCTCGAAATTGATAAAAAATTTCATCATACAGAGATGATCAACATTCTCGATTCTGAATCAGTTCAAGAGAGTTCTTTTCTTGCTAAAGGGTTAACGCTTGTGGCAGATAATGTGGAGCCGGAAGAAATAAAAAGAATTCTAGTACGATATAGCAATTCTCTTACCACTCAGAAAAAAAATGCAGAAAGAGTTTTTTCAGTATCCGGAAGTTTGGCTCCAATGTTTGGAATGGCAGGAACAGTTATAGGATTGATATCTATGCTAAGTAAAATTAATGATCCATCGGCTATTCCAGCAGCAATGGGACTTGCTTTAATTACAACTTTATATGGATTGATTCTTGCCGCTCTATTCTTTATTCCTATCTCTGGGAAGATTAGAAATATTAATTACCAAGAAACTAGAATTCGTAAGATCATAATCGAAGGTGTTCTATCAATCCAAAAAAGAGAAAATGCTCAAGTGTTACGCGAAAGATTAAATTGTTTTTAAATTATTTAGAAAAGAAAAAAGAACTATCACAGTATTAGAAGGTTGGAATTATGAAAGATAACAACATTTATAAACCAATTGAAAATGATTTTGACATGGATACTCTTGAAGAACGTGATGAAAGTAAAAAAATAGGTGTTTTTGGAAATCTTCCTTTTGATATTATGATGCCTTATGCAGATTTGATGTCATTGCTTTTGGTCTTTTTTGTTTTCTTTTTCATATTTAGTGATTTTAACAAAGGCCAATTAATTGCAGAAAAAAACCAACTCCTTGTTGAAAAAACAAAACTTGATTCTCTTTTAAAAAGAAATGAAAGGGTAATAACGATACCAAGTGAGATATTATTCGAATCCGGTAAAGCTGACCTTGATATTAATGCACAAATGGGATTAGAAAAAGTAGCGCAAAAAATAACAAGCATAATTAATGATGAAGGTGGTTGGGATATCAGGATAGAAGGCCATACTGACAATGTTCCAATAATTGGAGGGAAATATGCTTCAAATTGGGAATTATCAACGGCCAGAGCTGTCCGAATAGTTAAGTTCTTTATGGAAAATCAGTTTTTTCCACCAGATCAAATGCAGGCAATGGGCTATGGTAAATTTAAACCATTAGTACCAAACGATACAAAAGAACATAAAAGAATGAATAGAAGAGTAGAAATTAAAGTCTCAAAGAAATATTATCGCGAAAGATAAATGAAAAAAATAATATTATTGTGTTTTTTCATTATATCTAATTTTCTCTTCTCTCAACAAGTTATTAATCTCCAATCATGGAATTCCAATTACAAAATTTTAGGAGTAAATTCTTTTGATTCTTTCGGTAGATCAATTTCATCAGGAGATATAAATGGAGATGGGGTTGATGATCTTCTTATAGGTGCACCAAATTCAGATCCGTTTGGTAGAAATTCTGCTGGCTCCTGCTATATTATTTTTGGTGATGAACAATTATCTCAGGAAGCTAAAATAGATCTGTCAACAGAAAATGCTGATGTGAAGATCTTTGGAGCTAATAGCAATGATAAATTAGGATATAGCACGTGTATTGCAAATATCAATAACGATAATTATGATGATATCATAATTGCTTCTCCATATTCCGATGCGAGTGGCAATGAATCTGCGGGTAAGGTCTTCATCATTTTAGGAAGAGATAATTTTTCCAATGAATACGATTTGTCTAATAACGAATTTAATTCCGTGATCTTGGGAGAAGCATTAAATGACAATTTGGGATTTGCACTTACATCTGCAAAAATTAATGATGATAATTTTGCTGATATTATAGTATCGGCTCCTAATGCGGATTATAACACAGTTATAAACTGTGGGAAAACATATGTTATTTTAGGTGAAAACACAATACAAAATACTTATGATCTCAGTTCCGGAGATGCAGATGTAACATTTATTGGAGAAGAATATAACGATCAATCCGGTGAAATGCTGATGGTTGGGAACTTCAATGGCGATGATTTTCAAGATATTTTGATTGGAGCCCCGAAACATAATGCTAATGGAATATCTAATGCCGGAAAAATATATCTCATAAAAGGAAAATCTAACTTTACGAACCCTATCAACTTACTTTCAGATTCAGGTTGTGTTGCTTCACAAATATTGGGAAGTAATTCCGAAAGCTTTGTAGGTCAAAGTATGGCTATGGGTGATATTAATTTTGATAATAATGATGACATCATCTTTTCTGAACTTAATGGTAGTGGAAAAGTTAATGTTATTTTTGGTGGTGATAGTATTCCAACAATAATAGACTTAGCTTCTTTTACTGCAAATATTGAAATTATCGGGCCAAGTTTTAATAGTGTTTTTGGGGAAAAGATTTACTCAGGAAAGATAAATTCCGATCAGAAAGATGATATTGTTATCGGAATTCCAAATGCAAACACGATTTCAGGGGACAAATCTGGTATTATTATGATTCTGCATGATTCTCTATCAATGAATGCACAGATAAATTTGAATGAAAGAACACCCGATATCACTATTTATGCAAATTCAACAAATGATCAATTAGGATCGGATTTCAGTTTTATAAACATTAATAATGATAGTTGGAATGACTTTGCTGTAAGTGCAATTCAAGGAGGAGATAATCAAGGTGTAATATATAATGTTTTCGGAGACCTTCCATTTATATCCAATCGTGATCCAGCACCTGAATCTATTGATAATAGTGTGAATAAAATTATATCTTTCAAATTATCAGATATTGATGATGGTATTGACACTTCTTCTCTGGAGGTTGTAATTGGAGGTTCGCAATATACATCTACAAGTCCCAATCTTTCTTTTAGCGGTAATGCCAATGAATACGACATCTCTATAATACCAGATCAGCCATTCGGATATGATCAAGATGTTGATGTAACTATAGATTGTGACGACTTAGCTGGATGGCATCTTCCTACAGATGTTTATAGATTCTTTACCATTGCCGATGTTGACCCGCCTTTTACAAATCTTTGGGATCCGGCACCGGATAGTAATAAAGTATCGACGAATACTGATATTATCTTTCATATATATGATCTTGGCGAAGGTGTCGATTTAAGATTGATAAATGTTCAGGTTCGAGGCATAAATTACTATTCCGGTCGTTCAGGTTTCTCTTATTCAGGCTCGCCAAATCATTATGAAATCACAATTGCCCCCGAAAATGTTTTCGAATATGGTGAAATTGTAACTGTGATTATTGATGCGGCTGATCAATCAAATCCACCAAATGTGATGGAATCATTTGAATATACCTTTACTTGCATTGATGATGATGTTGATCCACCATTCTTGCGTGGAATTCATCCAACTCCAAATTCAAATAATGTTCCTGTTAATACGCTTATATCTTTTGAAGTATTAGATAGCGAATCTGGAATTGATGAAAATTCTATTATTTTTAGAGTAAACGGTGAAATCCTTAATTCTCAAACATTTTTTCTGGATCCAATAAATTATGATGACACAACTGGTTTTGAAATACAATACGATCCCGAGGATGATTTTCAATATGGAGAATTTGTTAATGTTCAGTTTATTGTCGAAGATGGTTCCAGCAACTCTAATGAATTAATTGAAAATTATTCATTCAATTGCGAAGCAGATACACTTGCACCAGAATTAATTGAGGTATTTCCAAAACCGGATAGTCTGGGATTTCCAAATACAACTTTGTATTTTCATTTTCGAGATGAGCAGTCTGGTATAGATTCTTCAACCTTTATTTTGAAATTGAACAATGTTTTCATTAATTCTTATCAAGCTTCATATGATAAAAACAGTATGCAAATTATTTATCAACCGGCAGAACACTATAATTCAGATTCGCTTTTAATAAATATCCAACTAGATGATTTTGTCGGAAATCATTTGGATACCACATATAGTATAACCATTCTGCAGGATGAATATGCCCCTTACATTTTACCGATATATCCACAACCGAACAGTTTTAATGTTAATTTAAACGATACTTTGAAAGTTGATATTTTAGATCGTGGTATGGGAATAGAACAATCCACGATTGAGTTTAAAATAAATGGGGAAAGCGAAAATAATTATCAATTACTGCAAAATCCCTATAATTTCAATCCCGATTCTTTGGGTTATCGGCTTTGCCATGTGTTAGATGAAGGGACTTTTTATGAGGGACAATTGGTTCATATCACTGTTTCTGCTAATGATATCGTCCAGCCACACAACTATGTTTCGGAATCCTATTCATTTAACATCTTTAAAGAGATTAATGAAGATGTAAAAGCCATACCGAATATATTAACCTTGAATGATGATAATTATAATGATGAGTGTAAGATTTGGATAAATACATCAGAAAATGTAGATGACATTGAGACATATATATATAGTCGTAATGGGAAGAAAATTGCAACTCTATCCACCGAGATATTTTCTAATGAAAAGAAATATGCAATATGGCGTGGAAAAGACAAAAATAATAAAAAAGTGAAATCGGGGATATATATTTACCAAATTATCATAAAAAATAGAACATATCAAGGTTCTATTGTCGTTGCCAAATAGGAGTAAATTGTGAAAGTTAAATTAATACTATTTATGATTTTATCCTATACCTTAGCATATTCTCAATTCTATGAAAAAGCTGGGGTTAGGAATGTTTCAATGGGAGAAACGGGTATTGCTTCTACAAATAATGCAACGGCTTCATTATGGAATCCCGCTTTGCTTGCCGGGCTTCATAAAATAGAGATCAATTCAGATAATAGAAAATATTTCTGGGATTTGGACAATGATGAATTGTGTTATAATTTTGTAGTATTCTCTTTTCCACTTGGCAATATTGGTACTTTTGCCTTTTCTGGAGGTCAATTCGGTGCTAATATTTATAAAGAAAGCAAGTTGGGATTTCACTTTGGGAATTCCTTCTTTAATAATAAGTTATCATTAGGGTCAAGTGTTTATTATTATGATATTAGTTATGGGCAAAATGAATATACTGTTAATGACCCGTTTTTTGAAAATTTCGGTTATTCATCTCAAGCATTTGATCTTGATCTGGGAATTGCTTTCAAACTAAATAACAGAATTCGTTTAGGGTTCGTTTCAAAAAATATTTTGGAAGCAAACTTAGCATTGGATGAGCAAAATGATGAAAATCTATTCCGCAATTATGGCTTCGGTATTGAATGGCAGATTTCTAAAAAATTACTAGCAGCTACTGATGTTATGTTAATAACAAATAATCCATTACAGGAAAAGGAGTTAAATTTTGCTACCGGTTTTGAATATAAATTAAATAAGTTTCTTGATTTAAGAAGTGGTGTTAATAAAGAAAAAGTTACGGGTGGTTTTGGAATAAACATTCTGAATAAGGAATATGAACGCAAATTCCATGATCCGCTTTCTGGTAAGAATTTCATTAATATCAAATCATTGCAGATTAAATTTAATTATGGTTTCCAGTATTCTTTTTCGGGAATTGAAACTCAGTATGGCGATCATTTTATCGGTGTGGAAATTAAATTTGGCAGCTCAAATGACAAAGTAAATAAATTAAGTGATCGTGTGCCTCCGAGAACCGTGTCCGTAACAGAAGTAAAAACTGATAATTTGTCAAAACAAAAAGTAAAAGTTGATTCCTTGGAATTTGAAGAAAAAGCTCTTATTGATACTGTTTTTCTTACTGATACTGTTTATGTGGCGACTAAAGATACTGTTTTAATTTTTAGCGGAATTCCGAATAGTAAATACATTAAAAAAGTCAAAGAACTTAATTCGCTTAAAGATAAATACAAACAAATAAGAAATAGCAATCGTGCTCAAGATCATCTGCTTAATTCTTTGGAAATGTATTATAGGGGCAATTATGAAGGTGCTATTAAAGAATGTAAAGCAGCAATAAGGATAGCTCCAGATATAACAATATCTTACATAAGATTAGGATCAATTTATCTAAAGATGAATGAACTAGAAAGAGCAAAATTTTATTGGAGAAAGGCAAAACAGATGGATCCGAATAATCCCGAGATCAAAAAATTTAACAAATATTTAAAATGATAAATATGAAAATGAATATTCGTAAAATTCTGTTAATAATGTTGATTTCCATCTTTTTGTTTTCAAGTTGTGACATAGGACGCGATTATTATAAATATACCCCTGAACATTCAATAAAAAAAAATAAATATGATTGTTGGGACCATATCTGCAAAAAAACTGAGTATAATGATACAAAAATATTTACAATGATTTCCTGTGATAAATTACTTATTAACAATGAATTATCAAATAAATATTATCTGAATATTCTTTACAAACAAACGAAAAAAGATTCTGTTATTTATCTTCTTGTTATTCATAATGGATATGATTTGATTTATGTAAATAAGAGTTCAATCTCCCTCTATATAAAAACCGAATCTCACAACTATGAATTCATTGCCAATAAAACAAACAGAGATGATGAGACATTCATATATCAAACCTTTGCATCATTTGACTTTACGGTTCAAGAAGAAAGGATTTATTATCGGGTCACTTTGCAAGAATTAGCAAATATTATTAATGCTGATAAAGTTTCTCTTAAATTAATTGGAGAAAATAATTCAATTGAAGTGGAGGTTCCTACTGATACAAAAAACTATTTAAAAATTTTTTATAGAAAAATTCTTTTTGATGGAGAAAAATTAAAATAGATATTTCTACTGTTCCAAAAGTATTGATAAGTAAGAATTTTATTATAAAACTCTCTATATGATGAATAATTTTCCAAAAAATTAGCATTTTTCTCTTGTCTCCTAATACTTGTATATCAATTAGCTGAAAGTAGGGAACATGTCTTTGTGAGGAACTGATAAAATTTTAATTTGTTATGTGTATTATAAATTTTTTTATAACTTATGATATGAGAAAATATACATTATTAATACTGTTTTTATTTTTATTTGGGAATTTATATAATTGTGCTTCACAGGGGTCGCCTGGTGGAGGACCAAAAGATTCTACTCCTCCTGCAATATTACTAGATAATATTACCAATGGCAGCACTAATATTGATCCGAACACTGATATTGTTTTCAAAATATCGGAAAAACTTGATGAAATCTCGGTAAAAAAAGCTATTACCATATTCCCTTTAAATCTAACTAATTTCTCTATAAATGTCAAAAGGAATAATATAACTATTAGTCCCAAACCAAAATGGAAAACAAATCAATTCTATACAATAATTATAGATCGTAATCTTTGCGATTTAAGGAATAATTATATTAATAAAATTATTTCTCTATCTTTCTCAACGGGAAATATAATACCAAATGGTTCTATAAAAGGACAAGTTTATGGTTTGAATAGAGATGATAACAGTATGATTGTTTTTTCTTCAGCAACAAATTCTGTGGATTCATTATTTAATAAATATGAATATTATTCACAACCGGATAATAGTGGGTCATTTTATTTTGATCATTTACCATCCAAAAAATTCATTGTTCTCGGTTTTATTGATAATGATAACAACAAAAAATATGAACCAAAATTTGATGATTTGATTTTGCCAAGTAAATTATTTATAAATGTTAATGATACAATTACACCAGATTTAGATTTTAATGTTGTTCGAGGTAATTTTCTAACTCCAAAACTGATCAAAATTGAAAATATTTATCAAAACAAGACAGAGTTAACTTTTTCAAAATCAATTTCACAATTGAATGACAAAAACAGTTTCAAAATTAATAGTAATTCTATTGATACATTTTTTGTAAACAAGGATGAAGTTGAAATAATACATAATTATATTGATAGCGATAGTGCAACAATTTCAATAAGCAAACTAAAAGATGAATTTAACAAATCTTCATTAGATACATCCGTCAAATTCATTGTAAACAGATTTTCGGATTCAAGTTATACGATACAATATAAAAACAAACAATTAATGATCACTCCTTTGTTAGATGCCGCTTCTATTAATGGAAAATTAATTGTTGGCGATGATACAACTTTACAGGCACTTTATAAAAAATATTTAGGTACTTATGAATTTGATAAACAATTAAAAAACAGATCGATCAATGGAAAACTTTTATTAACATTGCCTAACAACAAGTATTATTCCTTTTTAAATTGCGATTCAATTTATAATATAAATATTAACCAAATTGTTAATACAGATTCATGCAGAGTAATTGGTAAAATCCCATTTTCATCAGAGCTTGTTTTGGTTTTATCAAACACAAAATATAATTTTCAAACAAGACCTAATAAAAACGGAGATTTCTTGTTTGATAATTTGCCTTCCGGAAAATTTCAATTATATTATTACCTTGACAAAAATGGTAATGACCACATTGATAGTGGAAATATTTATCCGTTCATACCACCTGAGATAAAAAAACCATTAATGGGCAATATTCAAGTTCGAACGCATTGGGACACTGATATAGGAGAATTAAAAATAAACGATGCAAAATAAAAACAAAATATTATTTACAAAATTAGAAGCTACGGGAAATGATTTTATTTTAATTGATCTTAATATACAAAAATTGCCGGATAATTTCATTTCACTAATTCCAAAAATTTGCAATAGACATTTTGGCGTTGGAGCTGATGGCATTCTGATAATTAAAAAAGACAAATCATTTCCATTTAAGATGACTTATTTTAACTCGGATGGTTCAAGGGGAATTTTCTGTGGTAACGGTTCACGAGCATTAGTAAAATATGCTTTTTCAAAAAACCGGTGTTCTAATAAAGTTACTTTCATTGCCGATGATGGAATTCATGACGCAACAATTTCCAAAGAAAATATTGCTGTCAGCATGTCTGTAGATGAACAATTTCAGACAATGCAATTTGATAATAAGACACACTATAAATTTAAAGTTGGAGTTAATCATTTTGTTATTCCTGTAGAAAACATTGAAGAATTAGATATCGTAAAAAGAGGCAAATATTTACACGAGCACACAAAATATAAAGCATTAAAATCAAATTTTAACTTTATTAAGAAAATAAGTGACTCGGAAATAAGAGTCAGAACTTTTGAAAACGGTGTAAACGATGAAACATTATCATGTGCAACCGGAAGCGTTGCAAGTAGTATTCTTGTCAACAACATTTACAAAATGAAATATCCTATCATATCGATTTTTAATGGTGGTAATATTACAATATTTAAAGATAACAATAAAATTTGGTTAAAGGGAAAAACAAAAATAATTTGTAACGGAGAATATTTTTATGAATAATTATTATAGTATAATAATGGCTGGTGGAATTGGGAAGAGATTCTGGCCTCGTAGCAGAAAAAAATCTCCCAAACAGTTACTTAATATCTTTGGTAACGACACAATGATAAATCTAACGATTAAAAGATTAGAAAAATTGTCTTCAATTGATAATATTTATATTATTACAAATCACTCACAGGCAAAAATGATCTTAACACAAAATAGTAAACTCAAATGGAAAAATTTCATTATTGAACCATCAGGAAAAAGCACAGCTCCTGCTATTGCTCTCGCAGCAGCTCATATAATAAAAAAAGATCCATCGGCTGTTATGGGATTGTTCCCTGCAGACCATTTAATAAAAAATGAAAACAAATTCATTTTATCTGTTAAAAAAGCAATTAAAGTTGCATCGGAAAACAATTCATTGGTTACATTTGGAATTAAACCTACTTTCCCTGCTACAGGATATGGATACATTCAAATTGAAAAAGGAAATGTTCCTAATTACAAATTTGTACATAAATCAAAAACATTCGCCGAAAAACCAAATTTACAAACAGCGAGAAGATTTATAAAATCCAAAGAATTTTTATGGAACAGTGGAATGTTCGTTTGGAAAGCTACAACTATATTAAAGGCAATTAACAAACATATTCCAGAATTATTTGGAATAATTTCAAAGATCAAAGAAACCATTGGTACAAAAAAATATGAAACTTCTATTGAAAAATTGTGGTCATCAATTTCGCCGATTTCAATTGATTATGGTGTCTTAGAGAAAGCAGATAATGTGAAAGTCGTTCTTTGTAAATTTGATTGGAGCGATATCGGCAGCTGGGATGTGGTATATAAATTAAACGACAAAGATAAGAATAAAAATGTAAATCATTCTGATGGAATATTAACCGAATCGACAAAAAATTATGTTTACAGTAAAAATTCTCAAATATTTACATACAATGTTAATAATTTGGTGATCATTGAGGAAAATGGAGTAATTTTAGTCATTCCACGTAAAGATTCCGAACATGTGAAAGATGTTGTAGACACACTCCAGATAAATGATAAGGGAAATTTGTTATAATGAAACCAAAAAAGATATTAAAAGAACTTGAAAATTTAATAGAAGAAAATGAAATAGACATTGTCTACGGAATTGGTTCATTTACCGGCGGATATTGTTTGCTAAATAATTTGCCTGTTGTAGTGATAAACAAAAGAATACCAATAGAAGAAAAAGCAACAGTTTTAGTTAAAGTGATCAATTCAAAAAAAATTGATTTTATTGGCAGCAAAAAAGCAGTTAAAGAATTTATTAATAGATTTAATTAAGATCTGTTACTATTTATATTTAACATAATTACTTAATTATTATCAAAAATAGAAGAAGAAAACATATATGAACAAAAAAAAGAAAAAAGTATCATTACCAAATCAATCAATGGGTGAAGAAATCGCTAATGGTATAACACATGGAATTGGAATTGCTCTTAGTATTGCTGCATTGGTTTTACTTGTTGTGTTCTCAAGTCAGCGCGGAGATGTCTGGCAAATAGTAAGTTTTAGTGTTTATGGAGCAACATTAGTGATACTGTATTTATTTTCGACATTATATCATGGTTTTCATAATAAAAAAGTTAAAGAATTTTTTAGATTATTTGATTATGCTTCGATTTACTTATTGATTGCAGGGACTTATACTCCTGTTACATTAACAATATTAAGAGGCCCGTTAGGATGGACGGTATTCGGTATAATTTGGGGATTAGCAATTCTCGGTGTAGTAAAGCAATTTGTGTTTTTTCATAAATTCCGGGCTTTCTCGGTGATCACATATTTAATAATGGGTTGGTTAATTGTATTTATTATTAAACCGCTACTATCTGAAGTTCCATTTATGTTTTTTATGTGGATGTTGATCGGTGGATTATCTTATACACTGGGAATTATATTTTTTGTTTGGGATAAAATGCCATACAATCATTCTATATGGCATCTTTTTGTTCTGGGTGGTAGTATTAGTCATTTTTTTGCATTTTTATTTTATTTGATCTAAAAAATATTAAGAGGAATACGTGAAAAAAATAAGCTTTTTTGTAATACTGATATTTTTTATAAGTTGTGGATCAATCTATAATGAACTGGAAATCAAAGTGGAAAAGACAGAAAATTCGACAAATATCGATTCATTAAAAAGATCAATTATTAGAATGGACGGAATTACATCTGTCGTAATTTGCACCGCTCCTTTGAAAATAACTGTTGTATATAATCGACTTAAAAATAGTGAAGAAAATATCTTAAAAAGTATTAAGAAAAATGGTTATGAATCTTATCTGACAGAAAAGAAGAGAGTTAAAAACAAATGATATATATTTTAGATGCTCATAATATAATGTTTAAAATGTACGATAGCATTGATTATACCGATCATCAATATTTACGCGAAGATTTTATCAAACAAATTTCAAATCTTCCTATTAGTAAAAATAACAAAATAATTATTGTATTCGATGGGCAAAGTTATTCTCAAACAAGTAAAAAGAATTCAAATATCCAAATCATTTATTCATCATCGAAAGGACAAAAAGCAGATGGAGTAATAAAAAAATTATCCGAAAAATATGAACAAAATAAAGTTACGGTTATTTCATCCGATAGAGCTGTTGTAAAATATGTCAAGCAAGGCGGATTAAATGTTGTCTCAAGTGATCAATTCATAAAAAAATATTTTCATAAAAATAAAAAAAGAGAGAAATTAACATTTCACAAAGAGAAACAAATAAATACAGAAAAGATAGAATACTGGGAAAAGATATTTAATGAAAAATAATAATCCCCAACAAATATTAAGGTAAATATATGTCAAATGTTGTTGCAATAGTTGGTCGCCCAAATATAGGGAAATCAACATTATTTAATCGTTTTCTAAAACAGAGAAAGGCGATAGTTCATAAAATAGAAGGTGTAACAAGAGATAGGGTTTATTCCGAAGTAATGTGGAATGGACAAAACTTCACAATTATTGACACCGGTGGAATTATGATCCATCCCAAAAATATGATAGATAAAAATGTTCGGAAACAGGCATTGATCGCATCTAATGAAGCAGATTTAATTTTATTCATGGTTGATGCAACAACGGGAATAACAGATTATGATATGGAAATATCTCGAATATTAAAACGAAGCAAAAAATCTATTCTGCTTGTTGCTAATAAAGTAGATAACGAAGCATTGGAAAACAGTAAATATGAATTTTATTCTTTAGGATTTGGAGAAGCTTTTGGTGTAAGTGCAATTTCAGGTAGGAATTCCGGCGATCTATTGGATAAAATTACAGAATTACTACCACAGAAAGCAAAGAAAAAGAAAAATTATTTCTTAAATCTTTCGTTATTGGGAATGCCAAATGCAGGGAAATCAACTTTTGCAAATGCTTTCTTGGGAGTTGAACGGCATATTGTAACCGACATACCAGGCACCACAAGAGATAGTGTTGACAGTCAATTTATTTACAATAAAAAAATGATCAATATTATTGATACTGCCGGCTTAAGGAATAAATCAAAGATAACGGATTCATTGGAATATTTTAGTTATGTTCGCACACAACAATCAATTAGTGCAAGTGATATTTGTATTTACATTATCGATATTAATAAGGGATTTGCTAAACAAGACATTCGTCTCATTAATTTTATTATAGAAAGTCACAAAGGATTGATTATTGCTTTTAACAAATGGGATTTAGTAAAAAAAGACGAATTTACTGCTGATGAATACTTACATTGGACTCATTTAAGATATCCCATGCTAAAACATTTTCCCATTTTTTTTACATCCGCAATTAATAGAAATAATTTATTGAAAGTACTTAATGAAGCTTTGTTATTACAAGTCAGAAAAAAGACAGAAATAAAGACTACAATATTAAATAAAGTAATAGGAAATGTTTTAAAAAGGACTCCACCACAAGCAATAAATGGAAAATACATTAAAATAAAATATATTACTCAATTAAAATCAAATCCGCCATTTTTCGGCTTTTTTTGCAATGAACCAAAATTGCTTACAGTCCAATATAAAAAATTTCTTGAAAGCAAATTAAGAGAGAATTTCAATTTTCATGGAGTTCCATTGGGATTGTTTTTCAAAAAGAAGTAAACACTAATTGACACGAATTAAGATTGAGGTTTAGGTTCTTCGTTTTTTAGGTGGGCAACTCATAAAGAGAAAGAGTGGAATTATGAGCATTAATATTATTATGCGCTTTTTCATTTATTATCTTCCAGCAAATATCTTTTTAAAAATAGTCGTGAATTCTCTAACAATTGTAAAACATTTTTTGACTTATAATCAGAATATGTCCAAGGAAGAAATTCATACTTTTTGTTTTTAAAAAGAAGTGTGATTTCAGAATAAATTCCATTTTCTAAATAGATGCGATGTGAATATCCTTTTGTCGTTAATAATGAAAAATTAAAAAGAGTGATGTAGCCCGGATCAAGATTAATATTTCGCTTTCCATTACTTTTGAATTCGTCTTCTATTTCATTTGACTCGTGTTTATATTTATAAATCTTTTCTAAAGAAATAATTTTTTCGTAAGAATAATATTTTTTCCATAGACTGTTTCCCATTTCTTTTTGATAATAATTCGTCTTATCGCTAAAATTGATTATTTCACTTTCAAATAAAATATTACCATATTTTCTCTCAAGAATTGTTTCTATAGTTTTGAATAATTTCTTCTCATTTACTGTAATTGCAAAAAATAACATTCCAAATGGTGCATCACTAATTTTTCCCATTTATTCTCTCCATTAATTTCACATCTTAAAATTAAGAAATTTTTTCGTAAGATAAAATTATTAATAAAAGAAAATATTTTATATCTTATGGTATGAAAATATTAAATAATCTTTTAAATAATTCTCTAACTAAATGGGCTTTAAACTATGCAGAGATACACTATAAATTTAAATATTCTTTCAGTTTATATTACAAAAAAGAACCGGAGATTATTTTTGATGCACCATATCGTTTAACTCCAAATGAACCTCTTCCAATCTCATTGATCATTAAGGACTCGCATTTATATCCAATAGAAATAAATAAAAT
>JAUVLI010000097.1 GCA_030600775.1 Fidelibacterota bacterium | reverse complement strand
TAAAAGAATTAAATCTTCCTGATAATATTATTAATAAAATTATCTTATCAGAAATTGGATTTACAGTTATAAAGGGAATTAGTCCTGTTAAAGCGAAAGGTACAAATTATAGAATTAAATTAGCAGAAAAAATAATAAATAATCCACAAGCGCGAAGATTAATTGTGAGAAAACAAATATATTTCCAAACATATCCAAATATTAATTGGTATAAATTGTCTGTGCCCTCAATTTCTCCCAAACCCGGATTTGAAGAACCTGTTATATACTATTGCCCTTCGGTTATGAATGTTGCAGATAAAAAGGTTAATATGATTTCAAAAAATTATATTAATCCCATAAAACTTACTTTATATACCTCAGCAAAACCTTTAACCGGTATTAAATATCATGAAATTAATCGTGTGGATTTTATAGGTGAGCTGGGTGTAATTGCATCATACAATATCTCCGAATTGGGATTATTTTCTTCTGCCTTTACAGAATTTGTTTATGGAGAATGTAATTGTCAAATAATGGAGAATCCCAATGAAGATTATGTGAAAAATGATCGTTTGTCATTTGTTAAAGGTGATCGTTCGGAAATTTTACTTGATTGGGTCAAATCTTGTATACAGGAATTGGCAAAAAAAATGGAGAACAAAACAACAAAAGAAAAAAGGCAAAATAATTTAAAAAACACTGCAAATTTTAATAAAATTCTAAACACATGGAATAAACAATTTTTGAATGCAATATTTAAAAAAGAATTGTTTGGGAATGATAATGATTCGGGTTTTAAGGGTACAGATGAACCCAATCCTGTTATAGGACAAAATCAAAGAACACGAAAAAATAAAAAAAAGGAAAGAAAAACTGGTACAAGGGGTGGAGATGATGCTAAAAAAACTTTATCTCATCCTTCCGTATTAATATCTGGTTATGACACAGATCCGTTGTCATCAGATGGAAACACATTTGATTGTGATCCAAGGCATCCGGTGGTCTACCAAAGGCCAATTGATGTGAGGGCGAGTATTTACTGGATCAATACTTCAAAATCTTTAGCGAGACTAATTCTTTCTAAAGAATCGGCGGATTCCCCTCGCTGGAGGCATTATCTTTTCCAAAGACACTTAGATATAATAATAAAGGAATATATTTTCCAAATAGGGAAAAAAGAAATAAATTTAGATGGTGACGAAATTAACCAAAAAATAGATGAGATTACATCTGATGTTCATGATAAGGCTTCTGCCGATTTATTAGATTTTTTATTTGAAAATAATTACAAGTTATAAACATTTTTTATTATTAACCCTAGTAGAAAAAATGTAGCACCATAAAAAACCTTATTAAAAACGAATATATCTCATTATTATTTGTTTAGTTAGCAACATTTCTTTCAAATATATATTTTCTTTATTTCTTAATTTTTTATTCTTTCTGTGACTTCCATTGGTTTCCTCTATTTTAAATTTCATACTAATTAAATTTACAAAAAGCATGTTGTTTTTGCAACAATCATATTATCAATAACTATTTATCAAATATTCCAAACCTCCTAAAATTCCAATATCCAAATCAATAAGTACAATGTTATTATTTTTACCCTACGACTTATTCACTTTTTCATTACATTTGATTCCATTTCTAATATTTAAATATTTTTATTGATAATAAATACAATTTTGCTCATATTATGGGTAATTAATAAGGAAATGTTCCACGTGAAACTAAAAAGCGAATATGAAATAATTGTTGTCGGTGGTGGACACGCCGGTGTGGAATCTGCGTTGGCTTCCGCTCGTTTAGGAAAGGAAACCGCATTGATTACATTTTCAAAAAATTCCATAGCAAGAATGAGTTGTAATCCGGCAATCGGCGGTCTTGCAAAAAGTCATCTTGTAAGGGAAATTGATGTTCTCGGTGGCGAAATGGCAAAAGCAATCGACGCAACCGGAATTCAATTCAAAATGTTAAATACTTCGAAAGGCAGAGCAGTCTGGTCATTAAGAGCACAAGCCGACAAGATTGAATATTCTAAATATATGATCTCTGCAATTATGAATACACCAAATTTAGATATCATCGAAGATGAAGCAATGGAAATTATACAAAAAGACAATTCTATTCGTGGAATAGTGTTACGAAACAACAAAAAATTATATTCCAAAATAGTTATACTTACCAATGGAACATTTTTAAAAGGAATAACTCATATTGGAAACATCAAGATTCAATCCGGTAGATATGGCGAACTTCCATCGCAAACATTATCAGACCAATTAAAAGAAATTGGTTTCGAGGTTGGCAGATTAAAAACAGGAACACCGGCACGTGTAACAAAGAGATCGATGAATTTTACAAAAATGGAAATACAAGAGGGTGACAAGAATCCACAGCCCTTTTCATATTCAACAAAAAACTTCTTACCCAAAAATATTCCCTGTTATTTAACTTATACAAACCAAAAAACACACAGGCTTATAAAAAAAGATCTCTTTCGGTCTCCTTTATATACAGGCAAAATTGATGGCGTAGGTCCAAGATACTGCCCTTCAATTGAAGATAAGGTTGTAAGATTTAAAGATAAGTTACAACATCATCTATTTTTGGAACCGGAATGGGAGAATTCTCAACAATGGTATATTAATGGTTTAAGCTCTTCGTTACCTTTAGACACGCAATTAAAAATGATCAAAACAGTTCCCGGTTTAGAGAATGCCGAAGTTGTTAAAATTGGATACGCTATAGAATACGATTATTTCCCGTCATATCAAATCAAGCATTCATTGGAAACGAAATTAATATCGGGATTATATTTTGCCGGACAAATCAACGGTACAAGTGGATACGAAGAGGCAGCTGCACAAGGATTGATGGCTGCAATAAATGCATCACGCCAACTTAACGACCAAGAACCAATCATTTTTAAAAGGAACGAGGCATATATTGGTGTATTAATTGACGATCTTTGTACAAAGGAGACCAAAGAACCATACAGAATGTTTACAAGTTTAGCCGAATATCGCTTATTGTTGCGTTCGGATAATGCTGATCAACGACTTTATAAGTATGCAAAACAGATAAAATTAAATTCACCGGAACAGCTGGATATATTTGAAAACAATTTTCGCAACATACAAAAATTAATAAAAATATTTAAGAAAAGATCATTAAAGCCAAACAATGCTGCGGGGATTCAAACAAACAAGACGCAAACAATTAACAAATTAATAAAGCAACACCTTATAGATACAGAAAATATTCACAAATTGCATTCTGAATATTTTAATAAATATTCTTTTGAAGTTCTTGATCAGGCATTCGTTTTTTCTCTTTATGGGGGATATATTAAAAGACAACAACAGATGGTTGATAAAATGAAAAATTTAGAGAAGAAAAAAATACCACTGAATTTTGATTATGATAACGTATTATCACTTTCAACAGAAGGGCGAGAGAAACTAATGAAATTTAAACCGGAAACAATTGCTCAAGCAACTCAAATAAGGGGAATTACACCCGCAGATATCCAAATATTATTACTTTATTTAAAATAAACACATTTGTATCATCTTGAATATCAACAACTTACATCAATAAAGTTTCACGTGAAACCATGAACATCAACAGAATCTACAAAATATTAGAAAAAGACGATTCCTATCTTAAGTTTTATAATTTATTAGAAAACAAGCAGCACATAAATCTATTAAAGCCACCGCTTGGATTTTTAGATTTTTTAATTTATGGGGCTGTTAAGCGAAATTATTTTCCAATTATTTTGTCTAAAAATGAAATACAGGCTGAAAACCTTTATGCTGATATTCTAAGTTTTTACGATAGTGATCATATCGGGTGGATCCCGCTCTTCAAAGATAATAATTTAACATATTCTCAAAATTTAAAAAATCACACCGCTCATTTTCTTGAATATTTTCATTCTGGCAGAATCAAATTACTTATTACATCGCCAGATGTTTTTTCTTATAATCTTCCCACTAAAAATGTTTACAAAAACAATACCATTACATTAACTGTAAATTCATCATATCAATATGATTGGTTCATTGCCAAAATTGAGGAGTTGAAATATGACCGAGTTGATTTGGTTGAACATAATGGCGACTATTGTATTAGAGGGGGAATCGTCGACATCTATCCTTTTGGTTCAACTTATCCAAACCGCATAGAATTCTTTGGAGATCAGATTTCTTCGATTCGATCTTTTAATCCTACTTCTCAAATTTCATTTAAAGAAATAAAAACATTGACTGTTAAACCAACATTAGAATCGTTGGCAAATAAAAACGAATTTGATAGCATCTTTCCAAAATCTACAATTGTATTTGATCTTCAGGACATTCATAATTCAAATAATAATTATAAATCAATAACATTAACTGATGATATTATTAAAGCAAATATTAAATTTAATGTCCTTCCCGAGCCATCTCTAAAAAGGAATTTAAGTAACAATCGAAATATCTATAAAAATATAAATGATAATTATCGGAATTTGTTCGTGTTGTTCGGAAATGTAATTCACAAAGAAAAGACAAAACAGATTATCAACAATTCATCAACAAACTATTTAAAGGGTTCTTTAAATAGCGGTTTTCTTTATTACGATCAATCGCTTTGTGTGTTAACAGACCGTCAGATATTAAATTATGAGAAATATGAAAATCCCGACAAGTACTTTATTCCAGACAAACCAAAAGTTATACACAATAAAGAATCAATTAAATATGGAGATTATGTTGTTCATATCGATCATGGTATTGGATTATTTTTAGGGACACGAAAAATAGCACATAACAATATTAAGAGTGAGGAATTAATTATCGAATATCAGAATAATGATAAAGTATATGTTCCAATAAAATATTTAAATAAAATCTATCATTATTCTTCTACAAAAAAAATGCCACCCAAATTAGATAAACTAGGAAGCAATAGGTGGGAGTCAACAAAAAAGAAAACAAAAAATTATGCAAAAAAAATCGCTTTCAACCTCATCAAATTATACAAAGAACGAAAACAGTCCGATGGTTACGCTTTTAATGAATGCCAGAAAGAAATGCTTGAATTGCAATCATCATTTCCGTATGACGAAACAGCGGATCAAATAACTGCAATAAATGAAATAAATATGGATATGGAAAAACCAATGATCATGGATCGGCTTATTTGTGGTGATGTGGGATTTGGTAAAACAGAAATTGCGATGCGGGCAACTTTTAAGTCGGTACTTTCCGGCAAACAGGTTGCGATCTTAGTTCCAACAACCACTCTTTGTTTTCAACATTACGAAACATTTAAAGATCGCCTTGAGCCACTTGGTGTAAATGTCAACTTCCTTAATAGATTTAAGACAAACAAAGAAACAAAATCCATAGCCAGTCAATTAATAAACAAACAGATTGATGTAATAATTGGAACACAAAAAATACTATCTAACAAATTGTATTTTAACAATTTGGGGTTGTTAATTGTTGATGAAGAACACCGATTTGGTGTAAACGACAAGGAAAAATTACAGAACATGAAACGAAATGTTGATGTAATTACAATGACCGCTACTCCAATTCCCAGAACTCTACAATTATCATTAGTTGAAATGCGAGACATCACAAAGATTGAAACACCGCCAAAAGAACGAATGCCAATAAAAACAAAAATCATTTATTGGAATGAGAATACTATTAAAAATATTATTCAAAGAGAACTGAACAGAAATGGTCAGATAATTATTGTTCATAATTCAATTGTAGAGCTGGATTCTTTACAGGAAAAAATCACAGATATGTTTCCAAACCATAAAGTAAAAATTGCACATGGAAAAATGAGGGGGAAATATTTAGAGAACCTTCTGTTAAAATTTTTCCATAATAATTTTGACATTTTGATAACCACAACAATAATAGAATCCGGAATTGATATACCAAATGCAAACACATTAATAGTTTTGAATTCACATCGGTTCGGCCTTTCGCAATTATATCAAATACGTGGGCGTGTTGGTCGTTCATATAGAAAAGCGTATGCATATTTCTTATTGCCACGAAACAAGTATATTTCACCCATTGCGATGAAACGATTAAAAACATTGGAATATTATACTGATTTGGGATCCGGATATCAAATTGCTATGCATGATTTGGAAATTAGGGGTAGTGGAAATATTTTTGGTGCCGAGCAAAGCGGACATTTAAATAAAATGGGTTTTGAATATTTTAATAAAATTTTAACAGATGAATTTATATCAACACAATATTATGGCGAGTCAGAAAAATTGCAAACACAAAAAGCCGAAATATCTTTAGAGTCAGGGGCGCAAATATCCGATACATATATTAGAAATGAAAAAATCCGCTTATCATATTATAGGCAAATTGGCGACGCCTCTTCCAAAACAGAATTAGATAATATTAAAAAGGAATTAAAGGATCGCTTTGGAATTTTGCCGAGAGAGACAATTGATCTATTCTTAGAAACTGAAATTTCATTAAGAGCAACCAAATATTACATCACAAAAATCTTGCAACAAGAAGAGGCGATCTTCTTTTATTTTAATAAAAATATATCAATTACTAAAATACAACAAGGTATACAAAAATTAATTAAAAATTGCAATTCTAATCATGTCCACATTGAATTTTCTACGAAAAAAGATTTTGGGGGAAAAATAATTTTTGTTGGTAATTATCCTTTAGATTTGTTAAATTTAATAATGTAATTGAAATGAGAAAATAATTTAAAGGATCATAATGAAAAAATTTATTATTAGCATTATTTCACTTCTTATTTTAGTTGTGTCTTGTGGACGAATGAACAATGATACAGTTGTAAAAATTGATGGTAAAAAATATACATCTGAACATTTTTTCCGAACCATTCCAAAAATCTCTTTTCAAAATATTCCAGTGAATAAAAAAGAGGATCTTGTAAATGAATATGTCTTAAAGAAACTTGCTCAATTAGACTTAACCGAAGGGGGTTTATTAGATTCCGGAGAATTAAAAATCGAGCTTGATGTATGGAAATTTTGGTACTTGGTAAATTTTTCCTATCAAAAAATGATAGTAGATCATATCTTGAACAAACAAACAAAAAGAATGCTTTATGACAGATTAAGTAAAGAGTTAAAGGCACGCCAATTGTTAATTAGTTATAACACAGCACAACATCCATTAAATAGTAGGTCTAAGGAAGATGCGAAGATATTGGTAAACAAGATAAAAAATCAAATAAGTCCCACTTCGTTTGCCCTTCTCTGTCAAAAGTATTCCGATGACAAGCACACGAAAAATGAAGGCGGTAAATTGATTGGTTGGGTCAAAACCGGACGAATGTTAAGCCCGGTTGACAGCGCACTTTTTTCAATTAATAAAAACAATATTTCAAATCCTGTTCAATCTTCCTATGGTTATCATTTTTTAATGGTTGATAGCTCAAGAACCCTCCCAGTAGAAAGTTTTGAAAATGAACAGTTTGAGATCAAGCAATTGGCATATAAATTATGGGAAACAAAATTTAATAACAGGGCAAATTCCTTGATAGATTCTTTACAAAAAGCAAACCCGATCGTGTTTTTTAATGATTCGCTAATTTCATTT
>JAUVLI010000045.1 GCA_030600775.1 Fidelibacterota bacterium | reverse complement strand
AAATAAAATCAACTATCTTTTCAGCTGCTTTTCCATCACCAAAATAATCCTTTTGCTTACCAAATTCTTTATTTTTTACTTTTTCCGAAATTTGATCTTTATCAGCTCCAACAATAAAATTCCAGTTATTTTCCAATGTCTCGATCCATTCAGTTTCATCACGCATTGTGATACAAGGTTTATGTAAATAATATGCCTCTTTTTGTAATCCGCCTGAATCCGTTAGAACCTTTTTACAATTTTTCAAAAGTACAATCATTTTTAAATAACTTACCGGCTCAATGATTTTTACATTTTTACTATATTTGATTTTTTTAATAATTTTTTGTGTTCGTGGATGAAGTGGCAAAATAATTGGCAAATCAAGTTCGGAAAATGCAGAAAATATATTTTGTAATCTTACCAAATTATCTGTATTTGCAGGACGATGAATAGTTCCTAAATAAAAATTATTCAAATTTGTGAGATCACTTAATTTATATTTTTCATCCGCTAATTTTTGATTATATAAAATAGCATTATACATAACATCACCAACTAAAACGGCTCTCTCGACAATTCCTTCATTTGCAAGTAAATTCATTGCATTTTTAGTAGGTACAAATAGAACATCTGATATATGATCGGTCGCAATTCGATTAATCTCTTCCGGCATTTTTCTATTAAAACTTCTCAATCCTGCTTCAACATGAGCAATTTTTATGTGAAGTTTTGTGGCAGCAAGCGCTCCAGCTATTGTTGAATTTGTATCACCATAAACTAAAACCCAATCAGGTTTTTCTTTTAATAAAATCGCTTCAATTTTTTCAAGCATCATAGCAGTTTGCTTTCCATGACTTTCAGACCCAACTTCTAAATTGTAATTCGGTTTTGGAATTTTCAATTCATTAAAAAATATTTCAGACATGTTTTCATCATAATGTTGACCTGTATGAATAATTATTTCATTAATATCATTATAGTTTCTAAATATTCTGCTAATAGTGGCTGATTTTATGAATTGAGGCCTTGCTCCGATGATTGTTGCTATTTTCATTTTTCCCTTTTTAAATGAATCATATATTTTTTTATCTTCGGATAACTTGTAACTAATAATATTAAAATAATCACAATATCACCAAACCAAATCAGTTTTAAATTCATAAAATATGTTTTTGGCTTGAATTCCACAATGAGATCATTTTCACCAGCGGGAATTTCAATCCCTCGCAATAAAAAATTTGTCTTATAAATCTGTAATTCTTTATCATCAATTTTTGCTGTCCAACCTTTCGGATAATAAATTTCAGATAAAACCATAAACTGTTTTTCATCTGTATTAATATGAAATTTTAACATATTTGGATTATGATCAACAAATTTAATTTTTCCGTTTCCACTATATTCACTTAGAATATTATTTGAATCATCTTTAATTATTAGTGCTTCATTTTGTGGATTGAATTCTTTAGCATTCATATAATTAATTATTGCTTCATCTGTTTTATAAGATTTTATATTCCTAACAAACCATGCTTTTGGAAGTACATTTTTATTCTCATACATTATTTCTTTTCTAACATTATCACCAGCAATTGGCATTAAAAATGATTCGTCTATCCTTCCTCCGGCAATAATCCATTTACCGTTAAGCATATTTATTATATTCCAATTTATCCTATTTTCTGTCTTCGCATTATACAAACAATGTTCACGAATATCCTGAATAGATTGCAATTTTATTGCACTGTAACCACTAATTAAAGAATAATAATAACCATAATAATTACTGTCCTTTCCGAATACCATTGCCCTAGATGTTTTAGGTTCACTCTCCAAAAAACGAGTAATATCCGAATCTACAAAAACTTTTCTCATTAATCTTTTTTTGTTGTTCAAAGAAATCATTTTATAAGCATGATTCGTTATAGAAAATAATTCAAAAAATATAGCAACAAAAATAATCGTTACCAATCCTAATTCTTTTATTTTTTTGGATAGAAAAGCCCAAATTGCACCGGCAACAATTGTCAATAATATCAATAATTTCACAGAATCACGCACTAACATTTCCTTACGAATATTTTTAATCATTGCTAATGTTTCGCCTTGATATTTTCCTATTTCATCTGCTCTCATATAGCTATAAGAATTACTGAATAATAACAATAATAATACAAGTCCAATTGCCGCCCCAAAGATGCCAAGCACCCACTTCATATCTTTTTCTTTAATCTTAAACAGCAACGCTTTTAAACCATATCCAGACATAATAAAAGTTGAAATAAAAGTCATTGATGTCATCATCATTGGTGCACGAAATTTTGAAAAATATGGCACATAATAGAAAAATAATTTATAAAACACAGCAAAATGTCGTCCGAAAGAGAGCAATACAGAAAATATAATAAAACATGCTAATCCTTTTACAAACCTCTCTTTCCTATAAACTATAAATCCAATAATTGCAAATAAAAACAAAATCATTCCCATTGTTTCATAACTTTGTGTAAATGGCATATCTCCCCAATATCCGGGCACTTTTTCCCCTTGTAAACGAGGATATTTTTTACCGGAATACTCTTCGCCGGAAATTCCACCAAAAAATCTTGGTATAAAAAATGTAGCTATTTCTTTTGGAGATAATGACCAATTTGTTGCATAATTAAAACTCACTCCCTTTGCTTTCTCTGAGGTTTTTTGTTCATGGCCAATATTTACAGCATTGCCTCCGCGTGTAGAATATGGTGTATATTCTTTTATACTTAAAAATGGCTGAGCAGCTATAATAATTGTCAAAGCAATCGCTACAAAAAACTTGAGAAGTAAATTTCCTGTTTCCTTAAATTTTTTATCAATTATAATTTTTATAAATGGATATATAAACAGAAATAACAAAATCATAATAGTATAAAAAATCACTTGAAAATGTTGAGTTCTAATCATCCAAGAGAATATTAATGAAAAAAATGCCATTCCAAACCAAGATTTTTTATCAAAGAAATAATTGAAACTAAATATCGCCCAAGGAACGATCATAAATGCCCTTAATTTTGCATAATGACCAACTTGAAGTAATGCTTGCCATTGTGGTAATAGTATAAATCCAACTGCGACAATTAAAGAAAGATACCACGGAATTTTCTTATATTTTAATAGAAAAAATATTCCCAAACCACCGGCGAGAAAATACCAAAAGAATGAATATGAGATTTTTCCAAGATTACCAATTAGTGTATCAAAATGAATTAAACGAGGAGTTTTTCTCGGATAAGTTGGCATTCCACCAAATATATTAGGATTCCATAAGGTAGTTCCGCCAGTATCTTTTTGCCATTTACTATACAGATGTGTACTACCAGATGATGCAATAGAATCTACACCAATTGGTCTCAAATGATCAAAGATCATCGGAGCGAAAAAATAAAGTAGCGGAATAATTATTATAACAATTGAAATTAGTATTGCATTTTTATTTTTTACTTTATCTAAAATATTTGTTTTTTTATCTTCCAATTATTTCTCCTTCATATCACTAATCATTTATAATAATCTTTCACAAATCCTGTAAATTCATCTTTTCTAAAAATTACTCGTTTAATAAAAGCGAATCCAAATCCTATTCCATAGCCAAATATTTGTAATGGCACGATTATCGGAATGTAAAGCAATACTCGCCAATCGGAATATTTGAAAATGCCATGAATTGCCATACCAAATAAAAGCAAAAATCCCGCGACAATCAGTGGCAAAAATATATTTGGAAAAATACAAAATAAAACAATTATCAACATCGTAACTAATGTTCCTATCAATGGGAAAAAATGAATTAATTCTAACATCCCTTTATCTATCTTAAATAAATTTATTCTGGCAACTCCCCAATTAAAAACCTGCTTAAAAAATTTTCTTATTGAAGACCGCCTTTTATGATAGACAATTGCATCTAATACCTTTACTACTTTCCCACCGGTTGAAATCATTCTATGAGCAAACTCAATATCTTGGCCATGACGAAGCTTATTCATTCCACCAATTTTTTCTACTACATCAGCTCTTATGCCCATATTGAAACTACGAGGATAATATTTTGAAATTTTCTTTTTTGAATGTCCACGCATTCCACCTGTTGTAATAAAAGATGTCATAGAATAATCAATCGCTTTTTGTAACGGCGAAAAATTTGGAAGTACCTTATCAGGGCCACCAAAACCAGCTACTTTTTCTTTGGATACAACTTTTTCATAAGTTTTTAACCAACTCTCATTTGCGATACAATCACTATCAACAAAGATAAAATATTCGCCATGTGCATTTTTCATTCCGAGATTTCGTGCTGGTCCAGGACCTTTATGATCCTGTTTGAAAAAACGAATATTCAATATATTTTCTTTTAATAATTTAGAAATATATTCTTCCGTTTCATCAGTAGAGCCATCATCAACGATTAATACTTCAAATTTTTCTTTTTCTAATGATTGTATTTTTAACGATTCTAATAATTCTTGGATTTCATCAAGGCGATCATAAGTTGGGATAATAACAGAAAATATATATTTATAATTATTCATTTCTCTTCTTCGATTGATAGACAAGCATTTCACCAATTAATCCAATTGAAACTAATTGTACACCAAGAAGTAATAACAATACACCAAGTATCAACATTGCTATATGAGTACCAAACGATTCATTCAATACGAATTTTAGAATTAATACCCAAATTTCAACTACACTACCAATTAAGAACGATAATAGCCCAGCCATTCCAAAAAAGTGCATCGGTCTAACTGTAAATCTTCCTAAAAATAAGACGGTAATTAGATCGAACAGTCCTTTAAACAAACGTCCAAATCCATATTTACTTTCGCCGTGTTCTCTTGGATGATGTTTAACTACCAATTCAGTAATTTTAAATCCTTCCATTGCAGCCAAAACAGGAATATATCTATGTAATTCTCCATATACTTTTACTGTTTTTACGACTTCATTACGATATGCTTTTAAGCCACAATTGAAATCGTGAATTTTTATTCCACTAAATAATCTTGTTGTATAATTAAATAATTTTGACGGCCATCTTTTCCCTATTGGATCTTTTCTATTTTTTTTCCAACCTGAAACTACATCCCAACCTTCATTTATTTTATTAACAAGATTTGGTATTTCGTCAGGATCGTCTTGTAAATCTGCATCCATCGTAATTACAATTTCTCCTTCTGCCATATCAAATCCGGATTGTAACGCAGCTGCTTTACCTTTATTAAATCTAAAATCAACAAATTTCACTTCACTATTTTCATTTTCAAGATCAGATATTATTTTAGCTGAATTATCAGAAGAACCGTCATTAATAAAAATTATCTCACCATTCATATTTTCTTTTTGGAAGACATTAATAATTTTTTCTTTTAATTCTATTAACGTCTCTTCTTCATTGAATACAGGTATAACTAATGTCACATCAATCATTTATTTATCTCCTCTAATCTTTTTTTTGCACGAGAAAATGAAGGATCAATTTCTAATGCTAATTTAAAAAATTTCTTTGATTCTTCAGAACGATCAAGTCCAAAAAGTATTTCACCTTTATGATAAAATAATTCTGGATTTCTATCTTTTTCTAAAATTATCGCACTATCAATAGAGGTTAATGCCCGCTGATAATCTTCCATTTTAAATAAGATCCAAGCCATTGTATCATAATAAATACCATTTTGAGGTTCAAGTTGTAAGGATTTTTTAGACATTCGCAGTGCTTTTTGTAATTCCTCACCTTTTTCTGCTAAAGAATAACTATAATTATTATACGCTATTGCATCATTAGTATCGATTTTAATAATGGCTTCATAGATATTATTTGATTTTTCAAATTGAGAATTTTTATCATACAATATAGCTAAATTATGCAAAATATCAATATCATTTTCATTTTCGGAATTCAACATTTCAAATATTTGAATAGCTTTTTGTAATTCATCTATTTCACTATAAATTATAGCTTCTATATATTTCAAATTACTATTTTCTGGAAATCTTCTTAATGCAGAATCAATCACCGCTAAGCCCTCATCATATTTTTTATTCCTTAATAACCACAACAAGTAATTATTATATGATATTGAAGGAACTTTATTAAAACTAAAAACTCTTTTATAATAGAATTCAACACTATCTGGTAATTCTTCTTCAATACTTACTAATGCCTGAAAATTAGATATCCACCATTTTTCTTTCCATCGGGAACTTATTTTTTGTAAATAAATTTTTGCTGAATCTATTTTTTCTGAATCAATATAATTACTAATTTTATAATAATATGGAGTTAATTCCATAGAATCCGCCTTCATCCATTCAGATACAACTTCATTAACTTTATTTTCTTGCCCATTTAAAAATAACAGTTCAATTAACAGATCATAATATTTATTTTCATTACTTAACTTTATCAATTTTTTAGTAGTTAATATTGCCTCATCAAAATAACCAAGTTTTTCTTGAATTATTACTACATTATTTAAAATATTAATATCATCGGAACCTTTTTGTTGATATATTTTTAAAACTTTTTTCGCATTTGTAGTATCTTTTTTTGATAAATAGACATTGATCAAACTATAATACACGTCATAATATTGAGGATCGTTTTTTATAATTTCTTTCCACAATTTTATGCTACTTTGAATATTACCGGATATCAAATAAATTTCAGCTAATCTATTTTTAAGCTCATATTGGGTTGGTTCTAATCTTAAAGATTTTTTGTAATAATCCATTGCGCTGTTATATTTATATAAGTTAAAATATGCATCACCAATTGAATTATAGATTGTTACGGAATTTGTATCATATTTAAGAGCTTCCTGATATTCTAAAATAGCTCTGGAATAATTTCCACTAATTCGATAAATTTCAGCAATCGAAAATATTTGCATCGCTATCGTTGGATAAGAACGGTTATCAAAACTGCTTGCTACTTTATTTGTATCCTCAATTTTAATGCTTTGTTCAGCAACTTTAGTTACCGTATTATTGACGGCACAAGCAAAAAGAAGAAGAAATGATGTTATTAAGATTATCTTTTTCATAAAAATAAATTTAGGTATTTTTTATCTAATCTCCAAAAAAATAAATATAATAAAAAACCTCATTTAAATGAGGTTTTTTTGGTATGATATTAATTATAAATTAACCAAATAATTCGTTTCTATTACAATCACAAACAGCTTCAATTTTACTTTTATATTTTACATTACTTTCGTTATTCTTTTCCGAAAAATAATGTTTTATATAATTAATTGATCCACCACATATAGGACATTTGTTTTCTTTCTTTTCACGATGAGCAATTTTTGCTCCAAATGTTTTTACTTTTCCCACTTTATTACCCTATTTTTTTATTTTCTTTTTCAACATTTTCAATCTTATAATATAATTAATTGTTTTTCATAACACAAGAATTTTCTTTCTTTTTGCTACAAATCCATGAATATCCCACAACGAATTTAGTAAATGACATAAATGGATGGAAAAATTCCTCACATTTTACTTCTCATTTTCTCTTATTCCCTTTCCCCATTTCTACTTTCTGCTTTAATTATTGGAGGAATATTACTTGCAAAAAGCAAGAATGTAAAATCTGTTTAATTTTATATTTGTGTATATTAGAAGTACAAGTTCTAATTTGTAATAATGATAATTTTCAAAAATATCTTTGTATTAACAAATATTATTTTATATTTTATTTGGTTATTTAAAATAGTAAAATATTTAATTTAAATTTGAAGAAAAATAAATGGAGGATTTTAAAATGACTAATACTACTGCTGATGTGATCATTGTAGGAGGTGGTCCTGGAGGTTTAACTACTGCAATCTATACCTCAAGAGGTGGACTTAAAACCATTTTATTAGAAAAAGGTATATGTGGAGGATTACCCGCAACTACTGATTTGATAGAAAATTATTCCGGTTTTCCGGATGGGATAAATGGAATGGAATTAATGGAGAAGTTTAAGAAACAAACGCTAAGATTTGGCACAAACATTATTGAATTTAAGGAAGTGAAAAAAATAGAACCAGCAGGGGAAAGGATAAAAATACAGACAACTGATAAAGAGTATTATGCTTATACTGTGATAGTAGCTTCGGGCAGTATTCCAAAAAAAGTAAATGTTCCTGGCGAGGAAGAATATCAGAACAAAGGAGTTTCTTACTGTGCCACATGTGACGGTCCACTATATAAAGGTAAAGATGTCGCTATTATAGGCTGCGGGAATTCCGGGTTGCAAGAAGGGGAAGCACTCCTTAATTATGTCAAAAGTGTAACATTTATAGAATTCTTACCTTACATGACTGCTGAAAGTATACTGCAAGAAAGATTACAAAAAAATGAAAAAACAAACTTTTTCCTAAACCATATGCTCACTTCTATAAATGGGGATGAATATGTTAATTCTGTAACAGTAAAAGATCGTCAAACTAATAAGGAAAAAAAGATTGAGGTTTCAGGTGTTTTCATATATGCGGGCTTTTTACCTAATTCTAAATTTTTAGAGGGTGTTGTTAAATTAGATCAGTTAGGAAATATTATCACTAATGAAAAAATGGAAACATCTGTCCCTGGCATATATGCAGTAGGCGATATACGCTCAAAAATGGTGCGCCAGATAGATGTCGCGTGTGGGGAAGGTACAATTGCAGCGATATCTGCTCATGATTATATAAGAGAACATATAAAAGAGACGAATTAAAAGCTGTAAAATTGCAATAGGTTACGAATATATTCTTCAACATTTTTTCGTGTATTCGGTGACTATTTTTTTTAATTTAAAAAATACTTGCTTTTTAATATAAGATAGTTTAGTTTTCAATCGTAAAAAAATTGGAAGGAATAATGAAATTTAAATTAGATTATTTAGAAACAATACCTTTATTATTTGAAGAAACTATAAGAAAAAATAAGGATATTGTTGCCTTTTATGAAAAAAAAGGTGGCGAATGGTTAGGAACAACCTATAAGCAAGCCCGTGATACGATCGAGGATATTGCTATGGGATTACAAAAACTCGGTTATGAAAAGGGTGATAGAGTTGGAATTTTGTCAGAGAATTGTCCTGAATGGATTATGACGGATTTCGCTTGTGCACATTTTGGATTTGTTTCAACGCCTATTTATCCTACTTTGACATCAAAGCAAGTTGCTTACATTATCAAAAATTCCGGAGCGAAAATAATTTTTGCATCAAATCAAGAACAGGCAGAGAAAATAATAAAAATTAAGCAACAATTACAACCATTACAGCAATTACAACAATTACATCCATTACAACAATTACGTTCATGGCAACAATTACAGCAATTAAATCCATTACATCAAATAAAAAAAATGATTATTTTTGATAGTAATATTCATTATCCACAAGACTGGATCATTAATTTTTCTGAATTGCTTGATATTGGTGAAAAACATAAGAAAAAAGTTAGTTATACTTTAGAAGACGAGGGAAAAAAGAGAACAAAAGAAGATCTGTGGACTCTCATCTATACTTCCGGAACAACCGGTGATCCAAAAGGAGTAATGCTTACACACTTTAATCTTGCAACAAATATACAATCTGCTCAAT
This sequence comes from Fidelibacterota bacterium, assembly GCA_030600775.1. Taxonomy (GTDB): domain Bacteria; phylum Fidelibacterota; class Fidelibacteria; order Fidelibacterales; family Fidelibacteraceae; genus TCS52. The sequence goes on along the minus strand of JAUVLI010000045.1, from coordinate 4,320 downwards.
CAGTTATTCATTTTAAACCAAATAGAAGATGGCTTTCATTTTTACCATTAAGTCATAGTTTGGAACGAACAGCTTCTCAACTGAACTTTTGGTTGGGAGCAACTATTTATTTTGCAGAAAGCATTGAAAAAATTGGTGAAAATCTAAAAGATGCAAGACCTCATCATATTGTATCTGTACCAAGAATTTATGAAAAAATTTATGCAAAAATACTTGACAGTGTTAGTAAATCCTCACCTACAAAACAAAAAATATTTTATTGGGCAAAAGGAATTGGTAGTGAAGTTTCAAAAAAATATATACAGAAAAATAAAAAACCAAAGGGAATGCTCAATATAAAATATCAAATAGCAAAAAAATTGGTATTCAATAAAATAACTGCTGCACTTGGCGGAGAATTTATGTTTGGTATTTCAGGAGGTGCCCCATTACCAAAAATTATCGGTGAATTTTTTGCTGCAGCAGGAATAATAATATTAGAGGGATTTGGTTTAACAGAAACAACTCCTATAACAAATGCAACATTATTGGATAATGTTAAATTTGGAAAAGTCGGACCTACGATTCCAGATGTTATGATGAAAATAGCAGAAGACGGAGAGATACTTTTTAAAGGTCCGAATATTATGAAAGGATATTATAAAAACCCAAAAGCAACAAAAGAGGTGATTGATAGTGAAGGTTGGTTTCATTCCGGTGATATTGGGTTAATAGATGAAGAACAATGTTTACAAATTACGGATAGAAAAAAGAATATTATAGTAACTTCCAGTGGAAAAAATATTGCACCGGCATATATTGAACAGCAATTATCCAAATCATCACTAATTGACCAAATTATTGTACTTGGAGATAATCATAACTTTTTAATAGCAGTAATTGTTCCTGTACGCGAAAAAATAGAAGAATTAGCATCTATTCATCATATTCCATATAATAGCTATAAAGAATTATTAGAAAAATACACCACTTATGAAGTAGTAGAAAATAATCTTAAAAATTATCAAACTGACTTAGCACAATACGAACAAATTAAAAAATTCATTTTAATAGAAAAACCATTTACTATTGAAAATGGCAGTTTAACTCCAACTATGAAAATTAAACGGAAAGTGGTAGAAGATAAATTTATAAATGAAATTAATTTATTATATAAATAATACAAATAAAAAAAATAATTCTATTTGCAAATTGAATATAAGTTTTCTATATTTTGCCGAAAATTGATTTTAAAGTATATGAAAAGCAATGAAGTAATTTATGCAAAAAACAGCGCAGTAATTCTACTCGATCAAACCAAACTCCCATTTGATTTGGAATATCTTACTCTGACAAATTATCGGGAAACAGCTCGTGCAATTAGAAATATGAATTTGCGCGGAGCAGGCACTGTCGGAGTGGCTGCCGGATATGCTATGGCACAAGCATTTTCGGAGTTTTCTGAAATAGAGAAAATTCTACAGGCAAAAGCTGAGATTGAGTCAACGCGTCCTACTGCTCAAAATCTTTTTTATTCCACAAATTTAGTTTATTTCAGGGCTATTTCTGCTAAAAATCGTGTGAAAGCTGCGTGGAAAACTGCCGATAGTATTCTTAAAAGTGATATTAGGAGCACAAAAATGATTGGTGAATTTGGAGCTGAACTTATTGAAGATGGATTCGGAATTCTGACACACTGCAATGCCGGGAAATTAGCGATTCAAGGTTACGGCTCTGCTCTTGCTCCAATTTATATAGCTTTTGCACAGGGCAAGAAAGATATTTTTGTTTTTGTAGATGAAACTCGTCCACGCCTGCAAGGAAGCAGATTAACTGCATGGGAACTTGCTCAAGTAAAAATTCCTCATGCGATAATTGTGGATAATGCAGCAGGCTACTACATGCAAAAAGGAAAGGTGAACATTGTATTTGTTGGTGCAGATCGAATATCTGCAAATGGTGATGTTGCAAATAAGATTGGAACGTATGAAAAGGCTGTTCTGGCAAAAGAAAACAATATTCCATTTTATGTTGCAGCTCCATCCAGCACAATCGATATGAAATGTAAAACAGGTAGTGAAATTAAGATTGAAGAACGTGGATCAAAGGAAGTTAGAGAAGTTTTTGGAAAATTAGTTGCTAATGAAACAAGTGATGTGCTCAACCCGGCTTTTGACATTACTCCTGCAAAATTCATTACAGGAATAATTACCGAAAAAGGAATTCATAAACCCGATGAACTGAATACGGAATTTTAATTGTGAAAGAATATCAGGGAACGAAATTTAAAACGATTCTCGAAATAGAAGAAATTGATTTTTCTACAGAAATCAAAAAGTTAATCTTTTGGGGAAAGACTCTTTCAAAACATAATTTTATTCCTCATTATAAAAACGAAAAAGAACCTGAAAGGAAAAGCTCCGGTGGAAATTTAAGTTTTCGCTTCCAGTCCGGTTTTGTTATTACCGCTTCTTATTCTGATATTGAGAATTTGCGTATTCAGGATTTTGTTTTTGTGCAAGATGCAGATTTGCAGAAAAAAATTGTTTATGCAACTGGATTACGAAACCCATCTTCAGAATCTATGATGCATCATGCGATCTACAAAGCAAGAAACGATGTGAATGCAATTTTTCACGGGCATTTCAATAAACTTTTACAAAATTATGCTCAGATTGGCTTGGTTTCGACAAAAAAGTTTGCTGACTATGGAACGATTGAACTTGTGAATTCAATCTTAGAAGTCCTTGAACAAAATGATTTTTTGATCTTAAAAAAACACGGTTTTATTTCGCTTGGAAAAGATATTGACAAATCAGGTAAATTGATATTAGAAATAAACCGAGAATTGAAAAAAGTAAAACGAAATATGTTTTTAGATAGAAAATGATCTTAACAATTATCAAACTGAGTTAGCTAATTACGAACAAATTAAAAAATTCATTTTAATAGAAAACCATTTACTATTGAAAATGGCAGTTTAACTTCAAGTATGAAAATCAAGCGAAAAACGGTTGAAAATAATTATGAAAATAAAAAAATAATTTTATTTGTAAATTGAATATAAGTTTTCTATATTTTGCTGAAAATTGAAAGGAGAAATATGAAAAACATTGGAACAATCGCAGGAAAAGTATGGAAAACTTTGAATAGTAATGGTAAAATGACTGTTACTGCTTTGACAAAGAAAACATCTGAAAAGAAAGATCAAATTTTAATGGCTCTTGGATGGCTGGCAAAAGAGGATAAATTAGATGTAAAGAAAAAAGGTAACGTTACTCATTATAATTTAAAGTAATAAAATTTTCATACGAATCAAAAAAACCTGTTAAAATAACAGGTTTTTTTATTATTAATTGTTTTTACCCTATTTTTTAAAATTATTCACCTAAAATTCTATTTATATAAATTTATTTCTTTTCTTATCATTGACTAATAGTATTATTTTTTGTATTATTACACAATGAAAAAAAGGAGAAAAAATGTTATTAGAAATATTTGCACAAAATGCTAAAGAGGGATTTAACCTTTTAGGGCTTCTACCGTTTATATTAATTTTTGTTGTTATTTGGTTTTTTATGATGCGTCCACAAGCAAAGAAACAGAAAGAAACACAAAAAATGTTAAATGAACTTAAATCACACGATAAAATTGTAACAATTGGTGGCATCTATGGTGAAGTTGATTCTGTTAAAGGCAATATTGTTGTTGTAAAAATAGGAAAGGATACAAAAATCGAAGTTAAAAAATCTGCCATTGCTTCAAAAACGGAATTAGAAAAGACAAGAAAGTAATTTTATTATGATTTTAAAAATTTACAAATATGGTTCACCAATATTAAGAAATCGATGTAAAATTGTAAATTCAATTTCTTCTGATATCAAACAATTGACCGATGATATGATAAATACTATGTATGAAGATGATGGTATTGGACTTTCCGCCAATCAAGTTGGTTTCGATCTATCATTATCAATAATCGGTAAACATGCACTTGAATCGGAAAATGACTTAATTATTATCAATCCAAAAATTATAGAATATTCAGATGAGAAAACGATTGAAGAAGAAGGATGTCTATCAATACCGGATATTAGAGAAAAAGTAATTAGATCAAAAGATATTGTCTTAGAATATCAAGATTTAAATTTAAAAACAATAACAAGAAAATTTGTTGATCTACCGGCAAGAGTTATTCAACATGAAACTGACCATTTAAACGGCGTTTTCTTTACCGACAGATTAAGTTTTGTAAAGAAAAAATTGTTGAATAAGAAGTTAAATCAAATTGCGAAAGAAAGTTAATGTAATGTTTTTTTCAAAGAATAATATTCAGAAATT
>JAUVLI010000019.1 GCA_030600775.1 Fidelibacterota bacterium | reverse complement strand
AAATGAATAAAAAAATAGAAGATATTTTAGAACTTTTTCAGCAGATAAATAATATTCCTCGTTGTTCAAAAAGAGAGGGAAAAATTTCCAATTGGTTAATGGATTGGGCAAAAGAGCAAAAATTAGAAGTTGTTCGTGATGAAGTCAAAAATGTATTGATCAAAATTCCTGCAACAAAGGGATTAGAAGATAGGCAAATAATTATAATTCAAGGTCACATGGATATGGTTTGTGAGAAAACGCCGGATTCGTCACACGATTTTTCAAAAGATCCAATAGAAAATATAATTGATGGAGATTGGTTGCATGCAAATCACACGACTTTAGGTGCTGACAATGGAGTCGCTTTGGCTTTTGGCTTAGAGTTAGCAAAAGATAAACATATCGTTCATCCACCATTAGAACTTCTATTTACTGTTGATGAAGAAACCGGATTAACTGGTGCTAATGCCTTAAAGGATGACTTTTTAGATGGAAGAATATTATTGAATTTTGATTCTGAACAAGAGGGGATTTTTACAATAGGTTGTGCCGGTGGAAAAGATACCGAAATTAGTTTACCACTTAATTATGAAGAAATTCCAAATGATTTTAAATTATATAAAATTGAAATTTCTGGATTAATGGGCGGACATTCTGGACAAGATATTACCGCACATAGAGCGAATGCTAACAAAGTATTAGCAAGAGTATTACAATCAATCAAAGAAAAATATTTTTTTAATATTGTGAATTTATCGGGAGGAACCGCTCACAATGCAATTCCTCGTGATTCACATGCGATAATAAGTTTCAAGTCTGGAAATTATGAAAACATAAAAGGAATTGTACAAGGAATTGAGAAAGTTATTCAAGCAGAATTTGCCGATACGGAAAAATCAATCAAAATTAAATTAATTGAAAGCAATAGAGATTATACAAGGTCATTTACAGAAGGTACAACCGAAAAAGCAATTGATTTAATATTGGCATTACCACATGGAATAAAAGATATGTCTTTGGAATTTAAAAATTTACCCGAAACATCTTGTAATTTAGCAGTATTAGAAGTTGAAAAAGATAGTTTAAAAATTATTTCTAGTCAGAGAAGTTCAAAAATGTCAGTGAGAGATTATTTGACAAAAGAAATTGAAGCAGTAGCAAAATTGAGTGGAGCTGAATATAAATCTGGTGACGGATATTCTTCTTGGAGGCCAAATACTGATTCAAAATTATTGGGAAAATGTAAAAATGTATATAAACAAAAGTTTGGAAAAGAGGCAGAGATAGAAGTAGTTCATGGCGGATTGGAATGTGGAGTGATTGGTGCAAAATATGAAGGAATGGATATGATATCAATTGGACCAACAATAGAAAATCCACATAGTCCGCAGGAAAAATTATACATTCCATCACTAATAAAATTTTGGGATTTTGTCTGTGAATTACTTAAATCATTTTAGTTAATATATATGGACTGTTTCACGCAAAGATGCAATGACGAAAATAAAGAGTTAAGGTTGAAAGTAATTAAGAATAATATTTTGATTTTTATTCTGCGAAATGTTTCCATATTCAATCTTGATTGAAAATCTATTTGTGGTTTTTTAGTAAAAGAGGAAAATCTTATAAAATGTTTTGTTAAAAGAGAATATTTTCTTAAATTAAAAATTATTATGGACATGGAAATATTAAAAAATATGAGAGTGAAAAACATTAAAAAAACTTTATCAATTATCTTTTTTCTATTGTTTTCTTTTTGTGGGAACAATAACAATATTGATAAATTTATTAATAATGGAGAATATCAAAAGGCAGAAAAAATGATAAATGCAAAAATCATGTCAAATTCAATATCAAAGAAAGACATGTATGATTTAGAAATGAAAAAGGAAATAATGGATCGTATTGAATTGGATTTTGATAAATCGCTTGATGAAATTTTGCCTGAAATCAAAAAGTATTTTCCAAATGTAATAAATAAGCAAATTTTGGAATGGGAAAATGAAAAATCATTAGAAATGAAAAAAATTAACGGTAAAAAGAAATATTTTTCAAATGTTGTTCCAAATTTATTTAGGATCAATAAGGAAGCAAAAGCTAAGAAAAAAGAAATAGATAAAACCCCGGGAAAAGATGATTGGCAAATATTCTTAGATAATGATGCGAGAAAAACAATAAAATTGGCAGAAATTACTGGAAAAAAGTTGGTCAATCCCGCCAAAATTAAATTTACATATACTGTAACAGTTGATGCAGATGTTGTCCCGGCTGGAGAAATTATCCGTTGTTGGCTGCCATATCCAAGAGAAGGAAATGCTCGCCAAAAAGATATTCAACTAATTTCAACCAATGTAAAAGAATTCATTTTAGCTAATAACGAAAATCTCCAACGCACAATATATTTAGAAAAACCTGCTGTAAAAGGTAAACCAACTGAATTTCAAGTAGAATTTTCATTAACTTCTTATGCACAATATCAAAAAATAGATTTAAAAGATATAAAACCATATAAAAACAATACAGAATTTTATAAAAAATATACAAGTGAGCGAAATACACATATAATATTTACAAGAGAAATTAAAGAACTATCGAAAAAAATTATTGGTAATGAAACGAATCCATATTTAAAGGCAAAAAAGATATTTACTTGGATAGATAAAAATATCCCATGGGCAAGTGCAAGGGAATATTCTACAATATCAAATATACCGATGTATGTTTTGGAAAATAAACATGGCGATTGTGGAATGCAAACACTTCTATTTATGACATTAGCTCGTTATAATGGTATTCCGGTTAAATGGCAGAGTGGATGGCATTTCCATCCTGATCATATTAATTTGCACGATTGGGGAGAGTTCTATTTTGAAGGAATCGGTTGGATACCGGTAGATCAATCATTTGGTACAATAATTTCCGAAGATGAAAATATACGAAATTTTTACTTAGGAAATATTGATAGATATCGATTAATTGTAAATGATGATTATTCAAAGCCGCTATTTCCAAGCAAAATTTATCCTAGAAGCGAAACAGTTGATTTCCAGCGTGGTGAATTAGAATGGAAAGGTGGGAATTTATATTTTGATAAATGGAATTATAACATGAAAATAGAATATTTAATAGAATAACTAAAAGAAAGGAGAGTTATGAAGAAAGTATTAGTTTTATTTCTCATTTTTGGCTTATTTTTTATAAGCTGTGGGAAAAAAGTTTCCGGACCAAAGTACAAAGAAGGTACTGAAGAATATAAGTTCTTCGAAGTGATGTCAAAAACAGTACCATATATGGCACCGGATACAACGGTTGAATTAATAAAAACAGATGAATTCACCGTGGTTAATCACGACATTATGCCATTGGTGTTTCAGGCTATGCGTGGTGATACTGCAAGTTTTATTAATACAGAAAGCAAACAAATAGAAAATTATATTGATGGAATTATAAGTCAATATGGAACTATGGAATTGTTAATGGCTGATGCAAAAAAACATAAAGTAAAAACTGCTAAAGAAAAATTGGCAGAAGAATTAGCAAAAATCTATACACGATATGGTGGTGAAGAAAAATTCACTGAAAGGGTTGAAAAGCAGGGTATGAAAATAGAGGATGTTAAGAAAGATGTAAAGAAGAGCTTAATTATTAAAAAATATTTTAATGATGTGATCTTTTCGAAAATAAAAATTGATGAAGCTAAGATTGAAGAAAAATATGAAAAGAGTAAAGATAATTATAATAAGGAAGTTGCAACGGTTAGACATATATTATTTTTAACAAAAAACAAATCGGATTCCGCAAAAATTGAAGTAAAAGCCACAGCATTAAAAGTATTAGAAAAAGCAAAATCTGGAGAAGATTTTGAGAAATTAGTTAAAAAATATACAGAAGATCCTGGTTCAAAAGAGAATGGTGGTTTATATGAGAATTTTCAAAGAGGACGCATGGTTAAATCATTTGAAGATGTGGCTTTTAATGCTCCAATTGGTTCTATAAGTGATTTAGTAGAAACACAATATGGCTATCATATAATAAAAGTTATTGATAGAAAAGATGGTTTAAGTTATGAAGATGTTAAAGATGATATTAAAGAACAGTTAAAGCAAGTAAAAGAAAGAAGTATGGCTCCGATTGTTATTGATTCATTAAAACAAGTATATAACTATAAAGAATTATTAATAAAAAAATAATTGTGATATAAATCACAATTAATATTTTTTAGTTGGATATTTGTTTTTTTTAAATTAATATAATATGAAAACTAAAAAAGGAGAAATTATGAAAAAAGTTTTAGTTCTGTTAATATTAGCAGCTTTCGGTTTAGTGCTGTTAACCGGGTGTGGGGGAAGCAAACAAGTTTCTGCTAAAAAAAGTCCTTATTTACAAATGCAAAAAAGAGCAAATGAATTTAATAAAAATGGTGCTGTTGCAGTTGTAGGACAAGGTGAAAGTTCTCGCGAAGATATTGCTCGCAAGAAATCTTATACGGATGCAAGAGCAAATTTAGCAGAGGCTTTGGAAACAAAAGTACAGACATTATCAAAATCGTTTTTAGAAGAAATTGGAACTTCTGGTGATACCGAGATCAATGAAGCATTTTCTAAAACAACAAAGACAATGGCAAGTACTGTACTAAAGGGTTCATTTCCTGAAGATGAAATTATGGTTGAGAAAGAAGGCAAAATCACAATTTATACTTTAATGGTAATTGATCCTTCTACTTTTAATCAATCTATATTAGATGAAATGAATAAAAGTGGAAATAAAAAATTGTATGAACGCTTTAGATCATCACAAGCTTATGATGAATTAAACAATGAAATGGAAAGTTACGAAGCAAATCAAAGTGAATAATATTTAGACAAGAATAATGCTAAAGAAAGGACAATTAAATATTGTCCTTTTTTATTCTTGTATATAAATAAAAATAACTTAATTTTACAAATAGATGAATAGATACATTTATTTATGTTGTATTTTAACTTAATGATTGGGAGAACAATGGAAGTAATAAATAAATTGGTTTTAATGATCGTTATTTTTACTACGGTAAATTTATTTGGTATTTCCTCATATCCCGACTGGTTTTTATTTCCGGTAAGTTATCCAAAGACAATTGTTGGCTATAGTTATGGTGGCTATTCGGCTGTAATTGACGCAGAAAGGAATTATTGTGTTTATAATAGATGCATAGCAAATGGGACACTTTATAGATTTCAAAATTATGATAAAAAAAATAGTGAATATTTTTATTATTTTTCGCCAGATTCATTAAAAAAAGTAAAGGGTAAGTTATATGTTGTATCTTCATTTTTAACAAATGTGATCAATAATGAGTACATCAAATTATTTTCAAAAAATAAAAATAATAAAATTGTTTCAAGATACATTAATTTAAAAAATTCAACAATACCAAAATGGGTTAAGAAAAAACCATTTTATCATGATAAATATTATTATTATGGCATTGGCGAATATCAAAGTAGAGGCAGTGAAAATGATGCTTGGAAAACGGCGGGAGAACAAGCAATTTTTGAAATAATGACAAATTTAGCTATAAATTTCTATTCGGTTAATATTTTAGATGTAACTGAAAAAGATGATAATTATGAAAAAGCAACGGCAATAAAGGTGAAATATAAATTCAATAATATTCAAATACAAAAAAGATGGGTAGATTTAAATAAACATTATTATTATGTATTAATTAGAATTAAAAAAGAAGATGTTTTTTCTCCATTTATGAATTAGGTGCTAAATATTGTGAATTATAAATAGTGAGTAGAAGACCAATGCAGTTAACGGAAAACGGAGAATGGAAGACAGAGAAAAAACTACGAAGTAGTTAAATATAGAGAAAATTGATTTAAGCTCCCTTGTCAAAAGAAGAAAACAAAACTTCGGAAGTTTAAGAAACAGAAGTTTAGCATATCTATTCATCCAGAATTGTGGTTTGGCTTCTAAATCCCTCACCTTGTAAAATTGAAATATTTTGGATGGTTATAAATGCTTTTGTATCTTCTTCTTTTGCTATTCGTCTAACATTCTCAACTTGTCGACGAGAAACTACACAATAGAGAGTTTTCTTTTTACTGTTTGTATATAATCCAACCGAATCGAATCCTGTAACACCTCTTTTTATTTCTATCATTATTCTTTTTGAAATTATGTCCCAATTTTTACTTATTATAAAAATACCCTTTTCGGAAAGGACGCCTTCAATTATTGTATCTGTAACTTTTGAAGCAATTCCTAAAGCAATTAGGCAAAATAGAATTAAATCCACATCTGCAAAGACAATACCACCCAATATAATAATTAATGTATCGACAAACATAAATGACCAACCTAAAGAAATTTTAAAATATTTATTTATTATTCTGGCGATAATATCTGTTCCTCCTGTTGTTCCACGACCACGAAATATTATTCCCAAGCCAGCACCTAATAATAGTCCACCATAAATAGTAGCAAGAAATCTACTGTCAGTTAGTGGAGAAATTTTTAATATTTTATCAATAAAATCACAAAAAAAAGATACCAAAAGAATTCCCCATATCGTTTTAATTCCAAATTTTTTACCGAATATTTTTACTCCGATGATGAAAAGTGGAATATTTAATATTAACATCGTTATTCCAGCTGGGAAGTGGAATAGGTGATAAAGAACGGTAGCGATTCCGGAAACACCACCGGTATTGATCTTATTTGGAATTAAAAAAATCATTAGAGCGATAGAAAGTAGTAATGATCCAATTAATATCAGGACAAAATCAAAGTATTTATCAAATAATTTTTTAAATTTTTTCATATTATCTCCTTATAATATTAAATTAATAATGTAGTGTAAATATAAGCATAAATTTATCTAAGAAAATAAGAAAATGTTAGATTATTAAAAAAAATCTACTTATCTTAACAAACCATTGTAAAAAAAGAGAAATGAATAAAAAAAACAAAATAGTTAAACCAGCAAAATTCGTAAAAGGTCAAATAACACTTCCGGGTGACAAATCTATAAGTCATAGAGCATTATTCTTCGCAGCTCTTGCAGAGGGGAAATCAAAGATTAAATTTTTAAATAATGGAGCTGATGTCCTCTCTACTATAGTTTGTTTACAAAAATTGGGTATAAAATTTCAGCTTGGAAAATATTCCGTTGAAGTAGATAGCTCGGGTTTCAAAAAATGGAATAGAGAAATTACCGGATCGATTAATTGTGGAAATTCTGGAACAACAACAAGATTATTAGCTGGTTTAATAGCAGGACAGGGAATAAAAGTAAAGATGATAGGAGATGAATCTTTGAGTGCTCGTCCGATGGAACGAATAATTGAGCCATTACAGAAAATGGGTGCGGAGATTGAAAGTGAAAATAAAAATTTACCAATACTTTTTAATGGCGGTAAATTAATGGGAATTCGTTACACATTGCCGGTTGCGAGTGCTCAAGTTAAGTCCTGTTTGCTTTTTGCCGGTTTGTTTGCTGATGGGAAAACATATATTACAGAGAAAACAAGAACACGCGATCATACTGAAAATATGATGAAAATTTTTGGTATTTCGATATTCAAAAAGAAAAATGTAATTTCAATAAATAAGCTAAAGAATCCGGTTATCCCATTTAAATATTCTGTGCCAGGCGATCCATCAGCGGCGGCTTTTTGGGTAGCAGCAGGATTGTTAGTTCCAAACAGTAAATTAAACTTGAAAAGGATTTCTCTTAATTCATCTCGGATAAGTTATATAAAACTATTGCAAAAAAATGGTTGCAAAGTTCGTATCGATTCAATTAATAAAAGTTTGGAGCCCTTTGGGGATATTATAATTCAATCTTCTAAAATAAAATCATTTTCAATTAGAAAAAAAATTGCTGCTTCATTAATAGACGAAATCCCAATTTTAGCACTAATTGCCACGCAAGCGAAAGGTAAATCAACTTTCAGAGGTGTTAAAGAGTTGAGATTTAAAGAGAGTGATCGAATAAAAAGTATAGTAGAAAGTTTAAAATGTCTCGGTGCTGATATCAAAGAATATCCTGATGGGTTTGATATTTTTGGACCAACTAAACTCAAGGGAAATACGGTTGATTCGTATGGAGATCATCGTATTGCTATGATGTTGGCAATTGCCGGATTGATTTCTAATTCACCAGTAAAAATAAAAAATCACTCTATTGTAAATATTAGTTATCCGGATTTTTATGGGATTTTAGAGAGGATCAGTAGAAAACAATAAGGATAATATACAAAATATATAATTTTATTTTCTAATATTATGAAATCAAATTCAAAAATACAATTAGGCATTTTAGGCGAAAATATTTCCTACACAAAAAGTCCATTATTACATAATTTAATTAGTGAACAGAAAAATATTAATTTGGACTATAAGATCTTTGATGTCGTAAAAAATAAATCAAAATTTTTTATAAAGGATCAGTTAAGAAAAATTGATGGTTTTAATATTACAATTCCATATAAAGAAAGTGTAATTCCATATTTATATTACATTGAACCGATTGCTGAGAAGATTGGAGCGGTGAATACTATAACTGTTAAGAATAAAAAATTCTATGGTTATAATACGGATATCATTGGGTTTGTTAAAACAATTAAATCCCATATTCAAAATTACAAAAAATATTTTCCTGTTTTAATTGGTTACGGTGGTGTATCGAAAGCAGTTATTTTTGGTTTAGAAGATGTTGGTTTTTCTAAATGTACAATAACTGGTGGATTTGATTATAAAGAAAGAAAAGAAATGATAAAAAATGTTTCGTCATTATTGCAAATGAAAATTGTTGAAAATATTCCAACTGATTTACCAATTCTTTGGATCAATGCGACGCCTATTGGAACTAAGAAGTTATCTGATATTCCTGAAAATTTTATTAAAGTAGGGAAAAATGATTTTCTATTTGATTTGAATTATAGTCCGAATCCAACTCATTTGCAAAAATGGTTTTTGTCAAAGAATAATTTAGTTAACGATCGTCAAAATGAAGTTAGAAGTATTAATGGGGCTTATATGTTGATATATCAGGGAATTGCTTCCGAAGAAATTTGGTTTCCAAATATAAATTTTGTAAATTTAAAAATAGAAAAAATAATTAATAAAATATTAAAGTAAAAAAATATGAGCAAAATAAATTTCATAACAGCAGGCGAAAGTCATGGACCTTTATTAACGGCAATTATTAGCGGTTTGCCAGCCGGGTTTAAAATTGATGTTGGAAAAATTAACAAACAGTTGCAAAAAAGACAGCTTGGATATGGTCGTGGTGGAAGAATGAAAATAGAAAAAGACAAAGTAAGGGTTTTGTCAGGAGTTCGTAATTCTGTAACACTTGGTTCGCCAATTACTTTACAAATTATGAATCGTGATTTTTTAAATTGGAAAGATACTATGGATCCTATTCTTCTCGATCAAAGAGATGAAAAGGTAGAAATTCCGCGTCCTGGCCATGCCGATTATGCAGGTATAAAAAAATACGGATTTAATGATATTAGAAATGTGCTTGAACGATCTTCTGCAAGAGAAACGGCTATTAGAGTTGTGGTAGGAGGATTGTGTCGTCAATTTTTGGAAAATATAGGTATCAAATTTTTTAGTCATGTTACTCGAATTGGAAAAGTGTCGATCAAAGATAAAGTTTATAATAATGAATTACTTGAGTTAGCAAATAATTCTGCTGTTCGTTGTATAGATAAAGTTGCTTCTGAACAAATGGAAAAAGAAATTGATAATGCTAAATTGCTTGGTGATTCAATTGGTGGGATATTTCAAGTAGTGGTAAAAAATTTACCAATTGGACTTGGTAGTTATGTTCACTGGGATGAAAGATTATCGTCAAAAATATCGTCACATATTTTAGGAATTCCTGCAATAAAAGGGATTGAGTTTGGGAAAGGATTCAATTCTGCGAAGATATTGGGCAAAGATTATCATGATGAATTCACGGTAAAAAATGGAAAGATATCTCGTGATTCAAATAATGCCGGTGGATTGGAAGGTGGAATGACCAATGGTGAACCGTTGGTAATAAATGCCGTAATGAAGCCAATTCCGACTTTGACAAATCCATTAAAAAGTTTTAATATCAAGACAAAAGAAAAAGTTGTTGCTCATAAGGAAAGAACCGATTCGTGTGCTGTCCCTGCTGCAAGTATAGTTGCTGAAAATGTTATTGCAATTCCGCTATTAGATGCTTTTTTAAATAGATTCGGTAGAGATTCTTGGAAAATAATTAAAAAAAGATTTAAAGATGAAAATGGCATTAATTAGTTTTATATTTAATTAATATTTTTTATATTTAATATAAATTTAAAGGAGAACAATGAAAAAGGAAAAAATTCAATCGGTAAAGGAAACAATTGTAAAAGAATTTAATAGTTTGTCTCCTGCAGAAGAGTATTCAATATTAGAGTCAAATGATTTTGAATTTATTAAAAGACAAATAAAAAATCTGCAGAAAGATAAAAATGTTTTTGTTATTTCTGGTACTATTATTGTGGTTCTTGTTTTAATTCTTTTAATATTTTTCTTTAAAGATAAGCAGATTGGTGAATGGCTTTATTTGGTATATTTAGGAATTGCGGTTGTCTTTTCGATAAAGGCATCTCTAAGTTATGAAAAGATACGAAGAAAAATTTCACTTTTCAAGATATTGAAATCCTATTACGATAATAAAAATAATATTTAATTGTAATTTAATTAAGTATAAAATGAATTATTTTCTTATTGGAATGATAGGATCTGGAAAAACATCCCTTGGGAAATCATTGGCCAATGATATTGATTATAATTTTATTGATCTTGATGGTGAAATAGAAAAAGCTGCCGGAATAAAAATTAATAATATTTTTGATAAATACGGTGAAAAATATTTTAGGAAATTAGAAATGGAAATCTCACGAAAAGTTATTAAAAATTCGGAAAATAATGTTATTGCAACAGGTGGAGGTTTCCCTATTAATGAGAATAATTTTAAATGGATGAAAAATATTGGAATTATTATTTGGTTAAAAGCATCTGCGGAAACGATTTTCAAAAGAATAAGATCAAGTAAAGATCGTCCATTACTAACTAATCCATCTATTCAGTCAATTGAAGGAATATTATCTGAGCGAATGAAATATTATCAAAGGGCAAAGTATCATATTGATACAAATGGTAAATCACTTAATATGGCAGTAAATACATTAATTAAGGAAATTAAAAGTAATAATTTGTAAGATATAAATAAATGAATATTATTTTTTAGGAAAATTATGCAAAAAATTCAAATTGATCTACATGAAAGAAGTTATTGTGTTTTAACAGGTAACAATATTTTACAAGAAGTAGGAAAAATAATTAGCAAATATAAAGTTAGCAAAAATGTTGCTTTAATATCAAGTGAACATGTCACAAAATTATATAAAAACATAGTTCAAAAATCACTAACAGAAAATGGTTATAAAGTTCATTTTATAAAGATGCCAAGTGGTGAGAAAAATAAAAACTTTGAAACTGTTAGATATTTATATGATAAAATACTGGATTTAAATTTTGATAGAAGTTCAATTATTATTGCTTTAGGTGGTGGTGTGCTTGGCGATACTGTCGGATTTGTCGCTGCTACCATATTTCGTGGAATAGAACTCATCCAAATTCCTACTACTTTATTATCACAAGTAGATTCTTCTATTGGTGGTAAGGTAGGAATAAATCATGAGCGTGGGAAGAATTTAGTAGGGGCCTTTTATCAGCCAAAAGTTGTTATTGTAGATCCAAATGTTTTAAGGACATTGGGACTCAGAGAGAGAGTTTCAGGATTTGGTGAGATAATAAAATACGGTATTATTAAAGATAAAATATTTACAAATTTTCTCTTGGAGAATTATAAAGATATTTTGTTATTGAAAAATATGGATTACATGAATTATGCTATTTCTCGTTCAATAGAAATTAAATCTGCAATTGTTTCTGCTGATGAAAAGGAAAATTCTTTGAGAATGGTTTTAAATTTTGGTCATACAATTGGTCATGCTATTGAAGTTACAGAAGGATATGGAAAATTTGCACATGGTGAGGCGGTGATTGTTGGAATGTGTGCTGCAATCAAATTGAGTGCTGATGTTGGAAATTTTGATTCCAATGAAGCTGATAAATTAATAAATAATTTGCAAAAAATTCCAATAGTTCCATCTGTAAATCACTTAGATGAAGATAAAATGTTGGAAGCGATGTATCATGATAAAAAAGTTAAAAACGGAAAAATAAGATTTGTTCTTCTAAAGAAAATTGGAGAAACCGAAATAAAAGATGATGTCTCTGATAAACAAATAATTGAAGTAATTAATTGGATAAAGGAGCTAAAGTTTGTCACATCAATCTAATGACATTTTGAAAATTCTGATTCTGCACGGACCAAATTTGGATATGCTGGGAAGTAGAGATCCAAAATTTTACGGTAGATTAACACTGGATAAATTGAATAAAAAAATTCGTGAAAAAGCGAAAAAGTTAAATGTTTCCGTGAAAATTCATCAGTTTAATTCTGAAGAAAAAATAATAAAAACATTACATCGACAGCGTAAAATATGTGATGGAGTGGTGATAAATCCAGCCGCTTTTACACATTATAGTTATGCTATTCGTGATGCAATTGAGTTGATAAAAATTCCGGTTGTCGAAGTGCATTTGTCAAATATTTATGAGCGAGAAGATTTTAGAGAAATTTCTGTAACAAAAGATGTCTGTATTCATCAAATTTATGGTAAAAAAGAAAATAGTTATTTAGAAGGTATGGAGTATTTAGTTAATTATTTATTAAAAGAAAATAAAAATAATTGAGTTCATTTGAAAAATTTAATAGAAAAAAAAATAAAAAGTGAAAATATTTTTGATGGCATACTCTTAAATGTAAAAAAAGATACGGTTGAATTACCAAATGGTAAGGAAACTGTGCGTGAATATATTGTTCATCCGGGAGCAGTTGTTCTTGTTGCGTTTTTACCGAATGGAAATATTATTTTAGAGAAGCAATTTCGTTATCCGGTTGGGAAAATTTTTAATGAATTGCCTGCTGGGAAAATTGATGCCGGTGAAAATTTAGAAGATACGGCAAGACGTGAGATGGCAGAAGAGACCGGATATTATCCTAACAGTTTAGAATATGTTGGAAAATTATATCCGGGAATTGGTTATTCCGATGAAGTAATTTACATTTATATAGCAGATGATTTAGAAAAAAGGAATATCAGTTGTGATGATGATGAATTTATCGAGATATTTGATGTTCCTTTACAAACTGCTTATCAGATGGTAATGGATGGCGAAATTGTTGATGCAAAGTCGATGATTGGTATAATGATGGTAAGAGAAAAATTTGTGAGAAATAAAACCACTAAGAACACTGGGAAAACACAAAGAATGTAGATGTAAAAATTAGAAATTAGTATTTCTATCCGTTTCATCCGTGTTCTAATATTTATAAACTAACAAACCATTTATGAAATTTTCACTTTCAAAATTACAACAATTACAAAAAAAAAATAACATCGATTTGATTGGTATAGCAAAATCATCTCATTTAAAAGAAGATGAAAATGTTTTTAGAAATTGGTTGAATAGTAATTATAATGGTGATATGAATTGGATGGAAAACCATATTGAGAAACGAACGGATCCGCAATTACTATTCTCGAACACGAAATCAGTCATTGTTATTGGAATGAATTATTTCAGTAATATTCAGCAAGAAAAATCAGATAATTTGCTGGTATCAAAATATGTAACTGAAATAGATTACCATAAATTTTTTAAACAAAAATTATTTTTATTGTTAAGGGAAATGCAAAATATTGACAATTCAATTAAAGGAAAAGTGTGTGTTGACACATCGCCAATCTTTGAAAAAGCATGGGGAATTAAAGCCGGATTGGGTTGGCGTGGGAAGAATTCTTTATTAATTTCTCCCGAATATGGCTCGTGGATCTTTTTAGGTATTTTACTTGTTAATGTAGAATTTGATAAGTATTCTAAAGAAAAAAGAGATGGATGTGAAGATTGTAATTTATGTGTTGAAAGTTGTCCAACCGGAGCAATTTTAAAAGATAATAAAATTGATGCTAATAAATGTATTTCCTATTTGACTGTAGAAAATAATGATAAAAATCTGCCCACAGAATTGCAATTGAATAATTGGATATATGGATGTGATATTTGTCAAGATATTTGTCCCTATAATGAAAAAAATAAGAAATTATCTGTTCATTTAGAATTTCAACCGAAAATTGAATTGCATAACAAATCGAAAAAATATTGGGAAAATATATCAGAATTTGAATATAGAAAACTTAAGAAAAAAACAGCTATGAAAAGAAGAAAATTTTTGTTTATTTTAAGGAATATTAATCATAACTTATGATGAAAAAAAAGGAAATAATAATTTATAAATTGGAGCGAATTAAATGAATAAAGAAAAAATAGAAGCCTTACATAAAATATCTAATGGTGAATATTATGATCCTCATTCCGTATTGGGAATTCACGAGAATTCCTCTCTTGAAAAGATAATTAGAGTATTTCAACAAAATGCAAAAAGTATCTATATTGAGACATTGGATTCCTATAAAAAACAATATAAATTACATAAGACCGAAGTAAATAATGTGTGGGAAATATCAGTTAAGAGGAAAAGATTTTTTGCATATAAAGTATTGGTTATATATAAAAATGGACAAAAGTATAATTACATAGATCCGTATCAATTTACTCCAACGCTAACTGAAGAAGATATATATTTATTTGGTAAAGGCGATAATCATTTTGTTTACGAAAAATTAGGTGCTAATGCGAAGATAATTGATGGAATAAAAGGAGTAAGTTTTGCCGTTTGGGCACCATCTGCTCGCCGTGTAAGTGTAGTTGGGAATTTTAATTTATGGAATGGATTGCTTCATCCGATGAGAAGTTTAGGCAGCTCAGGTGTTTGGGAAATTTTTATTCCCGAATTGAAAGCAGGTGAATTATATAAATTTGAAATATTAACTCAATCAGATGGATTAAAGATAAAATCCGATCCTTATGGAAAATATTTTCAAGTACGACCAAATAATTCTTCTATTGTTTATGAATCAAAGTATAAATGGAAAGATAAAAAATATTTAAATAATAAACCCGATAATTTGAATGATAAACCAATGAATGTGTACGAAGTTCATTTGGGTTCTTGGAAACGGAATGAAAATTGGGAATGGTATTCTTATAGAGAGATCGCTCCGATTTTAATTGAGC
Organism: Fidelibacterota bacterium; assembly: GCA_030600775.1. Taxonomy (GTDB): domain Bacteria; phylum Fidelibacterota; class Fidelibacteria; order Fidelibacterales; family Fidelibacteraceae; genus TCS52. The sequence continues at coordinate 7,386 of JAUVLI010000019.1, read as the reverse complement.
ATGTTAAAAAATTGGGATTTACTCATATCGAATTTATGCCATTATCCGAATATCCTTTTGACGGATCTTGGGGTTATCAAGTTACGGGATATTATGCTTTAACGAGCAGATTTGGAACTCCGGATGATTTCAAATATTTAGTTGATCTATGTCATCAAAATGGAATTGGAATAATAATGGATTGGGTTCCTGCTCATTTTCCAAAAGATGATTTTGCATTACGAAGATTTGACGGAACGGCACTTTATGAACATGAAGATCCGAGACAGAGTGAACATCCTGATTGGGGAACGCTTATTTTTAATTACGGACGCGACGAAGTCAAAAATTTTCTGCTCTCCAATGCAATTTATCTATTAAAAGAATTCCATATCGATGGATTGAGAATTGATGCAGTCGCAAGTATGATTTATTTGGATTATAGCAGGGAAGAAGGAGAATGGATTCCAAATAAATATGGTGGTAATGAAAATTTAGAAGCAATTGGTTTTATGAAACATTTGACAACAGTTGTTGGAAAATATTTTCCAAATGCTTTAATTATTGCCGAAGAATCAACAGCTTGGGGAGGTGTTAGTAATCCTGTTCACGCTGGTGGATTAGGGTTTGATTATAAGTGGAATATGGGTTGGATGAATGATTTTCTTGAGTATATGAAAAAAGATTCAATTTACAGAAAATATCATCATAACGAATTAACCTTTTCGATGCTTTATGCTTATACGGAAAAATTCATTTTGGTCTTAAGTCATGATGAAATTGTTCACGGGAAGGGTTCATTGCTGAGCAAAATGCCTGGTGACGATTGGCAAAAATTCGCTAATTTCAAATTGATGCTTGCATTTATGTATTCACATCCAGGGAAAAAATTATTATTTATGGGTACCGAATTTGCTCCTTGGAATGAATGGAATGAAATGCAGGGTGTTCAATGGGAATTGTCACAATGGTCTCCACATAAAAATGCAGAAATATTTTTATCACAATTAAATCATTTATATTTACAAGAACCGGCACTATGGGAAAAAGATAATGAACCATCCGGATTTGAATGGATCGATAGTAATAATGCAAAACAGTCAATCGTTAGTTTTATTCGACATGGTAAAAAGAAAAAAGATGATTTGATAATAGTTTGTAATTTTACTCCCGAAACATATTTTGAATTTCGGCTTGGCGTTAATGAAAAGGGGAAATATAAAGAAATATTCGATACGGATCATAAAGATATTAATGGAAGTGGCGTTATTCAAAATGGAATTCATAAAACTGAAAATATTAATTGGAATGGTAAAAACCAATCCATTATTTTTGGGTTGCCACCTTTGGGAGCAGTAATTTTTAAGAAGATAAATTAATGGTGAATATCTTGATTTTAATATTTGTTTTATTATTGATTGGATATAGTATTTCGTTGATCTATTTTACTTATAAAATTGACAGATATGATCCTGCAAGAAAAAAGGATCTGCCTTTTTTATCAATAGTAGTAAGTTTACATAACGAAGAGGGAAATGTTAAAACTTTGATGAAATCATTGTTACAACAAGAATATCCTGAAGAAAAATTGGAATATATATTTGTGAATGACAGATCAAAAGATAAAACTGGGGGAATGTTGGATAAATATTCAGTGGAAAATAAAAACATAAAAGTTATTCATATTAATGATATTCAAAATGGCATTGCTCCCAAAAAAAGAGCAATTAATAGTGCAATAAAAAAATCAATCGGAGAAGTGATTTTATTAACAGATGCCGATGCTCAACATCCGAAAAAATGGGCAAAAACAATGGGCTCATATTTTACAGAAAAAGTCGGAATGGTATTAGGAAATGTTCAATATAAAAAAATGAGTGGAAGCAATAACTTACTATTCGAGTTGTTAAAATTGGATTTTTTCACGATATCGGCTATTGCTGCCTCAACAGTATCAATGAAATATCCTGCTACTTGTATAGGTACGAATATGGCTTTCCGTAAGCATGTTTATGAGCAATTAAATGGTTATGGTAAATATAAAAATATTCAATCAGGTGATGATGATCTGTTTCTACAAAGAGTACGAGATGAAAGTGATTGGAAAATAGAATATGCAATTGATGAAAATACAAAAGTTTTTACCTTTCCACCCTCCTCTTGGAGACAATTCTATAATCAGCGTCTCCGTTTCGCTTCTAAGGGCTTTAAATATCCATTCAGGGTAACTTTATCATTGTTATTACTTTATCTGTTTAATTTGAGTTTTATTTTGTTATTATTATTTTCATTTTGGAGCCATAATTTATTTGTTTTATTGGTGTTTGGAATTGTTATTAAAGTCATTGGTGAACACATTTTCTTATCAAAAGTAAAATCAAAACTCAGTTCAGATGTTAATTTTGGAATTATTCCAATTGCATCGATCTTACATATATTTTATGTTGTATATTTTGGAGCTGCAACTCAATTCCAAAGTTATGAATGGGGTAGTAATTAGTTTTAAATTTAGTGAAATTTTATTATGCGAAAATATTTTAAAATAATAATTATATTTGTATTATTGAGCAGTACATTGTTTGCTTCTCAATTACATGTTCCTATTAATGATCCGATCTATTTATATTTGGATAGAATGGCAACGATGGGAATTGTTCGTAATATTTTTAATGATGCATTGCCATTGAATAGAGATGAAGTGGCAAAGGCATTAGTAAAAATTTTTAAACATAGAGAACAGCTTTCAAAAGTTGACAGACAGATTCTAGAAGAATATATTTCAGATTATCGTTATGAATTTAGAGACAAAAAACATTGGAAAATTAGAAATAATTCCAATACATATTTTCGATTCAGTAAATTTAATAATTTTAAAAACGACTTTAAAGATATCTTTACTTATCGTAATAATTCGGAAGATCTACATCTTTTCGTTCATGAAAATAATAATGAATTGTTATGGTTAGATTTTGATTTCATGGGCAGAGTTGAGGCGCAAAATAAATCGGTAAGAAATGTTGGTGCAATGGGTTTTATAATTTCTTCACAAATTGGAAAACATTTTTCTTTATACGTGGATGCCTATCAATATGGTCAGACAATACAGGAAGGATTTGATTATTTTTCACCTGAAATGAATAAGCCATTTAGATCAACTGAAGGAAATATGTACTATACTGACAAGTCGGATGCATACATTCAATATACTTCAAAATTAGGTAGTTTCGAATTAGGAAAAGAACCACTTCATTGGGGGAATTCAAATAATTCAATGATATTATCTAAGTCGGATTCTAACGCATCATTTGCTTTTATAAAATGGGAGAGGAAGTTCTATAAATCAAAATTTACATTTTTACATGCTTCTTTATTACCAAATGATCCTTATATCGATTCAATAAGTGAACGGCGTGTATATAGTAAAAAATATTTAATTGGACATCGTTGGGAATTCATGCCATTTACTAAATTTCATTTTGGATTTACCGAGATGATAGTTTATGGTGAACGAAATCCAAACTTGACATATCTAATTCCAACGGTTTTTTTATGGCCTTCACAACATAATTTAATGGATAGAGATAATACAATTATGGCAGTTGAATTTGAATATTTTCCTCTGAATAAAATGAAATTATACGGAAGTTGGTATTTAGATGAATTAAGTTATGGAAAATTATTCAGTAAATGGTGGGGAAATAAATTTGGTTATCAAATGGGAATACATTTTACCCCTAAGTTGTCAAACTTATCTACCGATTTTACTTTTGAATTTACCGCTGTGAGACCTTGGACATATACACACAAATATTCTATAAATTCATTTACACATGCAGGTGAAAATTTAGGATTTGAATACGGACCGAATACTCAATTATTTTATACTCAAAACAGATGGTGGATTACCAAAAGACAAATCTTAACTTTTGAATATGAATTTTTAAAAAGAGGAATAAAATCAATTGATGATACAACGAGTTACGACATAGGCAACAACGCAAATCAAAATTATGATAATAGAAATCCCGAATATGATATGTCAACCGATTGGTTAATGGGAGAAGCAATAGATATCCATTCTTTTTCTGTAAATTGGTATTATCAATTAAGTAATGACCTTTATCTTAATACTAATTATAAAATCAGAAAAATTCAAAAAGAAATTGATAATTTTATTTCTTTAGAATTACGGTTTAAATTTTAATTATTCTGAAAATAAAATTTATGAAAAAAATTATAATATATTTCGTCCAATTATTAATTTCCATTTTGCTAATTATATGGGCGTTTGGAGGAGTTGATTATTCGTCTGTTAAAGAATTTATTTTTGATCTGCCAAAATATAAAATTCTTTTGATCCTACTTCTTGCCTCAATTAATTGGACTACTAATTTCTACTATTATATGTTTACCTTGAAAGAAAGCAAAATAAAATTTACAAAAAAAGAGGCGTTAATATCTTTTTTAGTCGGATATGCTTTGCGTTTGACAATTCCCGGCGGTTATGGTGAAGTAGGGAAATTAGCATTAATTCGGGGGAAAATTAAAAATAAACTTACCGGCTATATGTTAAAATTAATTGCAGAGTTCTTGTTACTTGTATTTATGCTTGGTTTTGCAATTGTAATTCTTTATCCCGAAAATAAATATTTATTACTTATTTCTATTTTACCGATTTTATTTGTTTTACTTATTCCAATTTTACGAAAGATTAAATATATTAATTTGTTAACAATCCCGAATGTAAAATATCAAAAGTTTATAATTATTAATTCCTTATTTGCATTAGCACTTTATATTACTTTTATATTACAATATCAGGTGATTTTATGGGAATATGACATTGCTTTTATAAAAATTATTGCAATTTGCATTGTCGTTCTTTCCGCAGTTGGAATTCCAATTAGCGTTGCCGGTATTGGCGTACGAGAAAATGTTTCATTGTTTTTTTTAGCAATGTATGGGATTTCTGAAAATATAGCAATTAGTATCCCAATGATCGTTTTTGCATTTAATGGTTTAATTCCTGCTTTTATTGGAGCTTTGATCCTATTGTTTGGACATAATAAAAATATTTTTATTAAGAATCGTATTATAAATAATATTATAAATTATGGCAAATGAAATGATGAATGTTATTATTATTTTTATTATTTCAATTTATGTATTAATTTCAATTCTAATGTTTATCGGATTGCATTGTGGTTCGAAAAAGAAAAATAGAAAGTTACACAATTTTTCAGTTGTTGTTGCGGTAAAAAATGAAGCTACTGTAATAGAAAATTTGCTAAAAAGTTTAATTAGAATTGATTATCCTAAAGAAATGTTGGAAATAATAATTGTTGATAATGGGTCTAATGATAATACGGGAGATATCGTATCTAAGTTTTGTGAGAAATATGATTATTTTACATTTATAAAAGCAGAAAATAAAAGTAATAATAAACTTAAAGGGAAATCTTATGCCTTACAACAGGGCATTTTTAAAAGTAAAGGTGAAATAATTCTTGTTGCTGATGGCGATTGTAAAGTTCCGCCTTCTTGGGTGAGATCCTACAACTCAAAATTCGATAAAAAGATTGGTTTGATAGCAGGTAATCTTTCTTTAATAGAAAAAAATAGAAAAGCATCACTATTTGTAAAAATTCAAGCTTTGGATTGGATATTCTTACAATCAATTGCAGTGGGAACTACGGGAATAAATTTACCTGTTTCAATGATCGGTGGAAACTTTGCGATAAGAAGAGAGACATATAATGATATTGGTGGATTTGAGAAATTGGGGTTCTCTATTACAGAAGATATGCAATTAATTCAAGCAGTATCTAAAAATAAAAAGTGGAAAGTTTTATACTCTTCTGATAACGATCTTTTGGTTGATACTTTGCCGCCTGTAAAATTTAGTGAGTTTATTAAACAGCGGAAACGATGGGTGATGGGAAGCACAGATGTTTCGGTTTGGGGAATATTTTTGCAAATAACAGCCGTAATAAATCACTTGCTAATTATTTTTGGATTTTTATTACCAGTCAGTAAATTGTTATTGTTAGGTGGAATTCTTGGTATTTTTTCAGTTGATTTTATTTTACTCTTCAGACAACTTGCAAGATTCAAAATGAAAAGACTGCTGTTCTACTTTTTCCATTTTGAATTATTTTATATCTTTTATACCTTTATATTTTTACCTGTTGTTCTTTTTTCCAAGAAAGTAGAATGGAAAGGGGAAGAGTATAAAGTTTGAATAATTCAGAATAAACTTTTACCGCAGAGGCAGAGAGTCATAGAGTCATAGAGGAATATAGGTTAATAATTTATTATTTGTAGAGACATTGCATTGCAATATCTCTTTTATTTTTGTAATTATTAATTTTAGAAATGATGCATTCTCTTGTTGCTGCATTTTTTTTAATTCATCATTTTATAAATTTCCAAGGAATTCCAAATATTTATCTAATTCTTCATGAGTTCTTTTCTCAGTTATGGCAATTAGAAGTTCGTGTGTTTTATTTGGGAAGAAATTATCTAAAGAAATGCCAGCGAAAATATTTTCATTTTTTGCTTTTTCAATAAGATCTTTTGCTGGTATTGGTGTTTTAATTACAAATTCTTTAAAAAATGGATTATCAGTTACTTTTGAAAACCCATCTATTTTAATAATATTTTCATATAAATAATGTGACTTTTGCACACAAAGATCTGCTACCTTTTCTAACCCTGATTTTCCCATCAAAGCCAAATATATGGTCGTAGCCAAAGCATTCAATCCTTCGTTTGAACAGATATTGCTTGTAGCTTTTTCACGTCGAATATGTTGTTCTCTTGTTTGTAAAGTTAATACAAAACCATCTTTTCCATTACTATCTTTTGTTGCTCCAATAATTCTGCCGGGCATTTTTCTGATATATTTTTTCTTTGTGGAAAATAATCCAAGGTATGATCCTCCAAAATTCAAATGATTCCCCAACATTTGACCTTCTCCAACAACAATGTCTGCATTGTAACTTCCGGGTGGTTTTAGCAATGCCAATGAAATTGCATCAATATTTGCAATGAATAGTGCCTTTTTATCTTTAAGAAGATTTGATACCTTTTCCATGTTTTCAATATATCCAAAAAAGTTTGGAGATTGCATGATCACAGCAGCTACTTCATTATCCAAATGCTTTTCTATTGCATTAATGTCAGTAACCATATTTTTTGTTTTGATCTTTACAACTTCAAGTTCTGATGGCTTGCAGTATGTCTCCAACACTTTTAGATAATTTGGATTAACGGTTTCTGAAACGATGATTTTATTTTTGCGTGTGATAGTTTTTGCCATTATTGCTGCTTCTGCCATCGCTGTCGCTCCATCATACATTGAAGCATTTGTTACATCCATTTGAGTCAATTCGGAAATCATCGATT
>JAUVLI010000006.1 GCA_030600775.1 Fidelibacterota bacterium | reverse complement strand
CCATAAAATAATATCTGTTATTTCTCTATCTACATCTTTTTGCGATCTTTTTGTATCTGATAGTAATTTAAGCGAATGATCTGCTTCCGGAATAAGCATTAATCTTGCATAAGGATTTAACGCACTGACCAGCAATTCCATTTTTTTATTGTTCGTGTATTCATCATTAGTTCCTTGAATAAAGAACATTGGTTTTTTTAGTGTGAATAATGATCTATTAGACAAAGGAATTTTCAAAAATGTCACCTTTTGTGGGAAACCTAAAAATAGATAACCTTTGATCCTATCGGAAACAATTTTTGTAGAAACAATCGAGCTTAAAGATTTTCCACCTACAAAAAAATAATCATTATTGAATTCCTTTTTATTTTTAACAAATTCAAATACCTTTTTATAAATGCTTTTTAAATGATTTATTCCCCAAAACATTTTGAATTTTTTATTTACAAATGGATAATCAAATTTAATAACATTCACATTTTCTTTAACTAAATGATCAGATAAAAAATTTAATAACCGTTCGTTCATACTTTTATAATATCCGGAACCAATTATTAAAGTTACATTTGACTTCTTCGGTTGAGCTTCATTAATTGAAACCCTAATAGTTTTTCTGCCTGATATTTTTAATAATTCGATATTATTATTCATATAATTTTTTAGAAATTCATTTATTATTTATTGATAGAGAAAAAACATTTTGATCAATCTTCATCAATATGATCATAATTTTGTTCCAAATAATCAGGTCCTACTAAAACCTCTCTTGCTTTTGAACCGGTAAAAGGACCAACGATTTCTGCTTCTTCTAATTGGTCGATCATTCTTGCAGCTCTACTATATCCTACTTTAAGTCGTCTCTGAATTAAGGATATTGATCCCTGTTGATGCGTTATCACAAGTCTTAATGCTTCATCAAAAAGCTCATCGCGATCCTCATCTGCATTAATACCAATTTTCGAGGTATTTTCCTTTTCCTTTGCAGTCGGTAAAATAAATTCATCTTTTTCACTTGGTTGCTCATTAATATGCTCTAAAACATTTTTTATCTCTTTCAATGTAATAAATGCGTTATGAACACGAATCGGTTCTGAAGTCCCGGGAGATAAGAATAACATATCACCCTTACCTAATAATTTTTCAGCTCCAGATGTATCCAAAATAGTTCTACTGTCGATTTTAGTTGGAACTTGAAATCCTATTCTAGCTGGGAAATTAGATCTGATCACTCCTGTAATAACATCAACACTTGGTCTTTGTGTAGCGACAACTAAATGAATTCCAACCGCTCTTGACATTTGTGCCAAACGAGCAATAGGAGCCTCGATCTCTTTATTGCCAATCAACATTAAATCTGCTAACTCATCAATAATTATAACAATATAAGGTAAAATATTTCCATCTTCAGAACTTTTCATTTTTTCATTATATTCAGCAATATTTCTGACAGTTGCATTAGCTAATAAACCATACCTTCGTTCCATTTCCACTTCTGCACTTCTTAGCGCTAATACAGCATTTTTTACATTGGTTATTACATATTCATCAATATCTTCACTTGTAATTAAATGGTACGGTTCAAGTGCTTTATAAATTGAAAGTTCCAATTTTTTGGGATCAATCATGATAAATTTCACTTGATCAGGTTTGGCTCTATATAAAATTGACATTATTAAAGTATTTATACATACGGATTTTCCTGATCCTGTCGTTCCTGCTATTAATAAATGAGGCATTTTTGCCAAATTGAAAATAAAAGGTTCACCTTTTGCTGTTTTTCCCAAAGCAACTGTTAAAATATTTTCTGCATTAGCAAATTTTTCTGAATTAACAATAGATCTTAATAATACTAACTCAGGATGTTTATTCGGAATTTCTACACCAACAACTTTTTTCCCAGGAATAGGAGCAATTATTCTAATTCTTTTAGCAGCCATAACTCTTGCAATATCATCGGCTAAAACAGAAATTTTATTTACTCTCACACCAGTTGCCGGCTCTACTTCATACAATGTTACAACTGGTCCAGGAACAACTCTAACAACCTTTCCTGTAACACCAAAATCAGCTAAAGTTTTCGTCAATAATTCAGCATTCTCCTCCAACTCCATAGGATCTATTTTCTGGCTATGATGAGGGACTTTCAACAATTCCACACTCGGTAAAATATACTTCCGTCTTTTCTTCTTTTCCTTTGTTTCATCATCATAATTTACTTTTTCATCATCAATTTTTTCTGTCACTTTATATTCCGGAATATATTCACCATTAGTATCATTTTTAGAATCTTTTTCTTCATTTTCTACTTGATGATCTCCTTTGGGAATTTTATCTTCACTTTTTCGCTTAATATCAGGTTTCTCTTCCGATTCGCCAACTTCCGGTTCTCTATGTATTTTTACTTTATCTTTTTTGGTGTTTTTTACTTTTTTATCTTTTCTCTTGAATATTTTTTTGAAAAATAATTCAAATGTATGATATAAACTCAATCCAAAAAAACCGAAAATAAGAATGATCAAACTAACAACTACAACAATAAATGCAGGAAGTACACCAAACCAATCCTCTAAAAATGTAGCGATCACTCCACCTAAAAAACCACCAAATGAATAGTCGCCTGGTAAATTAAACAAATGATAAACATAAGGCATTGAAAAAGTAATTGATAACAGTAATAACACTCCCAAAGAGTACAGAGTGAAACGTATTAATTTAGCTTTATCTTTTTTAGCAAATGTCCACCACCCCCATAAAAATATCAACGGAACGAATCCCCAAGAAAAATATCCCAATCCTAATTTTATAAAAAAATAAGATATAAATACGCCAACAATTCCCATTGCATTATCGATAAGAAATTGTCTTGAGATAAGCAATTCATCTCTCGGAGAATATGAATATAAACTTATAGCAATAAAAATAGAAATTATCATCAATAAAATACCTATAATTTCTAATTGATATTCTGAGAAGTCAAAATATTCTTTTAATTTATTTTTCAATTTTACCTTCCATAATTTTAATTTAATTCCATCAAAATAAACATCTAATAAGATAAACAAAAAAATTAAAATATTCAACTATGAATTATTTTATTTAAACCATATAAAAACTTATGAAGTTACAATACATTAAACTACTCTGTAGTTTTTAAGAAAGTGATTAGTTAACTTCTTTTCTATGGACTTTGTCCATAGTTATTTATATTCAACTACTTCGTAGTTTTATTTCCATATTTGTCAATTTATAGTTTATAATCTTTAATTTTTAATTCTCTTAAATGCAATTCCAACTTTTCAAAAATTTCTTTCTTTGAAATTGTTGGATACTTCGACTGAATATATTTTTTAATTTTGCTTTTATTATTTTTTAAATCCCACCAATGCATTTCCATCACCTTATGAAAAATCACTCCAAATATTCTATTAAATTCTGCATTTTTATCTTTTTCAATTATTTTTTTATAATCATTAGAACTAAAAAATGATCTTTCCATAATATCGTGTGGATTTAATTCTGAATATTTTTTATTCCACTTGTCGATTTTGAAATTTTGCCACCTCTCTTCTTTTTGTTTTTTACTATTATCTAAATATTGACTAAGTTCACTTCTAATGTCACTTCCTAAATATTTTTCAATTCTCGTTTGATTATCTGAATCATTGATAATAGATTTTTCTTCAAACTCATTTGAAATATCGTAAACCTTTCTAATATACTCATTCCACCAATTTTTCGCTTCAGAACTATCTTTCAATTCAGAAACATTTGCTAAAAAGTATATCTTATAAATTGCACGCGTAACTGCCACATAAAATAGTCGCTTATCTTCTGCTTTAACTTCTTTCTTGTCATTTGATTTTATCATATTTAATAAATTAGTTTTAACTGATTCATTTTTATCATCAGTGAGTGAAATTCCGACTTCTTTTATCATTTTACCTTCGTTATTTCTTATCTCACCAATACTTATTGACGTAGTATCGTTTTTTGTTTTTGCAGCTAACTCTGTAAGAATTACAATAGGAAATTCCAAACCTTTAGCCTTATGAATCGTCATAATTTGCACTAAATTTTTACTCGGCAATTCAGCTTGAGCAACATTGTTTTCATTTTTTATCTGAAACTTAAAAAATTCATAAATCCCATTTAAACTCACATCATCTATAACAAGTTGAAAAATAATATCAAGAAGTTTATCAAAATTTGCTAAGCGTTGTTTTCCACCAATTTCACTACAATATCCCAATTCCCTATCATTTTTCGAAAGAACTTTATAGATCAGTTTTTCCAAAGAATATTTTTTAGACAATTCTCTCCAATTTTCGATTTCTTCAATTATATATTTCAATTTTGGATCATTCTGAATTTGCGAATATACATTTTCATATTTTTTGCTAGCAAGTAACCTATGAATTTCCAAATCACTTACAGCAAAAAAAGGACTTCTCAACAAACCAACAAGAGCCGGATCATCAAACGGATTAACTAAAATACTTATGAAATGAAAAATATCATACGCTTCTTGCTGTTTGAATAATCCCTTTCCTGATACAATTTCAAAATCGATATTATGTTGCTGAAAAATTTGCAAATACTTTTGAATATTTGTAAATTTTCGTAATAAAACAGCAATAACAGGTTCATTCTCATTTGTAAAATTATTTTCTTTCGCCCATTTCAATGCATCTTTAACACTCATTACCGTCTGCAATATTCCCAAATTTTCATTCTTATTTTCAGAATCATTTTGACAAATGTTTATACTACAACAAATTTTAGTATTATTCGCAATTTCTTTATCTGATTGATTAGAATTAACGAATTTTGTTTGTTCAAAAAATGCCTCATAAGATTCACTTGATTCCGAAGAATCTTTCATCACATTAGGAAATATTCTATTAATTACATTGTTTATATAATTTTCTGACGAGCGATAATTATCATTAAAATCAATTATATTATCGTCAGATTTATGAATCATCTCTCGTGCAATATTCATAATTCGAACATCGGCATTATTGAAACGATAAATCGACTGCTTCATATCACCAACAACAAACAAGCCCTTTTTCCGTAAATTTCCAGAATTGTCGCTGGCAATTTTACGAATAATTTTCCATCGCAAATCATTTGTATCTTGAAATTCATCTACCAAAATATGTGCATAACGCTTTCTGTATTTTTTACAAATCTCATCATCTTGTAGAATCTCGTAAGTTTTTGAAATCACATCATTAAAAGTCAAATAATTGTGGACATCTTTATATTTATTTAATATTTCGTTGAATTCCACATATAATGCAATCAACGATTTATAAACAGAAATTGATTCACGATCGAAACTATTTGGTACAGAGATTACTTTTTCAATATTGAATTCTTTTTTAACTTCATCAAAAAATATTTTTAATACATCTTTTTTAAAATCTTTTATCCAGTTTGATTGATTACCGGGAAATTTTTTAAAATATTTTGGTTGGTTTTTAACTTTTAGTTTTATTAATATTTCTGTCAAAAATTTATTTCTCTTTCGAATATTACTATCATTTTCAAATTTTAATATTTGTTCGTTAATTTCTTTTAATACTACAAATCCTGCATCATTTTTATCTTTTATATTGTTTTGAGCATCTTTCCATAATATTTTGAATTTGTCAATCCATTTATCAATATCAAATATTGGTGTATAATTTTCTAACCAACATTCCCAAATTTCTTTTGTAGAATTAGAATCAATTCTTTGTATCCAATTCTGTAATTCCTCCTGATGCTTATCAAAAAACTCAAAGAATTGCTTAATTTTGTGAATTGTTGATTTATCCAATAATTTTTTTAAATTATCATCCCATTTTTTTGATTTTTCTTCAATAAAATCATTCAATAATTCATCAAATTTTTTCTTTGCAATTGCTTCATCTTCCAATTTGAACATGGGATCTAGTCCAATCTTATAAGCATTTTCTTTTAATATTTTATTACAAAAACCATCAATTGTTGAGATCATATTTTGTGAAAAAGTGGAACGAAGCCATTCTTTATATTCTTTATATTCTTCGGAACGCAAATTATCGCCAAATTTAACGCCTTGCTTATCTAATGCTATAATAGAATTTCCTGATAATAAAATATTCAAATCTTTATATATCCTATTTCCCATTTCAGCTGCTGCTTTTTTTGTAAATGTAATTACAAGAATATTTCTCACTCCAAGCCATTTCTTTCGTGAACCCGATCTCGACTTCTCAGCAAAATCATCCAGAATTTCACAATATCTTTTTGCAAGTGTAAATGTTTTACCAGCACCTGCACAGGCTTGCACAAACTTGTTTGAATTCAAATCCAATGATCTTGATAAATTACTATTTTTTTTATACATTTATTAAATTCCGTTTATCAATTCTTTATTAAGTAAAAAATACATAATTTTATTTTAAAATACAAGAAAGTATATAATGACTTTGAGACATTGTGATTTGGTAACGGAATGACTTTGGAAAAAAGAAAAACATTCTGATACATATATTTAGTTCGGGATTTTTTTCATCCTACTTTTTAAATCTAAAATCGTTAATTGATACCTGCCCCGTGAGATAGCGAATCTTATTTAACTGGGGTTCGATATTCCAAACAATTCCAACAAATTCCCAATTCTTCGAATCACCAACTCTCAAAGTCGTCTTGTCCCAAAGGCACTCTTTCGCTTTATCTGAATTCTATCCTTATGACGATTATGTAAATTCTTATGATGATATTAATATTATTGGTGGTAATTACCTAAATTTATATGATGATTTGGCAAATATTACACACTATTATGAAATTAAATCACCAAACATGAAAATTTTTCTTGACAAAATAAAGAAAATATTCTAAGTTTAGAATAGATGAAAAAGAATTTCTTAAATAGAAAGCAACATCACAGTATCAAAATAGATAGTTTTATAGCTTTATTTAAATTAAAATTATTTTTATAGTAGTTACTCTTTGGAGGTATATTAATGATAATAAGGAAAGAAGATTTATTTTTATTTTTCAATAGATGTATTTCTGAAAAAATTGATAATTATGAAGAGATTTTACTTCCAAAGAAAAACAATCAAAAAGATGAAAAGCAATTTTATTTTACAAAATACAATAGTGATGAAAATATTGAATATGATTTAGAATCATTTAGAACAATTGATCCGATAAAAACATTATTCTATTTATCACGCGAAAATGTAAGTTCGACATCTCTTCATTCTAAAAAACGAATAGTTGCAGGAATAAAAGCATGCGATCTTAAAGCGTTAAACATTTTGGATAAGGCATTAATAAATGATGATTTTGTAGATCCTGCCTATAAAAAATTGCGTGATAATACACTTATTATTAGTTCCGATTGCAATCGAATTACCGATAGTTGTCATTGTAATTTGGTTGGTGGAAAACCTTACTCCGAATCAAATTATGATATAAATCTATCAAAAGTTAATAACAATAACTATTATTACATTGTAGTTGGCTCAAAAAAAGGTGAAAAATTCCTTAATACAATGAAAGAACATGTTGCTGTTAATAAAGCTCCACAGGATGTTTTTTCATTAGTTGAAGAAAATAGAAAAGATATTCTCGAGAAATTAGAAAAACAAAATAAAAAATACTATCATACGGAAAATTTTGACGAACTAAAAAACAGTGAAGAAAAACTCTGGATTGAAAATTCGGATGCTTGTGTTGGCTGTGGTGCTTGCACAAATATTTGTCCTACATGTTACTGTTTTATTTTAAATGATGAAACGGAAGCGGAAAAATTTGTGAAAGTTCGCAGTTATGATTCGTGCCAGTATCATGGTTATGCACGCGTTGCTGGTGATAATTCACCAAGACCGAAAATGCATCAAAGATTTAGAAATAGATATTTATGTAAATTCTCATATTTCAATAGTAATTTTGATACAATTGGCTGCGTCGGATGTGGAAGATGTATAGATGCTTGTCCTGCCGAAATAGATTTTAGAGAGGTTGTAAAAAAATTAAGTTAACAGATTCAAGGAGAATCAGTATATGAAAAATCCCTTTGGAGTCATTTCAGGAAAAGTATTTGAGATTATTCAAGAATCTCCCTTAATTAAAACTCTACGAATTCGTCCAGAGAAACCAATATCTTTCAAAACCGGACAATTTGTAGAATTATCTGTTCCAGGAATCGGCGAAGGTCCTTTTGCTCCTTCCTCCTCACATTTTATTTCTGATACAATGGATATAACCATTATGAAAACCGGTTTTGTTACAGGTCATATTCACAAAATAGAAGTCGGTGATAGAGTTGGAATTAGAGGTCCTTACGGTCATGGTTACCCAATTGATAAGTTTAAAAATAAAGATATTGTGATTATGGGTGGTGGGGTTGGATTGGCTCCTACAAGATCGTTATTTCTTACATTATTAGATGAAATTGATAATTATAAAAGTATTACTTTTCTCGCAGGTGCCAAAACGCCCAATGATTTCATTTATAAAGATGCAATTAGTAAATGGCGAGAAGTTGACAAAGTGATTTTTTTAAGAACAGTCGATTCTATTCCCGAAGGTCAAAAATGGAATGAGAATACTGGTGTTGTTACAACTTTACTTGAAAAAGTAAAGATTGATCCTAAAGATAATCCTTCTGTCGTTTGTGGTCCACCCATAATGATGAAATTTGGAACATTCGCTTTGAAAGATTACGGTTTTACTGATGAAAATATATATTTATCAATGGAAAAGAAAATGTATTGCGGATTTGGAGAATGTCGTCATTGTGTAATTGGGAAATATTATGCCTGCAAAGACGGTCCTGTTTTCACTTATGAAATGATAAAAAATGAGGAGGCGATTTGGGAATGAAAAAACTATTAATAAATATTCCTAAATTAATGGAATCGGGTATTTCAGCAGATAAGATAGAATGCGAATATTTATTCCATCGAAAAAATGCAGGTACGTTTTCTCTTTTAGAAATTGCTCAATTTGCATCATATTGTCGCCAATGTAAATCAGCTTTTTGTGTTGATGCTTGTCCTAAAGAAGCTCTGGAACGACTGGATAACGGAACAATAAAAAGATTTAATATGAGATGTGTCGGTTGTAAAAGTTGTATTCTCGCATGCCCTTTCGGAACTATTCTACCAGAGACAATAAATTATATAACGACTAAGTGTGATAATTGTCTAAACCAACTTGATGAAAATCCTGATTACATTCCACTTTGTGTAAAGACAGCTCCTGAAGGTACTTTTAAAATGGAAAATATTGAAAAAGAAGATCCGGATGAACAATTATTCTTCGTTGGTGAACATCTCGCAGTGATAAATCCTAATTGGTTACAAAAAGAGGGGAAAAAATGAAATTAGAATATTTGTTTTACATATTTATTTTCCCCGGAATATTGTTCACAACAGTTCTTGGCTTGATCATCGGTTGGGTTGATAGAAAAGTTTCCGCTCGTTTTCAATTTCGAGTTGGTCCTCCATTTTTACAAAATTTTAACGACTTCTTTAAATTACTTGGTAAAGAAACAACTCTAATAAAAAATAGTATTCACTCATTATTTATTGCCACTCCTTTTATTGCATTCGGTGTATTATCACTTTTGGCAACAATAATAGGTGTAACATTATTTTATCATGCCGGCTTCGGTGGAGACATTTTTGTAATAATGTATTTGATGATGATATATTCGGTAATGATAATTCTCGGTGGTTCATCAACGGGAAATGTATATTCCAGTATTGGTGCAGGTAGAGAAATCAAACTTCTTATTGCAGATGAACTTGCTTTTATTTTCGTAATTTTAGTTCCAATAATCAAATCCGGTTATCAACTTAATCTAGAAAATATTATTAATTTTCAAGCAACAAACGGCGCTTTTATTGGCTCAGCTTCGGGAATTCTTGCATTCTTACTCGGTATAATTTGTATTCAAGCAAAAATGACATTGCAACCATTTGACATTCCGGAAGCAGAAACAGAAATTGTAGAAGGTCCATTGATGGAATACAGCGGTCCTCCCCTTGCCTTCTGGAAATTAAATCATTTTATGATGTATGTGATCTTTCCTTTCTTTTTAATTTCAATATTTCTCGGCGGATTCACTTTATCCGGCTTGGGAATTTTATGGTTTATATTAAAATATTGGGGGATTATTGTTGTGATGATAATTATCAAAAATACAAATCCAAGAATTCGCATAGATACTGCTTTAAAATTTTTCTGGAAATATGCTTCGCCAGTTGGACTATTAGCAATTATTTTAGCAATATTAGGAGTATAAAATGGGATGGTATAATAAAAGATTGGCAAAATCACTGTGGGTTTTTCACATTAGCGGTTCACCTTGCAATAACTGTGATATTGAGATATTAAATTTAATTACTCCAAAATATGATGTAGAACGACTGGGAATAAAATTGGTCGGTTCAATAAGACATGCGGATGTTTTACTCATTACAGGAGTATTCAATAAAAAAATTGCCCCAAAAATAAGAAAAATTTATGAACAAGCACCAAAACCAATTTTTGTCGTTGCAATCGGAAGCTGTCCTACTTCTGGAACTTGCTTTAAAGATAGCTACAATATAGTTTCATCAAGGGAAGATGTTATTCCGATAGATATGTATATCCCGGGTTGTCCTCCAAAACCGGAAGCAATGATAGAAGGTGTCGCAAAATTAATGGAGATATTAAATGGCTGATTATCACGAATTTATAGAGAAAATGGGTCCTAAAATAAAAGTTGAAATAAGAAAGAAAAGGCGTCTATATTTTCAGGTAAAAAATGATGATATTCTTGAAGTTGTTGACTATCTTTTTAATAAAATGAAATGTAGATTATCAACTGCTACTGCAACAGAAACATATCATGGCATTGAAGCGCTTTATCATTTTTCCGATGATAATACAGGAAATTATTATTGTCCACGAGTAGTTATGAAAGATAAAAAAAATCCTGAAATGAATTCAATAACACCAATGATAAAAGGTGCTGAATGGATTGAAAGAGAAATGGCAGAATGGTGGGGAATAAAATTTATTGGCCATCCGAGACCAATTCCATTGCTATCAAGAAATCATCCGGAAAATTTAAATAACCCAATGCGATGCAGGAGATAAAATTTTATGGAAATTAAAAGCAACTTAAAAGAGATTTCAAATAAAAATCAAATTCCTGTTGGTCCATTCCATCCATTATTAGAAGAAGCGGAATATTTTAATCTAACTGTCGATGGTGAAACAGTAGTTGATATTGATATGGATACCGGTTGGATGCACCGTGGGCATGAATTTATCTCTGAGCAGAAGTCATTTACACAATCTATCTACCTTGTTGAACGGATCTGTGGAATTTGCTCTACTTCTCATCCACTTGCTTTTGTTCATGCTCTTGAAGATATTGACAATATTGAAATTCCATTAAGAGCAAGATACATTAGAACTTTAGTGGGAGAATTGGAAAGAATTCACAGTCATCTTTTATGGGTTGGATTAGCGGGACATTTTATCGGATATGACACAGTTTGGATGTGGGCTTGGAAATATCGCGAACCAGTTTTGCAAATGTTTGAAATAATTTCAGGAAATCGCAATCATTATGGTATGATGAGAGTTGGTGGAGTTGGAAAAGATGTTGATCCTGCTTCCATTCCGGAATTAAATAAAATTCTTGATATGTTAGTTAAAAAAATGAACATGATAGCAAAAATAATTAATGATGATCCAGTTTTAAGATCACGATTAATTGGTGTTGGAGTTCTAACAAAAAAAGACGCGATTGATTATTGTGCAGTCGGACCAACAAGTAGAGCTTCAGGAGTTAGAGGTGATGTAAGAAAAGATGAGCCAATAGATGCATACGATCTTGTAGATTTCGATGAAATTATTACTAAAAACGGTGATGTTTATGATAAATTTGTTGTTCGTGTTTTGGAAATAATAGAATCTATAAAAATATGTCGTCAATGCTTAAATAAATTGAAAGAGATCAAAGGACCGTTTTTCAATAATGTGAAAGAAATATCTGCCGGTGAAGGAATAGGAAGATATGAAGCTCCACGTGGGGAAGTTTTTCATTATGTTAGAACAGATGGCACTAACCGAGTAGTAAGACATAAGGTTCGGGCACCGAGTTTTAATAATATTCCCACTTTTCAAGCATCTTGTAAAGGAATTCCTATTGCTGATGCATTAATAACTTTAGCTGGTGTTGACCCGTGTTACTGTTGCACTGAAAGAGCAATCAGAGTTTCTGACAAACATAATAAAAATAAAAAAATTGACCTATTAAAATTATCTCGTGATAAAACTTTGTATATCAGGAGGAATGCCTAATGTTAAATAACAATCTGTTATTATTAATTTTAATTCCACTCGCTGTCTCATTTTTAAACATTTTCTTACCAACAATTATCAGGAAAATTCTTGTTTTTGCTACTTTGGTTGTAACTTCCGTAATAACCGTAAACCTTTTCAATGCAAATAACGAAACATTTACACTATTTTCAAACACTGTTCTTTCTCTTGATAAAATGTCTTACTTCGCTTTAGCAGGAATACAATTACTCTCATTCATCATTTTGATATTTTCATTAAAAGGTGTAGAAAAAAACATTGAGAAACAGTTTTTCGCATTGTATCCTTTAACATTAGCTTTTAGTAACGGCGTAGTTTTAAGTGAAAATTCTTTTAGTTTTTTAATTTTCTGGGGTATGTCCGGATTAACTTTATACCTATTTAGTTTACTTGGGAAGACAAAAGATTCTCCACAAACTGCAAAAAAAACATTCATAATTATCGGTGGTAGTGATGCTTTTTTGATCATGGGATTAGCACTTGTTTGGTTTCTAAATTCGGGAAATTCATGGTCACTCTTATCAACAAATATCCCACTTGTTGATGGATTATCTTACACAGCATTTTTTCTATTCTTAATTGCTGCATTCTCTAAAGCAGGTGGATTCCCTTTTCATACTTGGATTCCTGATTATAGTAAGGATTCTCCTATAGAAAGTGTTGCACTTTTACCAGCTTCATTGGACAAACTACTCGGAATTTATTTATTAGCAAGAATGTTTACTACTATTTTTGAAATAAATGTTATAATAAATTTAATAATTGTTACACTCGGTGCACTTACTATAATTATTGCTGTAATGATGGCAATGATACAACATAACGGAAGAAAACTTCTTGGTTATCACGCAGTCAGTCAAGTTGGATATATGATAATGGGAATTGGTAGCGGAAGTGTTCTTGCTTTCGCCGGTGGATTATTTCACATGATAAATAACACAATTTACAAATCAAATTTATTTCTCACACTGGGCTCCGTAGAAAAACGTACAGGAACAAGTGATTTGGATAAGCTCGGCGGATTAGGAAAAGTGATGCCATTTACTTTCATTATGGCTCTTATTGGGGCATTATCCATTTCCGGTATTCCACCTTTTAACGGATTTTTCTCTAAATGGATGATCTATCAAGGAATAATTGAAAAAACAGCAACATTATCAGCAGGATATCAGATTTGGATGATAATTTGCTTAGTTCTTGCTATCTTTGGTTCTGCTTTAACTTTAGCAAGTTTTATGAAATTTATTCACGCTATCTATCTTGGAAAATATCAGAAAAGATTCTCCACAATCAAAAAAGCACCTGTCAATCAAATTCTATCAACTGGATTACTTTCTCTACTATGCATTATCTTTGGAATTTGGGCAATAAAAATTCCACTCAATAATTTTATTTTACCAGCATTACAAGATTCTGGACTTAGCAGCCCACAATTTATCGGAACTTACAATCCACAATTAATGATCATTTTATTCGGACTGGCTTTCATAACTGGAATTATAATTTTTCTATTCACCAAAAAGATCAAATTAGACGAAAATTATCTCGGCGGTATGGATTCTGAAGAACGATTCAGAGTGCTTGGAACGGAATTTTACAATGAAGTAAAAGAAATGACACCATTAAATACATTGTACAAATGGGCAGAAAAGAAATATTTTGATATTTATAATATTAGTACAAAATTTACAATTTCTACAGCGAAATTATTACAAAAAGCGCATCCCGGACAATTACAGCTCTATTTATTATATATCGTTGTTGGGTTGCTTATATTTTTTATTGTTAGTTTAAAATAACGGAGGAATAAATGCCTATAGAAACATGGCTTATTTTTATATTAAGTTTTATGATAATCGGTTCCATTGTCGCACTGGAAATTAAAGACATTCTTTCTGCAGTAATTGCAGTAGGTGTAGTTGGACTTGGTGTCTCAATCTCATTCATCTTTTTACAAGCTCCTGACTTAGCAATTGTTCAATTCCTATTCGAGATATTCGCTTTGATCATCATGGTAAGAGCATTTGTAAAAAAGGATTATCATCAAGAAGAACCGTCAAAAGCAAATAAAATTCTAATTGGAATTACAATAATTACTCTACTTGCAATTTTATATTTTGCAGCTTCAGTATTGAACTTGCTACCTCAATTTGGTGAACCACTTATGAATACAGCACAATATTATCTAAATAATGGAGCTGCAGATACAGGAGCAGCAAATTTAGTTACATCAATTATTTTAGATTATAGAGCTTACGATACACTCGGAGAAATAACGGTATTATTCACAGCAATTCTTGGTGCATTAACCGTTTTAAGAATTAAATCAAAATCACATAGATAGGAGATATTGAATGGACAATAAATCTGGAATGACTATTATTGTGAAAACCATTACACGGATCACAGTTCCAACAATAATTCTATATGGATGTTATATCATTTTTCATGGTCATCTAACTCCGGGTGGTGGATTCGCCGGTGGAGTTATTATCGCTTTAGCATTATTAAATGTAATGATCGCTTTTGGTAGAAAATTCACAAATAATTGGTTAAATATTAATTTTTTAGAAAAATTAGAATCAATAAGTGCAACTTTATTTCTCATTTTAGGAATTTTAGGATTTTTAATCAGTAGTGCATTTCTATTTAATTTTATCAATCACGGAGAATTATTTAGATTACTTAGTGCCGGAACGATACCAGTGTTAAATATAATAATCGGAATAGAAGTTGCAATGTCATTGTTTCTTGTTGTTTGGGTATTAGCTGGCTTAAAATTAGATAAAGGAGAAGAATTATGATTCTATACTTACTATGTTTCACTCTATTATTAGTGGGATTATATGGAATTTTAACTAAAAGAGATTTGATAAAAATAATCCTTTCTGCTTCAATTATGGGATATGCTACAAATTTACTTCTTATTTTGTTTGCGTATAGAAATGGAAGTATTTT
Organism: Fidelibacterota bacterium; assembly: GCA_030600775.1. Lineage (GTDB taxonomy): Bacteria > Fidelibacterota > Fidelibacteria > Fidelibacterales > Fidelibacteraceae > TCS52. The sequence goes on along the minus strand of JAUVLI010000006.1, from coordinate 16,083 downwards.
CCCAATATTGAGAAAAGGAGTAGAAACAATGCCAATGGTTGACCCACTTCCGCAAGCATTAGTTCTTACCTCGATTGTAATTGAATTAGGTACCACTGCCCTACTCGTTGCATTGGCGTTAAAATTATTTCAAAAATACAAAACTTATGACATAACAAAAATAAGGAAACTATCAGGATGATCTTACCACTTTTTATTATTATTCCTTTATTGTCTGCTTTTTTGATTGCAATTGTATCTGGCAAAAAAGATAATTTCGCTAACGGATTATCAATAATTTCCGCTTTATTACTTCTATTTGGAGCAATTTATAATTTCATTACTCAAAATCAAGAAGTAATTATTTACAAAATCGGAAATTGGGATGCACCAATTGGTATAAATTTAGTACAAGATTCTCTCACCATTTTTATGCTGATAATCGTTGGATTGATTTCACTTACTTCACTAATCTATTCAAGACAATATATTCGCTATATTTCCACAGATTGGAAATATTATTCTCTTTTTATGTTCTTGATCACAGGAATGAATGGTGTCATTATTACAGGCGATCTATTCAATTTATATGTCTTTATGGAAATCGCATTACTATCCACTTATGCTCTTGTTGCTTACGGAGGAAAAGCAGAAGAATTTGAAGCATCTTTTAAATATGCTATCATGGGAATTGTTTCTTCCACTTTTATATTAGTAGGAATTGCCATTACCTATTCTGCAACTTCTACACTTACATTAGCAAAAATCGCCGAACAAATTCCACATATCAATACTAAAATCGTCTATTTAGTAGGCGGAATATTTCTCATGGGATTTGGTTTAAAAGCGGCTATCATTCCATTTCATACTTGGTTACCAGATGCACATTCATCAGCTCCAGCTCCAATTTCTGCGATGTTGTCCGGTGTCATGATCAAAGTTCTCGGAATTTATGCTATAATTAGAATCTTTTATAATATATTCGGAGCACCTGAATTTTTCCTCAATATTTTTATGATATTGGGAGTCATCTCTATTTTGATTGCCGGATTCCTTGCAATTACACAATGGGATATGAAAAGATTACTTGCTTACAGTAGTATCAGTCAAATCGGTTATATTCTTTTAGGGCTCGGAATTGGTTCAACCTTAGGAATTCTCGGAGCTGTTTTTCACATATTCAATCACGCTATTTTCAAATCACTTCTTTTTTATAACGCCGGTTCGGTTGAAATGACAACGGAAACACGTGATTTGAAAAAAATGGGAAATCTAAAAAAGCTGATGCCTGTTACTTCAAAAACATCTATGATCGCTTCTCTTGCAATTTCAGGAATTCCACCTTTTAACGGATTCTTTAGCAAACTAATTATTATTATTGCAGCTATCCAATCAGGACATCCGATTTTAGCAGCTTTAGCTGTAATAGGAAGTATTCAGACATTAGCCGCTTTACTAAAAGTTCAACGCTTCGGTTTTCATAGTGAAAATAAAACGGAAGTTACAGAAAATAAGACAAGTTTTGGAATGAAATTTGCGATGATAACTTTAGCTTTTTTATGTTTTGCAGGAGCAATTTTAATCATTCCCGGAATCAGAGAAGTAACTTTGGATCCAATCGTAGAAGTAATTAAAAATAATGGTGAATATATGAATATGGTACTTGGGAGGTAAAAAAATATGTCTTTAAAAAATAGAAGTAGAATGGCTGTCTTTTTCTTATCATTACTTGTTTGGTTTATGCTTACTGATATTACAGATTTACAAGAGGTAATACTTGGTACTATTGTCGCTATTTTTGTATCCTTAGTAGCCGGACATTTTTTGATAACAACAGAAAAACGACACCATATTTTTAGAAGAATTGGGTATTCGCTTTTGTATATTGTTAAATTCACTTGGGAAATCATTAAAGCAAATGTTCATGTTGCCTATTTGGTTGTACATCCCAAAGTACCTATCAATCCTGGCATCGTTAAAATCAAAACTAAGCTTACAAAAGAATCTGCAATGACTATTCTTGCAAATTCCATAACACTCACTCCCGGAACATTGACAGTTGATATCAATCCAGAAAAACAAGAATTGTATATTCATTGTATTGATGTACATTCAAAAAAAATAGAAGACAATACAAAAGACATTGGTAATCGATTTGAAAAAATTTTAATGGAGATATTCGAATGAAAATATTTCGTTGGATACTTGGAATAATTATTCTCAGCATTTTAGCATATTTTAATTTCTTTGTATATGAAGGTGAAATTATATTTAAATTAATTAATGTGATCCTTTTCGCTTCCTTATTTGTTTTATACCGAGTAATTTTTGGTCCATCGGCAGCAGATAGAATTGTATCTATTGACATTTTCGGTGTTTTGATTATTGGATTGCTTGCAATTATTGGATTATTTTATGATGAATCATTTTATATGGATATCGCACTCATTTGGGGATTAATGAGTTTTATTGCTTCACTTGCATTCGCAAAAATATTAGAAAGGAGACATCTTGATGATTAGAGAAATAATTGGATATGGCTTGATATATATTGGTATCGCATTTGATTTTTTTGGTGTGTTGGGATTGGTTCGACTTCCAGATATCTATAATCGTTTACAAGCCGCAACAAAAAGTGTTACTTTCGGTACAGGTGGAATTTTACTTGGAATTTTTATTCTTCAAGGATTTAATAATTTTGGATTTAAGGCAATTTTAGGAATAATATTCATATTCCTTACTTCTCCTACTGCGGCTCACGCCATTTCACATGCTGCTCACCGTAGCAATATTAAATTAGACGAAAAGACAGTTGTTGATCAATATGCAGAAGATAATGAAAATAAAGAATAATTCTTTTTATTTAATGGAGTAAAGAATGTATTTACCAAAATTACGAGAGATAAAAGAAGCTTTAACCTCTTTTTTTACAGCACCTTATACTACTAAATTTCCAAAAGAGCCATTTAAAATATCAAAACATTATCGTGGTTTTCCAAGATTTGATGAAACAGAATGTGTCGGTTGCGGTGCCTGTGTTCAAGTATGTCCAGCAACTGCAATCGAATTGCTTGACGATAAAGAAAATTTAAAACGAATTTTAAGAATAAACTATACATCTTGTATTCAATGCGGACAATGTGAAGAACATTGCATCACAGAAAAAGGAATTACTTGCACAACAGAATATTCGCACTCAACAACTGATCTTAATGATCCAGATACTGTAGATACAATTGAGAAAGAAATTGTTCTCTGCGAAGTATGTGGTGAAGTTATCGGATGCCGTGATCATCTTAACTGGATAAAGGAAAGATTGGGTGCAAAAGCTTATGCACATCCTAATTTCTTATTAGAGACACAAGCACAATTTTTTGATGTTGACCCATCAAAACCGAAAGATAAAATACGAAGAGAAGATCAAATAAAAGAAGTGTGTCCTAAATGCCGTTACAAAATCGTTGTTTCGGATGAATTTTAAAACACTCGATATATTACTTTCTAAATATAATAAAAAAGAAATTGTTTTTGTTGGATTAGGAAATACCGATCGTGGTGATGATGCCAGTGGTATTATAATTCTTCAGAAACTACAAAATATACCAGATTACTCGAAGTGCCACTTTATTGATGCCGGTAAAAATCCTGAAAATCACTTACAAAAAATACTTGACTATGATCCAAAAATCGTTGTTTTTATTGATAGCACCGACTTTAATAGAGAACCTGGTACAATATCATTAATTGATTCTCAAGAAATTGATAATTTTGATTTTAGCACGCATACTTTTTCCATTAGTTTGATTGAAAAATATTTACTTAATCATAAAAAATTAGAAACCATTTATATTGGAATTCAACCCGGATCAATGAAATATGGTGATAAGGTTTCTGTTGCTGTAAAAGATGGAATTGAGAAGTTTTTTGGAAAGATTAATTAAAATATAGTACCTAACCACAGTTAAATATTCTGCAAGTTGAATATTTAACTAGTACGAAGCTATTTAACTGGCGTTCGATATTACAAACAATTCCAACAAATGCTCAATTATCAAATCTACTACTCTCAAAATCTCAAAGTTGTCTCGTCTAAAAATCGTTTTTTCGCTTTACATTAGTTTTATTCTTCCGACGATTTCGCAAATTCTATTAACGATAAGTTAATTTCACATACCAATTTGAATAATAGAACACATAATTAGCAAATATTACACGATGATTTCTGCTATTTTGCTTGACAAAATAATAAATAAATAATAAATTTAGGGTCTAAAACAGATTGGTTTTATTGACAATTTAAGTTGAAAAAATATAATTTTTAAAAAATAACAATAATTTAGGAGATTAAAAAGTTTGCAAGAAAAAGAGATTAAAGTAATGAAAAAAATTTTAGCTACTAATGATAAAATGGCTATGGAATTAAGAGAAATTTTAAAGAAAAAAGGCATTCTTTTTATTAATTTAATGAGTTCCCCCGGTTCGGGAAAAACTTCACTTTTGGAAAGCACAGCAAAAAATTATAATGGGAAATTAGCCGTAATTGAAGGCGACATTGAAACCACCCTAGATGCTCAAAGAATTGCTAATGCAGGAATGATATCATATCAAATAAATACAGGTCCTTTTGGTGGTGATTGCCATCTTGAATCCGGCTGGATCAAATCAGCATTAGAAGAAATTGATTTAAATGATATAGACATTCTCTTTGTGGAAAACATTGGAAATCTTGTTTGTCCTGCAGAATTTGATGTTGGAGCTCATTTTAATGTAGTTCTTCTTAGCACTACTGAAGGTGAGGATAAACCGCTTAAATATCCCCTCGCCTTTCAAAATTCATCTGTTTGTATAATTACGAAAACAGATCTAATGTCTTACTTAGATTTAAATTTAAAACAATTAAAAGACAATATAAAAAAAGTTAATCCTAAGATGAAAATTCTTGAATTATCTTCAAAAGATGGCAAAGGAATGGAAAATTGGTTTAAGTTTTTAACAGAAAATAAATTATCTTAATTAGGAGAAAAAATATGAGAGAAGTAATAAATAATATAATTTCTCTATACAAATCCGATAAAACACGCCTCATGGATATGCTGCTTGATATTCAGGAGAAATTCAATTATATCCCTGATAATGCGATTGATACTTTAGTTGAAAAATTGGATTTACCAAAAGTTCATATTTTAGAGACAATCTCTTTTTATCATTTTCTTACACTAAAAAATACTGGAAAATATACGATATATTTGAATGATAGTGTTTCGGCATATATGTCCGGTCGAAAAGAAGTTGCAGAAACATTTGAAAAAGAAATTGGAATTAAATTCAATTCTGTAACTAATGATGGATTAATTGGACTTTTCGATACATCTTGTATAGGAATGAGTGACCAAGAACCAGCTGCTCTTATCAATAATAAAGTTTTTACAAATCTGACAATTGCAAAAGTAAAAGAAATTGTAAAAAATATAAAAGATGGAAAAGATATCAATAGTTTAATGAAAGCAAATCTTGGCAATGGGAAAAACAGTTCTAAACTTATTCAATCAATGGTCAATAACAATATTCGTGTAATTAAATCAATACTTTCTGATGAATATATACCCGGCTCAGCATTGATGAAAATAATTGAACAAGAGAGAGATGAAGTAATTAATGAAATAGAAAATTCTGAACTTCGTGGTCATGGCGGAGCTGGTTTCCCAACCGATCTGAAATGGAAATTTACAGCAAAAACACCGGAAGGTAAACGATATATTTTTTGTAATGCAGATGAAGGAGAACCCGGAACTTTTAAAGATCGAGTAATACTGACTGAAAGGCCTGAATTAATGTTTGAAGGAATGGCTACTTGTGGATATGCAATTAATTCCGATGAAGGAGTTCTTTATCTCCGTCATGAATATAAGTACTTAAAAAAATATTTAGAAAATGTACTTAATAAAATGCGTAAAAGGAATCTACTAGGTAAAGATATTCTTGGACAAAAAGGATTCAACTTTGATATAAGAATTCAATTAGGCGGCGGTGCTTATGTCTGTGGTGAAGAAACTGCCTTACTTGAGTCAACTAAAGGTAACAGAGGTGAACCTCGCTACAAGCCTCCATTTCCTGCTGTAAAAGGATATTTAGATAAACCAACGGTAATAAATAATGTGGAAACACTTTGCTCCGTTGTAAAAATATTAAACAAAGGTAATTATTGGTTCAAGAAAATGGGAACAGAAGAATCTCGAGGAACAAAATTATTAAGTATTTCAGGCGATTGTGAAAAGCCAGGTGTATATGAAATAAAATGGGGAATAACAATTAATGAAATGCTTCACATGGCTGGAGCAGAAGATGTACAAGCAGTACAAGTTAGTGGACCTTCCGGAAATTGTATTTCACCAAGTCAATTCAATAATCAAATACGCTATTCTGATCTCGGTACTGGTGGTTCAATGGTTATTATTGGGAAACATCGAGATTTGCTAAAAGATGTAGTTATGAATTATACAAATTTCTTTATTGGGGAATCTTGTGGATCTTGCGTTCCGTGTAGAAATTTAATTGTTATCTATCGCAATACTTTACAAAAAGTGATTGATGGTAAAGGTGTTCAAGCAGATTTAGATAATATGTTAGAATGGGAAAAAGTGATGAAAATGAATCGATGTGGTTTAGGACAAACTTCTTCTAATCCAATTGTAACAACACTGAAAAATTTTCCAGAACTTTATGAAAACAAAATTATTGAAGATTCAGATCTAATTCCAACTTTTGATATTTCGAAAGCAATTCAAGAATATTGCGATGCAACCGGTAGAAAACCAATTATTGAGGAGTAAATATGAAAGATAAATTTAAAATAATAATTGATGGAAAAGAATTACCTGCCAGACATGGTCAGACAATACTCGAAATAGCAAATAATAATGGTATTTACATTCCAACGCTATGTAATTTTGAAGGTCTGAAACCACAAGCATCTTGTAGAATTTGCAGTGTCAAAGTTAATGGCCGTCCAATGACTGCCTGCACTACAACAGTATCTCCAGGAATGGAAATTGAAAACGACACACCAGAAATGAATGAACTAAGAAAAATCATTGTGGAAACAATGTTTGTAACGGGAAATCATTTCTGTCCATCTTGCGAAAAAAGTGGAAATTGTGAGCTTCAGGCACTTGCATATAGATTCAAAATGGATGTCCCGAGATTTCCATATTCATTTTCAAAAAGAGATATTGATGCTTCAAATCCCAAAATAATGATTGATCATAATAGATGTATAAAATGTAAAAGATGTGCTCGTGGAATAAAAACTGATGATGGAAAAGACCTTTTTGCATTTAAAAATCGTGGTGAAAAAATTGAAATTAGTATCGATAATGAATTAGCAAAAAATATATCAGATGAAAAAGCTCAAGAAGCAATGGACATCTGTCCTGTTGGTGCAATTATAAAAAAAGAACGAGGTTTTATTGATCCAATAGGAACTCGTAAATATGATAACAAACCTATCGGTAGTAAAGTTAAGGAGGTTCAATAATGAGCAAGCCAATCGTAGCAACTACAGCTTTAGCAGGTTGTTTTGGATGTCACATGTCTTTATTAGATATTGATGATAGAATATTACAATTAGTAGAATTGGTTGACTTTAATAAATCACCAATTAATGATATAAAAACATTTACAAAAAAATGTGATATTGGAATAATTGAAGGTGGCGTAGCAAATACTGAAAATTATAAAGTACTAAAAGAATTTCGTAAAAATTGTAAAATATTAATTTCACTTGGTGAATGTGCAATTATGGGTGGCTTACCTGCAATGAGAAACGGAAAAGATAGCATTGAAAGCTGTCTTAAAGAAGCGTATCAGGATTCACCCTCTACTATTAATAAAAATAATATTATGCCAAATGATGAAGAACTTCCAATGATATTAGACAAAGTTTATCCTTGTCATGAAGTAGTAAAAATAGATTATTTCCTTCCAGGCTGTCCACCGAGAGCTGATTTAATTTGGGATGCACTTGTTGCTCTCTTAAATGGAAAAGAAATTGATCCAGAATATAAAACATACAAATTTGATTAATAAGAGGTGATTATGGGGAAAAAAATAACAATTGAGCCGGTAACAAGAGTTGAAGGTCATGGAAAAGTAACAATATATTTAGATGATAATAATAATTTCAAACAAAGTAGATTACATATTGTAGAATTCCGTGGATTTGAGAAATTTATACAAGGAAGACCATATTGGGAAGCACCGGTCATAGTACAAAGATTATGTGGAATATGCCCGGTTAGTCATCACTTGGCAGCAGCAAAAGCAATGGATGTTATTGTTGGAGCTGGAACCGGCGATGGTCTGACTCCAACTGCTGAAAAAATGAGACGCTTGATGCATTTTGGACAGGTTTTTCAATCACATGTTTTACATTTCTTTCATCTCGCTTCACCCGATTTACTATTTGGTATAGATGGTGATCCGGCTATTAGAAATGTAATTGGTATTGCAAAGATGCATAAAGAATTGGCAGTGCAGGCAGTAATGATGCGTAAATTTGGTCAAGAAGTTATCAAAGTTACAGCCGGTAAAAAAATTCATGGAACTGGAGCAATTCCTGGTGGAATCAATAAGCATCTTTCTACAAAAGAAAAACTAAATCTTCTAATTGGTCAAGATCCGATGAATGTTGATAAAATGATAGAATGGTCATTATCAGGACTTGAATTTTTTCATAATTATCATAAAGAACATAAAGATATAATTGATAATTTTGCGGCATATCCCTCTAAACATCTTAGCATGGTACGAAAAGATGGTGCTTTGGATCTTTATCATGGTGTTTTAAGAGCAATTGATTCTGAAGGAAATAAAATATTAGACGATGTAGATACACAAGATTATTTAGAACATATTGCTGAAGAAGTTCGCAGTTGGAGTTATATGAAATTTCCTTATTTGAGAAAATATGGACCAAAAGACGGTTGGTATAGAGTTGGTCCTTTGGCACGACTAAATACGGTTGATTTTATTCCATCTCCACTTGCTCAAAAAGAATTTGAACTATTCAAAGCATACACCAATGGTAAGCCAAATAATATGTCTATGCATTATCATTGGGCACGCTTAATTGAAATTTTACACTGTGCGGAAATGATGAAAGAATTACTAAATGATGCGGATTTACTAAAAGGTGAATTAGTTACAAAAGGTAAAAAAGGAAATGAAGGTGTTGGAGTATTAGAAGCACCGAGAGGAACTCTTTTCCATCACTATAAAATCAATGAAAATGATCAGATTACAATGGCAAATCTAATTGTTTCCACCACAAACAATAATATCCCAATGAATCTTGCTGTAGAAAGTGCAGTTAAACAATTCATTTCTGGTAAAAATGAAATTACAGAAGGAATGTTAAATGCAGTTGAAGTTGGTATCCGTGCTTATGATCCGTGTTTAAGTTGTGCCACTCACGCAATTGGAAAGTTACCTTTACAAATCAAACTCTATGATTCTAAAAATAATCTTTTAGACATTAAAACAAAAAATGATGAATAATTTACCCAAAATACTTTTTTATGGTTATGGAAATCCCGGACGCCAAGATGACGGAGTTGGAATTTCATTTACTGAACAATTAAGTGATTGGGCTAAAATGAAAGGTTTTAAAAATATTGATTTCGATTCAAATTATCAGCTTAATATTGAAGATGCAGAAAATATTTCTTCTTATGATATAGTGATTTTTGTTGATGCATCGCAAGAGAAAGATATTTCTGACTTTGACATTGCTCAAATAAAACCAAGCTGTGAAGTAAATTTTACAATGCATGCTGTTTCACCAAGTTTTATTTTGAATTTATGTTCTGAAATAAAGAAACAGATACCACAAGCTTTACTATTACAAATTAAAGGTTATAAATGGGAATTCCAACAACTGCTGAGTGAAAGAGCTGAATTGAATCTCCAAAAGGCAATAATTTTTATTAAAAATAAATTAGAAAAGTATTTAGAAAAATCTAACTTAGATAGAAATTATTCAAAAATATTCTTAAAATAATAAACTTATTTATTAATCAAAAGGAGGATGTAAATGGAAGTTAAAGACATTCTAAAGAAAAAAGGAGCAAAAGTATTTACTATTGAATCTGAGGATACAATATGTGTTGCATTAAAAATAATGAACAAACATAATATTGGCTCTTTAATGGTTATGGAAAGTGAAGAAATCCTTGGTATTATCACAGAAAGAGATATTCTGCGTTTTCTTTATTATAGGAACTGCAAAGAAAAGGAAAACAATGATAATAATGTAAGTATGAAAGTTTCCGATATCATGACAAAAAAGAAAAATCTCATTACTACTAAATTGAATTGTAAAATTGATACTGTAATGGACCTAATGGCAAAACATAAAATCCGACATATTCCAGTGGTAGAAAATGAAAAACTATTTGGTTTAATATCTGTTGGTGATGTATTGAAAGCTGTCCTTTATATTACTGTTAAAAGAAGAGAGATTCTAGAAGATTATATAACTTCTTCTTACTAAAATATTTAAAATATCTTATGAATTTTTAGAATCTAAGAGATAAACAAGTCAATCCGCCGTCCATTTTCATAAATTCTGACATTTCCAATTCAATAATTTCATTATTCAGTTTTATTAATTTTTCTTTTGTATCATGATATCCTTTTGGAATTAATATTTTTCCATTGATATTTAAACAATTAGCTGAATAATTTTCATCTTCGGATACGATTATTTTTTTATAGGAATTGAAAATAGGCAAGTCTTTTAATTTTTCTTGAATAATTATTGCTCCATTACCTAAATAATTTACACCTGATTTTAAATGTAACATTTCATCAACTTTTACAATAGATGAAGTATAACCATATTTTAAAAGCAATGATTTTAATTGTTCAATCCCATTTAAATTTGTTCTGCTAGAATGACCAAGATAAAAGTGGTTTTCTATCTGTAAAATATCTCCACCATCAACTGTACCTGGAAAAATGATTTGCTCAATTTTTTTAAAATCAGCTAAAATATTTTTTATTTCATTTGTTTCATTGCGTCGTTCAATATTACCCGGTTTGGTAATAATTGCCATTTTTCCAGTAATAATTGCCGTATCTTCTACAAATTCGGCATCAGGATATCGCAAATCCGGTTTAAGTATAATTAATTTTAATCCACATTTTTCTAATATTTTACAATAATTAGTATGTTGAAATAGTGCTTTTTTATAATCAGGTTTTTGTAATTGGGTAGTAATTCCATCAGCAAAATTTATTCCGGGTTGCCTGACAATTGCATTTGAAAAATTCATAAATTTTACCTGCATATTAAAAATTGCTCTTACATTTTCCGTTTTCTTTTTTCTAACAGATTTCTACCAATGCTAATTAATGCCAACAAATTCTCTCCCCGTCATCTTCCACAACAATTTTTATATTTTTTTCCACTGCCACAAGGACAAGGCTCATTCCTACCAATTTTCTTGTTTTTTCTTACATATGGTTGTTTTTTCTTTTCGTCAGAATTATTGGAATTGTTTTGTCCATTATTTTGGAAACCCATATTTGTGGAAGCGGCATGTTGAATTGAAATTCTTTTATTTTGATCGACTTTCGGTTTTTCTTCTGTTCTTATCTCAGTTCTAAACATTAATTGTAAAGAGTCGTGATTAATCTTATCTAATAATTCTTTAAATAATCTAAACGCTTCCGATTTATATGCAATTAATGGATCCTTTTGCCCATAAGCTTGTAAACCAATTCCCTCTTTCACTTGGTCTAATTCGAAAAGATGTTCTTTCCATAATTTGTCAATAGTTCTTAAATATGCCCATCTTTCCAATTGCCTCATTATTTCAGATGGAATAATTTCATTTTTTCTTTTATATGTATCTTTTGCCTTTTCAATTAATTTTTTCTTTAATAATTCTCTGTTAATTTCATTTGCAAATTCGTCTGAGTGAATATCTGTCATTAAAACACTTATCGTTTCTTGTCTCAAGGTATCCCAATTCCAATATTCAATTTCCGGATTATCTGTAAATCGCATAACAACTTCATCAACATAATCATCTATCATCGCATCTATTTCTTCCTGTAAATTGCCTCCGTGTAATGCATAATTTCGCCTGTCATATATAACTTCTCTTTGTTGATTCATTACATCATCATATTCTAACAAATGTTTTCTAATTCCAAAATTTCGTTCTTCTACCTTTTTTTGTGCCTTTTCAATTGATCTTGAAATCATTGAATGTGTAATGACTTCACCATCGCCAATCCCCATCTTATCCATAATACTACTTACTCTTTCACTACCAAACAGACGCATCAAATTATCTTCGAGTGATAGAAAAAATTGTGATTCACCGGCATCACCTTGCCTTCCTGATCTACCTTTTAACTGCAGATCAATTCTCCGTGATTCGTGGCGCTCCGTTCCTAATATTTTTAATCCACCTAACTGTTTTACTTCATCCGTGATTTTAATATCAGTTCCTCTTCCAGCCATATTCGTAGCAATTGTAACTGCTCCCGTATTTCCTGCCCGTAAAACAATTTCAGCTTCTCGTTGATGTTGTTTTGCATTTAATACATTATGTGGAATTTTTGTTCTCTTCAAAATCCTACTTATTGTTTCTGATACATCAACTGTAATCGTTCCAACCAATACAGGTTGTCCTTTTTTATGACATCTCAATATTTCGTCAATTATTGCAGCATACTTTTCCCTTTTTGTCTTATAGATAAAATCTTCTTTATCATCTCTAATACAAGGCTTATTTGTTGGAATAGTAACTACTTCTAATTTGTAAATTTCCTGAAATTCATCTGCTTCGGTTATAGCTGTTCCTGTCATTCCAGCAAGTTTATCATACATACGAAAATAATTTTGTAATGTAATTGTAGCTAATGTTTGATTTTGATCAGCAATTTTTACATTTTCTTTTGCTTCAATTGCTTGGTGCAAACCTTCACTATAACGCCTTCCAGGAAGTATCCTGCCTGTAAATTCATCAACAATTAAAACCTTTCCTTCTTTTACTACATAATCGACATCTTTTTCATGAAGCGAATATGCTCTTAATAATTGTTGTAAATTATGAATTGTTTCACTTCTTTTACTATGTAGCCGTTGAATTTCATTCTTTTTCTCTTCCTTTTCCTTATGTGAAAGATCATTTTGTTCATCTATTTTTGCAAATTCATCTCCAATATCCGGTATAATAAATTGATTGGGGTCGTCTGGTGAAAGCAAATGCCGACCTTTATCGGAAATATCTATTATATTATTTTTTTCATCAATTGAATAATAAAGTTCCTCTTCGATTTGTTCAATTTTTTTCTCTTGCATATAAAAGGACTCGGTATTATATAAAAGTTTTTGCATTCCCTGTTCTTGCATTTTTTTCATTAACCTTTTATTTTTTGGTAAACCCTTGTGAGCAATTAATAACTTTGTTCCCCGCTCAATCGCATCTAAATTTTCATCCATATTCTCAAAATCGATAAGAATTTTAGATACTAATTTTTGCTGTGCTCCAACTAAACCATTGATTTTTGGATTAAGTTTTTTAAATGATTCATTTGTGTTTGATTTCACCGGACCGGAAATAATTAACGGAGTTCGCGCTTCATCAACAAGAACCGAATCCACCTCATCAACAATAGCATAACAATAATCACGTTGAACCGTACCATCTAAATCAACAGCCATATTATCACGTAAGTAATCAAAACCAAATTCATTATTTGTTCCATATACAATATCACAATTATAATTATCTTTTCTTAATTCATTCGGCATAGTATTGAGAATTTTTCCAACAGTTAAACCTAAATATTTATAAATTAAACCCATCCATTCAGCATCTCGTTCTGCGAGATAATCATTTACAGTTACTAAATGTACTCCTCTTTTAGTCAAAGCATTTAAAAATATTGGCATTGTTGCAACCAGTGTTTTACCTTCACCGGTTTTCATTTCTGCTATATCTCCTCTATGTAATACTACCGCTCCGAGGAGTTGAACATCAAAAGGAACCATTTCCCATTTCATTTTATTTCCAACAACCATAAATTCTTTGCCAAGGAGTTGTTTACAGGCCATTTTTACCATTGCAAATGCCTCAACCATTAATTCATCCAAAGCAGATTGTTCGGCTTTATATATCTCTTTATCAATCACTTCCGGTTCTAAATTTTCCGACTCAGCTTTTTTTCTCGCCTCTTCCCTTTTAGTATCAATAAATTCTATCATCTTTGCCGTACGGTTTTTTAAATCGTCTTGGGTCCAATTTGAGATTTTTTTATAATTATTATTTATTTCATTAACATAATGGTCAATATCCTTTAGATATCTTCCAGAACTTGTACCAAACATTTTTTTTAATAAATTACTAAACATAAATTGTCCTTATTCAAATACTTTCAATTATTTGTTCTCTTCTTTTTTTTCTTTAAAATCAATTTCTGGCATTAATTTACCCTCTTCAATAAAATCATGATAGATCCGGTCAAGCATTCCATTAATAAATATATGACTATCATCTGTAGAGTAACTTTTCCCTAATTCTATTGCTTCAGCAATCGTAACTCTTGGTGGAACATCTTCGCAAAATAATAATTCTGCAATTGATTGTCTTAATATTAATTTATCTATTAGGGCAATTCTATCAAAATTCCAATTCTTTGCTCTTTGCTTAATTTTGTCATCAATCATTTCCATATTTTTGATTGTTTTAATAACCAAAATGTTTAAAAAATCCTCATCATATTCTTCTATCATTTCAATATTTGCATTCTTAATATTATTAATAATTTGGTCAATCGGATCTAAAGTCATTACATAAGAATATAATACTTGCAAACATAATTCTCTTGAGTGTCGTCTGTTAATTTTCATTGATCATTCCTAAAACATATTTTTAATTTACCAAATATACCAAATCTTTTTCATAAGTATAATTTTACAAAAAATCATTTAATAAAACAATATAGATTTTATTTTTATTTTTAGAATATAAGTTAGACCACTTTATGGATATATATGATTTCATATATTCGCTATCTGTCGATTCCATCGATATTTATTTACATTAATTTACTTGTAGATTTTGTCTTTTTAACTTCAAAAAAATCTTAAATCCTATTACTATATTCCGTTTTCATACAAATACCTATAAATGCCAATCAATTCCCTAGTCACAAAGCCTCCTTCTCATATAGTCACTTCGATTTATCAATTTCACCCACTTTAGTTAAAGCGTATTTTGTTAAAATCGGACCAATAATTTCAAAAAATATACAAGTTGCAGTTACTGTTGTAATGATTACTGCTCCAATATGATCACCTGTCGTCATCTCTTGACCTTTTATAATTGCTCCTAATCCTTTGAAATCATGTTTTACTATGAGAGCTAAACCGATTGCAACACCGGCTTGTGATAATATTCCTAATCCAACATATTTCCTGATATTTTTACTTGCTTTTCCAAAATAAGCACCAAGTTTTGAACCGAAAATCAAACCACCTGACCTAGCAATCACATACAATATTCCTAATATTCCTAATGATGGAAGTGCTGTAATATGTAAATTCGCTCCAGCTAATGTAAAAAACAATATAAATAGTAAAGGCATTAAAATCGGTAATCTATCTTTAATTTTACGCACAATTGGAAAACCCTGTGTATTGGCAATTATCATCCCAATAACCATATTCGTTAGTATTATTGAAATACGGAAAATATGACCTACTCCAACTGAAATAAAAATAAAAGCGATTAAAATTATCAAAATGTCACTTGAATTTTCTAATTTTCTTACTAATAAACTTATGATAATTGAGAACCCTCCTCCAATGGCCAAACTAATTAGAATTTCTTTCAATGGAGGCCAGATTAGTTCAAAAAAATTGACTGTTTCCGTCCCTGTTTGATTTGATAGAATTGAGCGAGCAATTGCTGCTGCAAAACCGAAAATAATTATTCCAAGCCCATCATCAAATCCAACAATTGCATAAAGCGATTTTGTCAATGGCCCTTTCGCTCTATATTCTTGAATAACCGCAACAGTTCCTGC
>JAUVLI010000133.1 GCA_030600775.1 Fidelibacterota bacterium | reverse complement strand
GTATTATCTCATCATTATTGTCCGGCTCGTGATGAAATAAAACAAGTTTTTTAACATTAGATTTTATTGCAAGATCAATTCCAATCAAAGCAGAACTATGTCCCCAATCTCTTTTATTTATTGCTTCTTCTAATGTATATTGAGCATCAAAAATTAAAATATCTGCATCTTTGAAAAAATCAATAAATTTTCCATTATGTTCATTTTTTCTGTGTTTATGTTCGCTATCTGTTGAATATACAACTGTCTTTCCATTACTCATTATTCGATATCCGTAAGAACTTCCCGGATGATATTGTAAAATATTTTCAATTTTAACACCATTAACTTCTATTGTTCCATTTTTTTCTAATTGGACAAACTTTTTCGTAGCCGGATATAAATCCAAAGAAATAGGAAAATATTTTGGATTTTGTTGTAATATCAATCTTTCTTCCAAATTGGGAATTGGTGAATAAAAAGTAATGTTATTATTTGAATAAAAAGCCGGCTTAAAAAAAGGTAATCCTAAAATATGATCCCAATGAGTATGGCTAATAAAAATATTTAGATCAAGACCATTCTTTTTTTGTTTCTTTACCAAATAATTCCCTAATTGAATAATTCCACTTCCCATGTCAAAAATAAATAATTTCTTATCTATTTGCAATTCAACACAGGCAGTATTCCCGCCAATAATAGTTTTGTCAAATGTTAGGTTCTCAATAAACTCGTTTTTCTTTTCAGGTGTAGAAATATCATCTGTTGTAATGTCAGATAATATTAATCTTAACTGCGTTTTAAATGTTTTATCAGATATTGGAGTTGGTATTGACCCTCTAACTCCCCAGAATTTTACTTTCATTTTCTCCTTCAAATATTTACGACTATAATTTAAATAAAAAAAAATATAAAAGTTAGTTTTTATTTATAAAATGTTATTACTATATTTCGATGCATTTTAAGGAGTGACTAAATTATGAAAACACATATTTTAAAAACATTTAATTTTTCGATGGCTCACAGATTAACTTTCCATAATGGAAAATGTAGAAATTTACATGGTCATACATATAAGTTGGAAATAACAATATCGGGAGATATCAATAAAAATGGCATAATAATTGATTTTGGAGATTTAAAAGAAATCGTTATTAAAAATATTATCGATAAACTTGATCATTCAACTGCAATTTATGAAAAAGATTCATTATTATTGACCAATTTTCCAAAAGTTCTGAAATATAACATTTTCCCTTACGAAACAACTGCTGAAAATCTGTCCAAATGGATTTTTGACAAATTAACAAAATTACTGAAAATAGAAGAAGTGAGGTTATGGGAAACACCAACCAATCAAGTAACTTATACAAAATAAACGATATATTCTATAGCATTCAGGCAGAAGGATTTTTATCGGGTACACCTGCCATTTTTATTCGTTTTTCTAATTGCAATTTAAGATGTGATTTCTGCGATACGGAATTCTTATCAGGAATTGATATGAATATTTCAGAAATACTTAATAATATTGAAAATTTTCAATCAAAATTTATTATATTCACAGGTGGAGAACCATTATTACAAGATACAACCGAATTAGCAAAAATATTATCTGATAAGGGATATAAATTAGCTGTTGAAACAAATGGAATGTTTAAACTACAACATGATTATTTTGATTGGATAACTGTATCACCAAAAAATGATAAAATAAAAATTGATGAATGTGATGAAGTTAAATGTGTTATTGGTATAGATGAAATTCCAGATTCTCATGGAATCAAAGCAAGTCATTATTATATAAGCCCCAAAAATCCAACTCACAATGAAGATATTGGCACAGAATCGGCAAACTTTTTTGATACGAATGTTGCAAAATATTGTTATGAATATGTTAAAAAACATACAAAATGGAAATTAACTCTACAAACAAATAAAATTATTGGTACACTATAAAAAATTGAATAAGAAGCAAGTAACACAATGAAAAAAAATGCAATAGTATTGTTATCAGGTGGACAGGATTCTACAACTTGCCTTTATTGGGCAAAAAAAAGATATAATAAGATTGAAGGAATATTTTTTCACTATTCTCAACGACATGAAATAGAATATGAATGTGCAAAAGATATTGCAGAAAAAACATCAATAACCTTGCACGAATTTACTATTCCTGCTTTCAAAAAAATTGGTGGAAATTCATTAACTAATGACATAAAAATGGACGATTCGTCAAAAAGAATCCCAAACACTTTTGTTCCCGGAAGAAACATAATATTTTTATCTTATGCTGCAGCTGTTGCCTATAAAAGTGGTATTACGGACATTATTATTGGAGTAAATGAAGAAGATTATTCCGGCTATCCTGATTGCAGAAGTGATTTTATTAATTCTATGACCAGATCATTGCAATTAGGACTTGAACGAGATATAAATATTATTGTGCCATTACAACATTTATCAAAAGCACAAATTTGGGAATTATCTGATGAATTAAAAATATTAGATATTATTAAAAAAGACACTCACACCTGCTATTACGGAGACCGTTCTAAATTGCATGATTGGGGATATGGATGTGGAAAATGCCCATCTTGTATTTTGAGAAAAAAGGGCTTTGAAAAATACATCACACTAAAACGCTAAAAAATGTATCACGCAAAGACGCCCCGATACGCTAAAGTTACGGGGTAAACTAAGACGCAAAAAAATATTTGTAAAAAATAAAAAAATGATTTAAGAACAAGGAACACCGATTTTTGATTTTAGAAGATAAAATTCCTTACATTTTTAAATTAATAAATTATGAACTGAAGATCGATGAAATAAATTATTGAAATCACGAAGTAATTTAATTTTAATAACTATGGACAAAATCCATAGAAAGAAATATAAACTCACCTCCAAATTCTAAAAACTACGGAGTAGTTGAACAATAATTCAACCACTTCGTGGTTAGTGTTATTTTAGACATTTGTTTTCTACCGATTCCATCGGTAGTTATTTACATTAATCCCCATTCGGGGATTCTATTGTTTTGTGTGTTCATCCTCTATTTGCCTTAAAAACAATTAGATAAATAAAACAGAAACCCACAGATTTATCTGTGGAAAATCAATAGACCCAAATAATCTAACCATTTCAATGGTTTTGTGATTGGACTTATTTATTGCAAAATAAAAAAAACAGTGAATAACTATCCACTGCTTTTAAAATTAATTGCTAATTATCTCTTTTGCAAAAAAAACCAAATTATTTCATTTTATTAACAACTTTTTGCATTCTTGATTTAATATGAGATGCTTTGTTTTTATGTATGGTATGTTTATGAGCAATCTTATCAACAAAAGAAGTAACTTTTAGTAAATTACTTTCTGCCTCTTCTTTATTTGCTGACTTACTAACATTTTTTACCAATGTTTTCATTCTGCTTTCATTCATATTATTTTTTAATCTTGCTTTATTAGCTTGTCTTACTCTTTTTTTTGTCGATAATGGATGAGCCATTGTTCTCCTATTTTCTATTTTTTTAACTTAACTTAATATAATATCAAAATTTATTAAAAGTCAATTTAAAAGATAAAATAATTAATTATCATTAAATATTTAATAATTTTATTCTTCAATTATACCAAGTATATCACTTCTCTGTAAAAGTAAATGATCTTTCCCATTCATTTTTATCTCTTCACCTGAATATTTACCAAAAAGAACTTTCATATTTTTTTTGATCAATTTTTTTAAATCTTCATCTGTACCAACTGCAACAACTTTTCCAACTTTTGGCTTTTCTTTCGCCGTATCCGGTATAATAATCCCGCTTTGGGTTTTGTTTTGTTCCGGAATAATTTCTATTAATACACGATCGTCTAGAGGTTTTATTTTCATGATTTTCTCCTTTATTTTAAATTTAACATTCTATCTATTTTTGGCCTATCAAATCCAACTATTGGCCTATTATCTATCCAAGTTTGCGGAACACCCTGTTGTCCGCTTTTCCTTTTCATATCCATAGCAGCTTTCATATCCTTAGATACATCAACTTCTTTAAATCTTATTCTATTTTTCTTCAAATAACCCTTCAAAGTTCTACAATATGAACATGTCGGTGTTGTAAATACTATTACTCTTTTCATTCTATTTTATCGTTTCTTCCTATTATTCTCCATCTTCTCAATCTGTAAATATATAAAATAAATTATACTTTTCCAAATGGTTTTTGTATTATTATTTTTAGACAATCATAAGAACTAAATGTGTTGCTTTCACTTTCATTATGTGGAAAGTTAATAACATTTTACAAAGAGTTCCATTGAAATTACTATCAATATGGACTCTCTCGTCTTTATCCACCACTTATTTGATTATCAATATTGCAATCCAAGGCACAAAGTTGAAAACAGTTATAAATAACTTGTAAGCAGCTAAATACATATATATAGATTTGCAAACTGTTTCTTTGTCTAACCCGGACATTTTTCCATGCATCTTGCAGACGAAATCTCGCAACACCAATATCACAATTGCAGTAAAAGCATATATCCCAATATTGACCAACATGCACCAGAAAAAAAAATCTTGAAGTTTTTCGATATTCATCACTTCCTCCTTGTTTTACCTAATATAAGATTAGATGTAATTTGTTACACATTATTTTCCCATAATCTTCAATTTCCGATGTTTAAAAATATTAAATATATTATATCTTTCCAAAT
>JAUVLI010000126.1 GCA_030600775.1 Fidelibacterota bacterium | reverse complement strand
TTTTGAATTTTATTTATTTTTTAGCATAATTGTACTAATTAGTCAAAGTATATAATTGGTTTTTAATTAATTTCTTTTTCATAAATACGATATGTTTTATATATTTTTGCACCATATATTTTTTCCAGAGCATTACGCATTGGATGATTATTTTCCAATATCCACGACATTTCTCCATTGTGAAATCCTTTATTGATAACATTCTTAAAAGTTTCATGGTATAATGCTGTATCAATGCCTTTATTGCGTTCTCCAGGTATTATTCCTAATATAAGCACTCTAACACCTTTAATTTTTCTTTGATGCCATAGGATTTTAAAAAGTCCAAAAGGAAAAAGATAACCATTTGTTTTTATTAATGCTTCATTGATATCCGGTACAGTTATTGAAACACCTACAGGTTTATTATCGATTTCAGCAATAAATGTCAAATCAGGAATTAATATTTGTATAAGTTCTTTTTTTAAATGTCCTATTTCAGAATCAGTAAATGGAACTGCACCCCAATTTTCAGCCCATGCAGTATCATAAATTGACTTTATTTTTTTAACTTCGGCATCAAGATCTTTTACATTTATTTTTCTGATATTATAATTATATTTTCTTTTCGTTAAAGAAACGGCTTTTTTTAAGCGAGAAGGAATTTGTTTTATATTTTTAATGTTATAGGCATAAAGGTCCATTTCCTTTTTAAATCCATAATTTTCAATTAAATTAATATAATAGGGGGGATTATAAGTCATCATTATTACAGGTGGTTGATCAAAAGCATCAATTAATAATCCCGCTTCCTCATTTTGAGAATAATTCTCTGGACCTCTGATCTTTTTTAGTCCTCTCTCTTTTAACCAATTCTTTGCAGTATCAAAAAGTGCATTAGCAACATTTTGGTCATTTATTGACTCAAAAAAACCGAAAAAACCGATATCATCATTGTAAACTTTTAAATGATTATTATTTTTTATTGCTGCAATTCTACCAACAATATCTCCGTCTTTTTCTGCAATGAAGAAATCTACTTCTGAATGCTCAAAAAATGGAAATTTATTTTTATTGAACTTTTCTTTTTCTTGCATTATAAGTGGTGGAACCCAATTTGGATTATTCTTATATATTTTCCATGGCAAGCGAATAAATTGTTTTTTTGTTTTTTTGTCTTTTACTGTTATAATTTTCAAAATATAATTTCCTCCTGATTATTTCAATTATTTTAATTAAATAAATTTTAAAAGTCAACAAAATATAAATATTTTTATTCTTGGTGTCCTTTGTATTTTCTTTGTGTGATTAGTGACCAATATTTTTTCGTGTTTATTCACATTATTCTCTTATTTAGATTTCTCTAACGGAAGATCTATCCTATGTTTTTCCCCTTCGCGCCAAACGGTTAAAAGAATAGTATCACCTGCTTTAAGATAGTTTTCATTAATAATACGATATATATCCCGATCATTTTTTACTTTATGTTCATTTACTTCTAAGATTACATCTCCAACTTTTAAGTTTGTTTTTGCTGCCGAACTATTTCTTTTTATATCTGTAATTATTACACCATATTTAACTGGAATCTTTAAGTAGTTGATAATGTATGGATTTAATATTTGCACTATCAATCCGGTATCAAATCCACGATCAATTTTTCCATTTTTCACCAGTTCATCAACTATTTCTTTAACTCGATTTATAGGAATTGCAAATCCAATTCCTATAGACCCCGAAGATGAAGCATTGCTAAAAATGAAGGTATTAATTCCGATTATTTCTCCAAGAACATTTACTAAAGCACCTCCGCTATTTCCACTATTAATACTTGCATCTGTTTGGATCATATCTTGATATACTCGGCCACTTTGCTGCTCACCAAAATCGAGATTTGTGCTACTAATTATTCCAATAGTTGCTACTGGCTGAAAATTTAAATCAAATAGTCCAAATGGATTTCCTAATGCAACGACCCATTCTCCAATGATAATTTCATCACTATTACTCATTTTTAAAAATGGGCAATTTTTTTTATTTATTTTTAATACGGCGATGTCCGACAAGTCATCAATCCCGATTATTTCCGCATTAAATTTCTCTCCGGTTGTTGAAGTAACAACTATTTCAAGAGCGTTTTTTCCAACTACATGAGCATTTGTCAAAATCAAGCCATCTTTGGAAATTATAACTCCACTACCCATACTTTTTACTTTTTCATTATAAATCCGTGGTGGGAAAAAATGATTAAAGAATGGATCATTAAAAAAATTACTTTGAGTGTATTTTTGTATTCGTGTAACATGAATACCAACAATTGCAGGACTGCATTCTTCTATTATTTTTGTGATAGCATTTTGTCTATTTGTAGCGATGTTTTCATTTATAATTTGTTTACTTGGTGGTTCTGGCTTTTTGATCTCTTTTATTAACGAATAGTTATGAAAAATCATAACGATGATCATTATGAATAATACAAAAATGGATAAGGATATTAAAGTGCGTTTTTTAGTCATTTTATTCTCCTGATATGTAATATTCTATTTTCATAGTTTTAAAATACAAATTATTATGAAAAATTACAAAAACATTATTCTTGTAATCTTATATTTTTATTCTTTCCACAGGATTTTTTTATTATAATTAACTTCTTCCAAAAATAATCCTTGTGGAGGAGCAGTGTAAATATCAAAATATCTTTTTTTGTTTTCTAAGATTATTCTAAAATTATTGACAGATTTTTCACCTATACCAACTTTGACCATATTGCCAACCAATGATCTCACCATATTATGTAGGAATCTGTTTGCTGTAATTGTGTAAATGAGTAAGTGATTGTTTGTTTTCCAGTTACTTTTTTTTACAATACACAATTTATGTTTTGTTTCAGATTTAGCATTGCAAAAAGTGGTGAAGTCGTGTTCGCCTTTGATGATTTTAGCACATTTTTTTATTTTTTTTACATCTACATTGTAATCAATTTGCCAAGAATAATCTCGACTAAATGTGTCTTCCTTTAATGAAATATAATATTTATAAGTTCTATCAACAGCTGAAAATCGAGAATGGAAATCTTGATTTGCCAATCCGAATTTTCTTATTCTAATATCTCTATTTATCTGTGAATTTATTGCGAGTTTTAAATTAATGTTTTCAATTATTCTTGGTGGTGAAAAGTGGAAAATTTGTCTTCGTGCATGAACTCCGGCGTCTGTTCTACCCGATCCATTTATTGTAATTTTTTGTTTATAAATATTTTCTAATGCCTTTTGCAATTCGCCTTGAATTGTTTTTACATTTGGTTGAATTTGAAAACCGGCATAATTTGTTCCGTCATATTCAACTTCAAGAACGAAAATATTATTTAAAGAATTGTTTGATTTCATAAATTATTTTTCGTTGAATAATTATATTTTCTAGTTGTTAAAGCAATTGATAAAATTTCTGCTCTTTCAATTGAGTTAATAATTAATGGTAAAATCAGACCAGAGTAATATTTAATTTTCCTAATGATTTTTCGTGGTTTTTTCATTCCCAAAATTCTGTGGATTTGCTGTAGTGATTTAAATTCCGTGTGAATAATATCGAAATATCGGAAGCCGATGATCAACGATTGAATTAAGAAAGATAAATCAATTTTGAACTTTAAAAATTTCTTCTGTAGTGAATTTAGGAACTTATAATAATCGATTGTGGAAACAGAATTCATAAACCAGATCATTAATAAAATGATATTTACATTTCGTATTGTAAAAAATAAACTCTTGATCCACAGCTCTCTGGTTAATAGATCATCAAAATATTTATTTGGATCAAATCTAAAAAAAAGATGAATTAATAATGTGAAAATAATTAGTATAGAAAATTTTTTGAACGAGTTAAAAATATTATTTCTTGATTTGTTGAAAAAAATAATTATAAGAATAGATATCAGACCTAAAAATTGCCCAATTAATGATGGAATAAAAGAAATTACAATTAAATATATGATTGTAAAAGATAATAAAACGCCGTTATTTTTATAAATATTCAATGGCAATTGATCAATATATATTAATTGGTATGGAAATTTTAAAAGTAGTATTATATTGATCGAGCGATAGGGAAGAGCTGATATGATTTTGTTTATTTGATAGATATATTACATCAATAGCACTTATTATTCTATTTAAAACGAGCCCGCCGGCAGCAAATTTTGCTCTTAATAATGATTGGTCGCGATCAATTCTCATGTTACGATATTTATTAGCGTTTTCATGAGTGTCCCAATCCCAAGCATATTTTTCGTTGTAAATCTTTTCCGGTGTTCTCATCTCAAGCATTTCGGTTTTATGATCTTGATAACTAAAATATCCTCCCAAGTCAACCCAATATTGAGAAGATGAGGAAAATTCTTCAGCTCCTGAATGTATTGCAGCGTAATTCCTCATGTCACTATCTTGAATATCATTATATTTATTAAAAGTGAATAATGATACCCACATTGTCAATTCAGAAATAAAAAACATTTTACTGCGAGTTTTATTATAACTTAATTCTCCCCAGCCGGGCAAAACAATACTTTTTAGGATATTTTTTTTATCAAAATTATCTTGAGCAAAAATATTTGTGATCAATATTATGTTTAAAAAAGTTATAAATAGTATTTTTTTCATTAATTTATTCTCCCTATGTTGATCTTACAAAATATAATAATATCATCAAACTATTAAGTAAAAAACCATAAAAAACATATTTTTTCATATTTTTTCTTACATCTGTTTTTTTAATTTGTTTCATTGAAAAAATTCCAATTATCTTTTTTTCATAGTCAGTTTTTATCATTATTATGTATTGTGTTGAATCTTTTTTATTTTTTGTAGTTAATTCGCCGTAGTAATTTGCATTAATAGAATCTTTTGTTAAAACATAATTATTGCTTTTAAGAACTATGTAA
>JAUVLI010000010.1 GCA_030600775.1 Fidelibacterota bacterium | reverse complement strand
ATATTGATTCCACCCCCGGCACCTTCACCATTTGCATCTTTTTTATTATCTTTTCCCCTACCTGCACCAAATCCAATAGAGATTTTTGATATTGGAATAATTGTAACTTCGCCGGCTTTTAGGGGATCTCCAACAATGGTTTTTGTTTTGGCAATGTCTTCTGCCTTCCGTAACAAAGTTTCTATTGTTTCATTAATCATTTATCTCTCCTCTTTTTTTAAATTTATTTATTTCTCTCCAAATTAGTAATAATCTGAATAAAATACCATATAATTTTGTAATAATATTCATTTTAATAATTATGTCACATCTTGTATTAATATAATCCCATTGTAAATTAATGTTTTTATTATTATTAATAAATGGTAGTGTATATAAATATCCCGATAATTTTCCAGTATTACTCGGGTCGGGCAGTCCAATATTTGTAGTAAGATTTTTTAATTTAAATCGTAAATATTTTCTCCAAATTATTAATAAATGCTTCTTTGATAAATTTCTATAAAGTGTTATTTGTGATCCTTTTTTTATATATAAAGATTTAATTTTTGTGATTGATTTGTATATATTTTGTTTACCATCTGTTTTCTCGTCTTCTATATTTGTGGGTTTTTTACTTTCCACACTTTGGATTTTATGTTTCTTTATTTTCTTTTTTAATGGAATTGTAAATTTTATTGGAATTTGCAAAAATTTAATTTTTACATTTAATTTAAATCTATTTTTCATTGATAAGATTATTGCAAATAAGTATTTGATCCCATACAATGTAATTTTCCCATCAAATTGTTTGTTTTTATATTTTCCATCTATGGAAACATTAAATCTGACAAAAACCATTCCTAAAAATATTAATACAATAAAAATCAAAAAGTATATTAAAAAATACAAAGCAAACATAAATATTATACTGAATCCTTTAATTTTAGTTTTAAAATATGGTGTAATGAAGATAAAATGATCACTCCAGTAATAAATGCAAAAATCATACTAAACGTATATCCACAGCACTCACTATTCCTAATGCAGTTGCACAAGCAGGCGGATGTTCCATATCTGTAATAGCCATTAAGAACATTGAAGTTCCTACGGTTAATGAAAAAACAATAAATATGGTAGCACCCAAGGAAGCGACCATTACTGCATTTTGCATTTTAATAAATAGAATTGCAATAAAAATTGACAGTGTTGCAACAGTAATTTGAAAGACATAATTTTTCCATTGTCGTTTAAATTTTTTATAAAAACTAATATCTGCTGTTTCTAATAATTTGAAATATTTCATATATTAAATATAAACATTTATTTACTATTACTCTATAATAAATATTTTTATTTGGTTTGTTGATGCTCTTTTATTTGTTTTTTATATATTGTTTTTACTTCTGAAAAAAAATCAAAATATATGTTTGATTTAAAATCCGGAAAACTCCAATTGAAAGAATTGAATCCCTTGTGGTAATATTCCAAAATAGGATCTGTGTAAATTCCGTTGCCAACATATATTTTCTGTCTTCCATGTTTTGCCGAAGCCAATACAAATTTGTCTAAGTCCAAATAACCGGGATCTATATTTATTGTTCTTTTATGATTTTTTGAATATTTCTCTTCTAATTTATTGGTTATAATTTTTGTTTCCGATAATTTTTCAGGCGAGGCCAAATCTTTAAAACTCAAAAACCTGCGATTTAAATTGCTGCCAAATTCTGTTTTATAATAGTCTGTATAATTGAATGGGAATAAGGGGCTAATTTTATCTATTTTACCAAAAATATTAGTAATTAAATTAATAAAATTTTCAAATTCTAAAAAATTATCTGAATAGAGCAATCCAATAATTAGTTTGACATGTTTTATGTTTGAAGTATTCACTTGATTAAAATAAAAAAAAATAACATTTTATCCAAGTGTTTTTCTTGTAGAGTTAGAAAACAGTTGGGATTTATGGTAAATATTATATTTTAATCAAAAACATTTTAATAGTAAAATAACATATATTTAGATACAATTAATTTTATGTGGAAATCAGTTGTAAAACGGGAAAAAATTTAGTAAATTATATACTTAAATAAAAGAAAAATTAATGAACAATATAGAAAAAAAGCAAATAAATAATCTTATAGAAATCTCAAAGCAACTTAGAATTGATGTGGTAAACATTATTCATGGTGCAAAATCAGGTCATATCGGAGGATCTTTGGGTTTAGCTGATATTTTCACTGCATTGTATTTCCATGTTTTAAATCATAATTCTAATGATCCTAATTGGGCAGACAGAGATCGTTTTGTTGTATCAAATGGTCATGTTGCACCTATTTATTACACAGCATTAGCTCATTCCGGATATTTCCCAGTAAGCGAATTATCATCATTAAGGAAATTAAGATCACGATTGCAAGGTCATCCTAATTCACTTGAACTGCCTGGTGTTGAAATTTCTACCGGAAGTTTAGGACAAGGGCTCGGAGTGGCTTGTGGAATGGCTCTCATTGCTCAAAAAGATAAGGAAGATCATTTAGTTTATTGTTCTATTGGAGATGGCGAGACTCAAGAAGGCTCAATTTGGGAAGCTGCAATGTTTGCCGGCCATCGTGAATTATCAAATTTGATTGCATTTACAGACAGAAATTATATTCAAATAGACGGTAACACTGAAGAAATAAATAAATTAGAACCATTGGCAGAAAAATGGAAGGCATTTAATTGGAATGTATTATCTGCTAATGGTAATGATATGGAAGAGATACTTAATGCGTTTGAAAAGGCAAAAAAAGAGAATAGTAAGCCAACTATGATCATTTTTAATACAAAACTTGGTTTCCCTGTATCATTTATGGATGGCGTTTCAAAATGGCATGGAACAGCTCCAAATGATAAAGAGGCAAAATCTGCTATTAAAGAAATAGAAGAATATTATTTAAAGTTAAATTTATAATGAAATATATACAAGAAAACATTTTTAATAACCCGAAAATGTTACCAACTCGTGATGGATTTGGTAAGGCACTAGTTAAATTAGGTGAAATTAACGAGAAAATTATTGTTTTAACTACTGATGTTGCAGGTTCGGTAAGAGCGAATTGGTTTGCTGAAAAATTTCCGAAAAGATTTTTTGATTTAGGTATTGCAGAACAGAACATGATCAGTGTAGCGACTGGAATTTCTTTGGAAAATAAAATTCCTTTTGCTACAACTTTTGGAGTTTTTATTACGGGAAGAGTATGGGATCAAATACGAGTGTTGGTTTCTTATTCTCAAACAAATGTTAAATTAGTGGCAACTCATACTGGTGTTACAGTTGGCGAAGATGGTGCTACACATCAAATACTCGAAGATATTGCCTTAATGAGAGTATTACCAAATATGACAGTGATAGTTCCTTCTGATTTTAATGAAACAAAAAAAGCGATATTTGCAGCAGCAGATTTTAAAGGTCCAATTTATATTAGATTAGGGCGACAGAAAGCACCATTAATTACAACCGATGATGCACCATTCGAAATTGGCAAATCACAAAAATTGAGAGATGGAAATGATGTAACAATTGTAGCCTGTGGTGTGTTGGTTTATGAAGCATTGCTGGCAGCGGAAAAATTAAACAAACTTGGAATTTCTGCTCGTGTGTTAAATATGCATACAATCAAACCACTTGATGTTGACTCGCTTTTAGAAGCAGCTAAAACAACAGGTGCAATAGTTACAGCAGAAGAGCATCAAATTGCGGGTGGATTGGGAAGTGCAGTTGCAGAAGTTCTAAGTCAACAAAATCCTGTTCCAATTGAAATGATAGGAATAAATGATGAATTTGGCATATCCGGAACATCAGATCAATTGCTTACTTATTATGGCTTGCGTTCTGATAATATTGTAGGTAGTGTTAAAAAAGTTTTAAAAAGAAAAAGATAATGCGATCAGAATATACAAATCCTGAAAAACAAGAAAAAGATCGAAAAAGTGAAGTTTCACTTCGTCCGCAAAAATTATCGGAATTTATTGGGCAGAAGAAGCTAAAGAATAAACTAAGTATTTATATTAAGGCGGCACAACAAAGAAAGGAACCGATTGATCATATTTTATTATTTGGACCTCCGGGCTTGGGGAAGACCACTTTGGCAAATATAATTGCCAATGAATTGAATTCTAATCTTAAACCAACATCCGGACCTATTTTGGAAAGAGCAGGAGATTTAGCAGGTTTATTGACAAATTTAAATTATCGAGATGTCTTATTTATAGATGAAGTTCACAGGACAAATAGAGTAGTAGAAGAATATTTATATTCTGCCATGGAAGATTTTAAAATAGATATTATGATAGATAAGGGACCAAGTGCAAGAAGTATTCAGCTGAATTTAGAAGGATTCACTTTGGTTGGTGCTACGACTCGAGCGGGTTTGTTGACATCTCCAATGAGAGATAGATTTGGAATCACCTTATATGTTGGTTATTATAAGTCATCGGAATTAGCAGAAATAATTCATCGTTCTGCGAAAAGATTAAAAATAGAAATAACGAAAGATGGGGCAATTGAAATTGCAAGAAGATCTCGCGGGACACCAAGAATAGCTAATCGGCTTTTAAAAAGGTGCCGTGATTATTCACAGATCCAATCCGATGGAATTGTTACATTAAAAGCAGCAAAAGACGCATTATTAATGTTGGAAATAGATGAAATTGGTTTGGACAATATGGACAAAAGAATATTGTTAACATTGGTCAATAACTTTTATGGTGGGCCTGTTGGATTGCAAAACTTAGCAGTTGCTATCGGTGAAGAGGCGGAGACGATTGAAGAAGTATATGAACCGTTTTTAATTCAAGAGGGATTTATTCAAAGAACTTCAAGAGGTCGTATTGCTTTAGATAGGACTTATGACCATTATAACCTAAAAAAAGAAAACAGAAATAATAAACAAAGGAATTTATTTAATGACAAAATTTGAAATTTTTAACAACGAGCAGAATTCGTATCATTTGTCTGATTTTTATTATGATCTTCCAAAGAAATTAATAGCTAAATATCCACCTAAAAGACGTGGCGATTCAAAATTAATGGTTTTAAATAGAGAAAAGAAAACCATTGAACATCATAAATTTGCAGATATCGTGAAATATTTAAATCCCAATGATTGTTTGGTACTTAATAATACAAAAGTATTTCCAGCAAGATTATTTGCTAAAAAAGATAAGACAGATGCGAAAGTAGAAATATTTTTATTGCGGGCTCTTGATGAACAAATTTGGGAAACTATAGTTAATCCGGCTCGCAAGGTACGTATTGGTAACAAGTTGAATTTTACGGATGATATCCATTGTGATGTAATTGATAATACGGTATCGAGTGGCCGTGTAATTAGACACAATTGCCCAAAAGAAGAGTTCATGGATTATGTGATGGAACACGGGAAATCACCTATTCCTCCTTATCTTAAAAGGGAAAGTGAACCAATAGATAAAATAAGATATCAAACCGTATTTGCAGAAAATCTGGGAGCAGTAGCAGCTCCAACAGCAGGATTACATTTCAATAAAAAAATATTAAAGAAAATAGAAAAAAACGGGACAAAAATTGCATCAATTACTTTACATATTGGTCTTGGTACATTTAAACCCGTTGTTGTTGAAGATATTAGTCGTCATAACATGCATTCTGAATTTTATAATATAACCAAAGAAACCGCTCAAATAGTTAATCAATCAATGGCATCAGGTGGGAAAATAATCGCTGTTGGGACATCTGTTGTTAGGGCATTAGAATCTGCCTACATATCGAATATGCAAATTACCGAGCAAAATTCTTGGACAGATAAATTCATTTATCCTCATTATGATTTCCAAATTGTTGATAAACTCATTACAAATTTTCATCAACCGAAATCGACTTTGATGATGTTAGTTTCTGCATTTGCGGACAGAAATTTCATTATGAAAGCATATAAAGAAGCTATAAAGAATAAATATAGTTTTTATTCTTATGGCGATGCAATGTTAATTATTTAATTAAATATACTTTTTAATCATGAAAAATATTTCTGTGATTATCCCAGCTGCCGGATATGGTAAAAGAATGGAAACCAAAACTCCAAAGCAGTTGATAAAAATTAACAATCATGCAATTATTTATTATACATTGATGCGTTTTCATGATGATCAAAGAATAAAAGAGATAATTATTCCGGTTTCACAAGAAATTAAAAAACAAATTTTAGAAATATGTAATAAAATTAATTCATTTGCAAAAATTAAAATTATTTTAGGCGGAAAAAAAAGACAAGATTCCGTTAGAAATGGAATGCAAGAAATTAATGCAAATGCTGATATTATATTAATTCATGATGCTGTAAGACCTTTTTTTTCAAAGAATATTATAGATGATGGAGTGAAATTATTAGATAAATATGATGGTGCAATAGCTGCCGTTCCTACAATTAATACAATTAAAATTGTGAAAAATAATTTAATTAAGGAAACACCACTAAGGGAAAATTTATATAGGATCAATACTCCTCAGATGTTTAATAAAGAAGCTATTTTAAGGGCTTATGCCTATGCTAAGGAAAACAATATTTATGGGACAGATGATTCAATGTTGATGGAGAAAGTCGGTGGAAAGGTTGCCATCATTCCGGATTCTTATGATAATATTAAAATCACAACAAAAAGCGATTTGATAATTGCAAAAGAGGTGATCGATGGAAATTAAAACTGGAATTGGACAGGATAGTCATAAATTTAATTTTTCAAGGCAAGACAAGAAATTGATCTTAGGTGGAGTTGTTTTTTCTGATGAATTGTCATTACAGGGAAACAGCGATGCCGATGTTATATTACATTCCATTACGAATGCTGTTTCAGGAATCACTGGAGTGAATATTCTTGGTGAAATTGCCGATGAAATGTGCTCGGGCAAAGGAATTACCGACAGTAAATATTATCTATTGAAAGCAATAGGGTTTTTAAATGGTTTTAAGATTACTCATGTATCAATTAGTATTGAATGTAAAAAACCAATAATTACTCAGTTTATTCCTAAAATCAAAGAATCAATTTCAAATATTTTATCTTTAGATATAAAAAATATCGGTATTACAGCGACATCGGGTGAAGGATTAACTTCTTTTGGAAAAGGTGAAGGAATTCAAGTGCTTTCTATTGTTACTGCTGTTAAAGAATGATGTTAAAACATAAGGGAACAATTAAGTAAATAAGAAAAATATTTTACGGAAGTAAGTAAGTGGAATTAGTAAAAAATATTATAGAAATGTTAGGTCAAATCAATCCTATTTCACTTATAATAATAATTTTTATTGTATCTTTTATAGAAAATATTTTTCCGCCAATTCCGGGCGATTCAATGTTAGTTTTTACCGCATATCTCTTTGGGAAATTTGCTTATTCATTGACTTCTTTGTTTATATTTTCATTTCTTGGTAGTATTATCGGTTTTATGTTTGTTTTTGCTATTGGACATCATTGGGGGAGAGAATTTTTTTTTCAAAATGATCATAAATGGATGCCAATAAATTTTCTTCATAGAATAGAAAAGCAATTCAATAAATATGGATTGTGGGTTATCTTTTGGAATCGTCTTTTACTGG
This sequence comes from Fidelibacterota bacterium, assembly GCA_030600775.1. Taxonomy (GTDB): domain Bacteria; phylum Fidelibacterota; class Fidelibacteria; order Fidelibacterales; family Fidelibacteraceae; genus TCS52. The sequence continues at coordinate 20,760 of JAUVLI010000010.1, read as the reverse complement.
GAATGCGGACAGCGATTGGGATTTTTTCAGGAATTTCAAATATTAAATGGTGGATTACTTTAATTTTTATTTCTATTTCTACAGCAATTTATAATTTTTTATTAATGATGATGGGATATTATCTCGGTGATAATTGGGAAAAAGTGCAAGTAATTTTGAAAGAATATAATATTGTAACTGGGATTATTTTATTTGTTTTACTAGCAGTTTGGCTTTTTAGGAGAGAAAGGTTTATTGAAAATTATAAGGGGAAGAAATAATGGATATTGTTACGAGATTCGCACCGAGTCCTACCGGATATTTACATGTTGGCGGATTAAGAACAGCATTATACAATTATTTGTATGCAAGAAAAAACAAGGGTAAATTTATTTTACGCATTGAGGATACCGATAGAACAAGATATCAAGAAGGAGCTGTAGAAAATTTATTAAACTCGCTTAAATTAATGGGAATTGAATATGATTCTGGCCCGGAAAAAGAAGACGAGAACGGTCCATATTTCCAAAGTAAAAGAACAGATTTATACAATAAAGAAGTGGATAAATTATTAAAAGATGGAAAAGCGTATAGATGTTTTTGTACTTCCGAAAGATTGGGAAAATTACATGAAGAACAAATTAAAAATGGTAAAGATTTTAAATATGACGGCAAATGTAGAAATATTTCTTTAGAAAAATCGGAAGAAAGAGCGAAAACAGAACCATTTACTATTCGATTAAAAGTTCCTGAATCAGGACAAATAAAATTTAAAGACAAAGTTCGTGGAAAAGTCAAAATTGACTATTCGCAAGTTAATGATCAGATCTTAATAAAGTCAGATGGCTTTCCGACTTATCATCTTGCAAATGTTGTTGACGATCATTATATGAAAATTTCACATGTTATCAGAGGCGAAGAGTGGTTGTCGTCATTACCAAAACATTTATTACTTTATCATTATTTGGATTGGAAGCCACCAAAATTTGCTCATTTGCCTTTGTTACTTAATGAAGACAGATCAAAATTATCAAAACGACAAGGTGATGTAGCTGTCAAAGATTATTTAAACAAAGGATATTTACCTGCTGCGTTGTTAAATTTTTTAGTTCTGTTAGGATGGAATCCCGGAGACAATAGAGAAATATTTTCACTAAAACAATTAATAAATGAATTTACACTTGAGCGAATAAATAAATCCGGCTCGGTATTTGACATCAAAAAATTGGACTGGATGAATGGTCAATATATAAGAAAATTAGATGACGATTCCTATTTCGAAGAAGCAAGAAAATGGATAGATGTAAAAAATATTAAAGAAGATAAATTGAACATTGCATTAAAATCTTTAAAACCAAGATTGATAAAAATGACTGATATTCAAGAAAAATTAAAATTGTTTACTCAAAAAAAATTTAAGATAGTTAATGAAGATGCAAAGAAAATAATTTCAATGAATTCAACAAAAGTTGTTCTGAAATCCTATATTCAAAAAATAAATTCTACAGATAGATTAACTGGAAAGGTTTTTCAAAAGATCATGAACGAAATACAAAAAGAGACTGGTGTGAAGGGAAAAAATTTGTGGATGCCAATTCGCATTGCTCTTACCGGTGAAATGCACGGACCGGAACTTGATTATATAGTTGAATATTTTGGTAAAGAAGAAAATATTAAAAGAGTCAGAAAACATATTTAGGAAGAAGTAATGATCAAAGTTGCGGCTGTTCAGACAAATCCTATTTTTGGAGAAATAGAGAATAATTTAGAGAAGATAAAAAATATTTTTCCCGATTCTGCTGATTTAGTTGTATTGCCGGAATTCTGCACAACGGGTTACCAATTTAAAAATTTAGATGAAGTTGAAAAATATAGTGAGGATTTTTCCGATTCATTTTCTGTTGATTTTTTCACATCTTTAGCTCGAGAAAATAATAGTGTTATTGTTGCAGGATTATCAGAAAAAAGCAAGGGGAAATTTTACAATTCTGCGGTCGTGATTTCACCAGAAGGTTTATTAAAAACATATCGTAAGATCAATTTATTTTATCGTGAAAATTTATTTTTTTCATCAGGAGAAAATGAGCCACTTGTCGTAGATATCGTATTTTGTAAAATTGGAGTGATGATTTGTTTCGATTGGATTTTCCCAAATGTAGCTCGTTCGCTTGCTATAAAAGACGCAGATATTATTGCACATCCAGCGAATTTGGTTTTACCATTTTGTCAAGATGCTATGCTCACAAGATCAATTGAGAATCGTGTATTCACAGTTACTTCAAATCGTGTAGGCAGAGAGAATAGAGATGGAATAGACAACTTAATATTTACAGGCAAGAGTCAGATCACTTCTTTTAAGGGAGAAAGGTTGATTAGTGCAAGTTCAAAAAACGAGGAAGTCATCTTTGCAAATATTGAGCCGAAAGAGGCACGCAATAAAAATATTAACGAATTCAATAAATTGTTAAAATAAATATTCGGAGTTGGGGAAATGAAAAAACACTAAACTTAAATTTGGAAAATAAAGAGAAATACAAAAAATGAAAAATGAAATAATAATTTTAGAAAATAAACAAATTCAAAATAAAATTTATACTATTCGTAGTGTTCAAGTGATGATTGACCGTGATTTGGCAACAATGTACAAAGTAAATACTAGTATTCTTAACCAAGCTGCTAAAAGGAATATCAATAGATTTCCGGAAAGTTTTAGATTTCAACTTACAAAAAAAGAATTTGAAAATTGGAAATCACAAATTGTGATATCCAATAAAGAGATAATGGGATTAAGAAAAATGCCTTATGCTTTCACAGAACAAGGGGTAGCAATGCTCTCCGCTGTTTTGAAAAGTAAAGTTGCTATCAAAATTAGTGTTCAAATTATGAATGCTTTTGTAAATATGAGACGATTCATATATTCAAATGCTTCAATTTTTGCACGCATTGATTCTGTAGAAAGAAAGCAAATTGAATACACAATTGAGTCAAATAATAAATTTAACAAAATTTTTAATGCACTCGAGAGAAAAAATATTAAACCAAAACAAGGAGTTTTTTTTAACGGTCAGATTTTCGATGCTTATAAATTTGTTTCTGATATCTTCCGTTCTGCAAAAAATACAATCATTATTTTAGATAATTATATTGATGACTCAGTTTTAACTATTCTTACAAAGAAGAAAAAAAATGTAAATGTGATCATCATTTGACGAAGAATCATTAACGATTTTAAGCAAACTTAAATTTGAAAAATAAAGAGAGATATAAAAAATGAAAAATAATGTTATTCTAACATCACAAGATGCACAACAAGTTGATAAAATTGCAATGGAAAAACTCGGAATGGCAGGCGAAAAGCTGATGAAAAAAGCGGGTGGATTTGCAGCGGAAAATGCCTTTAAAATTATGCAAGAAAAGAAAATTTCCGGATGTCAAATATTTTGTGGAAAGGGAAATAATGGTGGCGATGGATTTGTTGTTGCTTATGAACTTTTGCAACGCGGTAAAGAAGTTGAAGTATTCACTATTCCCAAAATAAATGAAATAAAAGGTGATGCAAAATATCATTTTGATCGAATGATAAAATCTGGAATCAAACCAATTTTTGTTGATGATTTAAAAATAGTAGAGAGCAAATTAAAAAACAATTCTCTTTGGATTGACGGATTATTAGGAACTGGACTTAACAGTGAGTTGAGAGGAAGTTTAAAGAGCTTTATTGAATTATTGGTTAAAAAGCATAGTGGGCAGCCGATATTGGCAATTGATATTCCTTCGGGAATTGACGGAACCAATGGTAAAAATCGGGGTGCTGCTTTACATGCAGATATTACAACCACGATGGGATTTTATAAATCAGGAAATTTTCTACAAGAGGGGAAGGCATACAACGGCGAAGTGAAAATGATAGATCTAGGTTATCCTGATGAATCGTTTAAGCAAGTTAAATATTCCATGTTTTTGTGTAGTGATGAAATGATTAAAAGTTTAATTAGACCAATTTCAATTACAGCTCATAAATACCAAATTGGCCAGCTGGTTGCGATTGGTGGATCAAATACAATGGCAGGTGCAATTACCCTATCGTCATTGTCTGTTTTACGAAGTGGCGTTGGAATGTTGCATACGGTAGTTCCGACTAATGCAAGTTCAACTTTAAAATCGCATTCGATAGAAACAATAATTCATCAGTCAAAAAATGAAAATTATTTTACAATTGATGATATAAAAATTATTGAACAGTTAGATAAAAAGACAAATGCATATTTGCTGGGTCCCGGAATTGGACGCAAAAAGGAGACGGGAATTTTTGTTCACGAATTTTTAAAATATAATAAAAAGCCAGCAGTTATTGATGCTGATGGATTGTTTCATTTGGAACCGAGTGATTTTTTGCCAATTAATTTTCCACTTGTTATCACTCCACATTGGGGAGAATTCTGTCGTTTATTTTCGATAGAGGCAAAAGATTTATCTGAAAACGTAATCGAAATTGTGAAAAATGTTTCTCAAAAATATAAAATAATTATTCATTTAAAAAGTTCAACTTCCATTACTGCATTTCCTAATGGTGAAATTTATATTCATCCTACTGGCGTTTCTGGAATGGCTACTGCCGGTTCTGGTGATGTGCTTACTGGAATTATTGGGAGTTTACTTGCTCAAGATTATTCCCCTGAAGATGCAACTTTGATTGCTGCTCATATTCATGGCAGGGCAGGTGAATCTGCTGCAAAAGAATTCGGGAATAGAAGTGTCATTGCTTCTGATATTATAAATTATTTGCCGAATGTATTTAAAATGTTTGAAAAATAAAATGGGAAATTGAGGTTAAGATCAGGTTAAGGTTGAGGTTGAGGTTAAGGTTAAGAAATAATTTTAGTGATTTATGGATTTAATGAAGAAAAAATGGACAATTATTTTTATTATTATTCTAATACCAATAGGATTATACACAAAATTGTACACTGGAATAAAATCATCTTGGGTGAATAATTCTTTAGGTGGAATTCTCTATGTGATCTTTTGGTCTTTGTTCTTTTCGATTATTTTTCAAAAAGCAAAACCTTGGAAAATCGCTACGATCGTTTTTATAATCACAACAATTCTTGAAATAATGCAATTGTGGCATCCAATATTTTTAGAAATTATTCGTGATAGTTTTATTGGAAGAGCATTGCTGGGGACTTCATTTTCTTGGCTTGACATTGTCCATTATTTATTTGGGTTGGTTTTATCTTTTGGGCTAATTAAAATGTTGAGAAAATTGGAATCTTAATATGAACAAATGGGGAAATTTTGGGATTTTGAAAACAGCTTCAATTCCACAGTTAGTTTTAGTTAATTAGTTAACCAGTTAACTCGTTATTTATCTATTAAGAGTAAAAATTCTCTTTGTCCTTTATATTTCATCAATTCCAATAATAAATAGTTACAAAAAACCGTAGAATATCCTTGCATAACCCAAAATTTTTCTATATTATATGATCGAATTGAAAATGACGCGGAGTGGAGCAGCTGGTAGCTCGTTGGGCTCATAACCCAAAGGTCAGAGGTTCGAATCCTCTCTCCGCTACTAATGAAAGGTCTTGATTGAGACCTTTTTCATTTTATAAAAGTTTTTTTCAAACAAAACAATAATTTTTCTATTTGTTCATCAGAATGTTCGCTTGATAAAGCAAAACGAAAATAACCGTTTTTTGGACCATTGAAATATTTAATAAACGATGGATATATTTTATTTTCAATTAAAATATTTTTTAATATTTGATTTTGATTGTTATCTTCAAAATTTAGACCGATAACAGGTATTGGTGAAACGGTTACATTAAAACCAATTTCGTTCAATCGCTTTTTAAAAATTAAGGATCGCTTTTGTAGATCCAATATCATTTGCGGATTTTCTTTTAATATTTGTAATGATTTTATTGCGGCTTTACATAATGGAAGTGGAAAGGCAGAACTTCCGATATATACATTAGTATTTTTTATTTTTCTGATCAATTCCTTTTTTCCAACAACAAATCCACCATAAACACCAAATGCTTTACTTAATGTTCCAACTTGAATTAAATTATTTCGTGATAAATTAAAATGTTCCCAAGTGCCTTTACCGGTTTTTCCTAAAATTCCCACAGAATGAGCATCGTCTGAAATAACTTTTCCATTGAATTGTTCGGCTAATTTTAAATATTTATCTAATGGGGGAATATTACCGTTCATCGACGATCCTATGCCTTCAGTAATTATTAGTGGTCTTATATCACCTTTACAGTAAGTCCCCATTTTTGTTTTTAGATCGTTTGCGTCTAAACTTTTAAATTTAATTACTTTTTTATCCGTTAATTTTATGGCATCGAGAATACTTATGTGAATATTTTCGTCAACAAATATGATATCATATTCTGCGCGAATGCTTTGTAATAGAGATATATTCGCAAGATAGCCGGTTGGTAATAATACGGCGGAATCAGCAGTAAAAAATTCAGCTAATTTATTTTCCAATTCAATATGCAGCGGATGGTTTCCTGTTGTGCTACGAGAACCTCCACTGTTAATTCCATAAACATTATTCGATCTATTTAATGCATTTATAATTTCAGGATGCCAAGATAAACGAAAATAATCATATCCACCCCAAAAGAGAAATTTTTTCGTATTCCATAAAATATATGTTTTATCTACTTGTTGTAAAATTGGTATTGTCATATTTTGCAATGATTAGTATAAAAAATACAACATTGTTGCACAAATAAAAGGTATGGAGATATTGTCATCAATAATTGGAATTGCGCCTTCTCCAATAGCTGCGATAGTAACGATAAGCAATGCCAGCCAAAAATTAATTTCAGGTAAAAATATAAAGAGGACCAATAATCCTACTACAATAAAAGCAATTGATCCTTCTATGGAAAATTGTTTATACCATTTATGTTTGCCGAAATTTGTTCCTATAATAGCTGCGGTGGCATCACTAAAAGATAATATTATACAAGAGGGTACAGCATACTCAAGTGGGAAAATATATAAAATAAGATAAAAAGAGATAAAAAGCCAAGAGGCGCCGGTTAATTGTTTGTTTTCTATTTCAATATTTTTCATGCTATGTGATGACAAGAACATGAATACTCTTTGAAGTATATTTGAATAACGACGCAAAAAATCAATTATTAAAAACAAAATAGTACCGATACCGAAAATTAGCAACATTATATTAAAAATATTTTCACCAAAATATTTGAAGATCATTAAAAAAGTGAAAGGAATTAAAGCAGAGAAAACATGAAATAATTTTCTATTTAGTTCATTTCTTTTCATTTTAATTTCCTATAGAATTTGATGAAAACTTACTCACAACAAGATTAATCCGTTTTCTTGAATACAATTCTGTTCCGGGAGATATTGACTGCGAAAGTACTGTGTTTTCTAATAGATCATTACAAACGACTTCTGTAACTTTTCCTACTTCAAGACCGGTTCTTTTAATTTCGTTAATAGCGTCTCTTTTGCTCATATCAACTACATTTGGCACTTCCCACACATCAAGACCTAAGCTGACTTTTAATTTTACTTTTGTTCCCGGGAAAACTTTTTCCTCTGGTGGAACAGATTGCCAAAAGACAACATTCCTTGGTTTACTCGAATATCTATAATAAACAGTATCAATTATCATTCTTTGATTCTCTAATGTTATCCTTGAACTACGCAATGTGTGTCCGATAAGATTTGGGAATGGGATTTTTGCTCCGGTAGTACTCAGATCTAAGTAAACTCTTCTCTTCATTTTGACTTGTGATCCGGCATTTGGTCTTTGACTCAAAACAGTAAATGGATTTTTATTCCAAGCAGGTCTCATTTTTCCTTTCATAGGAATAAAACCTTCTCTTTTTAATAATGAAGCAGCTTCTTCCCAAGATAAGCCGGTAACATCTAATAATATTCTTTCTTCACCTCTGTTTTCTATTGCCGGCATTATGATAAAATTAATAATTATAACGGAAATTATAGAAACGATGAAGAAAACACAGAGAAAAGAAAATATTCTGAACAAGATTGTTTTCATTTTTGACAAATTCATATTTTAATACCTTTTTGCATATATGTAATTTAGTGTTTTTTTAACATTACTGCAAATGAACCTTCACAAAAATGTAAATGCGGTAAAGTTTTTACAGCACCATTATCGTCAATTAATTCCGGAGGAATTGTTTCACTATTAGCTTTTTTTATTTTAAAATCTTTGTTCTGCTTAAGAAAATCATTTATTATGTCCCAATTTTCATCATCTCCGATTGTGCAGGTGCTATAAATAATTGCTCCATTGCTCTTTACATATTTAGAAATATTATATAAAATATTCTTTTGTATGGAAATTAACTCTGTTATATCTTTTTCTTTTCTTCGCCAACGAAGATCCGGTTTTTTCCTAATTACACCTAAACCCGAACATGGAGCATCAATTAGAAAATGAGTAGCTTTTGGGAATTCAAAATTTTGCGCATCTGCAGTTTTATAATCAATATTTGATAAAGATAATCTTTTACCGTTATTTTGGGTTTTTTTCAATCTGAATATGTCAATATCATAAGCTGATAACGGGATTTCTTCTGGTAAATTTTGTTTGAGATAAAAAAGTTTTCCGCCGGGTGCTGAACACACATCGACAACACTTTTTGGATTATCTTGTAATAGCAATTTTACGGGGAAACTTGTAGAAACATCTTGAATTGTTATCCAGCCATTTGTGAAAAAAGAATGTTTTAATATCGGTTGAAAAGAAGTTACTTCAATAAAATTATTATCATATTCATTTTCGTTTTTGAATATTTCCATCTCTTTCAATTCTAAAATTATTTCATCTCGTTTTTGAAGATTTACTATTCTTATCATTTGCAACGGGTTTTCATTGAAAATTCGTAACAATGATTCCGCATCATTTTTAAAATCATTTTGTAATTTTTCTACTAACCATTCAGGAAAACTATATTTGACATTTAATGGAATATTTTCATCGTTTTTAAATTTTTCATAACTACTGTTTTCACGAAATTTAATTACTTTGCGTAAAATAGCATTTATAAATGATGTTGATTTTTTATCTAATTTTTTTGACATTTCCACAATAGAATGAACAGTTGCATAATCTTTTGTATTGTTTAAAAATAGTAATTCATAGCTACCCATAAAGAGTAATATCTTTGTTTTTAATGATGGCGGTCTTTTATAAAATTTGTTCAGAATATATTCCAATTGTAGATGCCACTGGATAACACCAAAAATTATATTAGAAATAAATCGTTTTTCATTTTGTTCAAAATTTGTTTTTTCAAATGTAAAAATATGATCAATATATTTATTAGTTGAAAACCAAGTTTTTAATGTTTTATATATATGCAATCGTTGATTATTCATTGTCAATCCTTACGAATTGTGAGATATCAAATCCATTCATAAAATCTACAACTGACATTTTTCTCTTTCCGGCAGATTGTACTACTATTGGTAAAATCGTTCCATCTTTACATTCTATTCCAAATTGTTTTTTGTCTATGTTTTTTATTTCGCCGGGTGTTGTATTTGATTCGGAAACAAATTCTGCTTCAATTATTTTCAATCTTGTTCCGCCTAAGAAAATATATGTTCCCGGTGAAGGTGTAAATGCTCTGATTTGATCAATTATTTGTTTGCCGTTTTTCTGAAAATTGATTTTTCCCATTTCCGTTTTTATTTTTGGTGCTTTTGATGCGAGTTTTTCATCTTGCAAAATCGGCTTCAAATTATCAATATTTTCAATCGTTTCAATTATAGAATCGGCAGCGAGATATTTAAGTTTTTCGTACATTGTACCAACATTATCTTTTTGTAATATTGGAATTTTATTCTGTAACAATATCGTTCCCGTGTCAACCTTTTTGTCAATTTTAAAAGTTGTAACACCTGTCTCTGTTTCGCCGTTGTAGATTGCCCAGTGAATTGGAGCAGGTCCACGATATTTTGGCAAAATGGAAGCGTGAGCATTGATCGAGCCGTATTGTGGGATGCTAAAGATCTTTTTTGGAAGAATACGAAAAGCAACTACAATATAAATATCTGCTTTTAAATTTATTAGATCATTTTTAAATTGTTCGGATGATAATGAATTTGGTTGAAGAATTGGGATATTATTTTTTAAGGCATATTTCTTAACAGCAGAATATTTTACTTTTTGACCTCTTCCGCTCGCCTTGTCAATGGCGGTAACTACTGCAGAAATTTGATGTTTGGAATTGAATAATTTATCTAATGTAGGAACAGCAAAATCGGGTGTTCCCATAAATATTATTTTCATTTTTACCTTTTAATATTTCCCTTCTTTGAGTATCGTTTCAACCATTTTTAGATAATTTTTTGCTGAACAGTATTCTGGAATTGAATTAGATGATCCGCCACACCAACCACCGTTTGGACTTGCTTTTTGCATAATGTCCCGTGTAAGTTTTTTAACATCTTCTGTGCTTCCACGCGAAAGAATGTCAACATCAATTCCGCCACACAAACATAGTTGATCACCATATCTGTTTTTTAATTCTTTTATATCCATTGAAATTGGTTCAATTGGATGCAATGCGGTTATTCCCAAATCAATTAATTCGTCGAGAACACTATACAAAACACCATCAGAATGATAAATAAAAGGTATGTCTCTCTTTTTCGCTAATGCTCCAATTTTTTTCATATACGGGAATAAAAGTTCTCTGTAAAAATCAGGACTGATCATCAATCCTGTAGAATAAGCAAGATCATCACTATACCACAATACTTTTACAAAATCCATATCTGCCATATTTTCGAACATACTTAAAACCAAATCGCCTATTTTTTTGAAAATGATTTTGACCAATTCCGGATCTTCATACATTAACATTGAGAATGTTTCAAATCCCATCATTTCCCAAGTTAAGGTATAAATATCCCCATACTGACCGACGATTCCCATATCGTCTGGCATTAATTTATTTGCTTCTTCAAAACGCGAATAGTCAATATCTTCTTTTTTAGGCCATTTATATTTTTCAAATTCTTCCATAGATGTAATTACTCCACCATGTTCGGCTGACCACGCGCGATCCGAAGCGTCATTTATTGTACTGGTAGAACCCTGCTCCATATCAATATTTATTTTCGGTTGAACTTTCAAATAATCGTATCCCAAAGATCTCATAAAATTTATCTCTTTTTTGACAGTATCAATTGGTTCACCAGCAATCTCTTTGCGAATATCAGGATGAATTCCAAGTTCTATTAATGGAATAGAATTGCCTTTACGATTAAAAAGTGTTGCTTGAAAATTTTCAAAATTTGTCTTATGTAAATTGGAAAACATTTTTACTCCGATATTTTTTATTGCCAATTAATTTTTAATAATTTCTAATTATTCTTTGCGACCTTTGCGTGAATTCTTTGATTTTAAATCCCCATTACAGCTTTTGCCACTCTCACTGCTTGATTGGCATTTAGTGCATATCCATCGGCTCCGATTTCATTAGAAAACGCTTCCGAAACAGGAGCTCCACCAATAATAACTTTAGTACCTAAATCGCTGGCTTTAACTGCATCAACAACTTCCTTCATATTTTTCATAGTAACCGTGAGCAATGCAGACATGCCAATTATTGAACCGGGATTCTTTTCAGCTGCATCCATAAATTTTTCTTTTGTAATATCAACTCCAAGATCTATGACCTCGAATCCGGCTCCTTCCAGCATCATGCCGACTAAATTTTTACCAATATCATGCATATCACCTTTGATAGTTCCGATAATGATCGTGCCGATACTTTTTTGATTTTCTTTGATAAGGAATGGTTTTAATAGAGCTAAACCGCTTTTCATTGCCTTCGCTGAAAAAAGCATTTCCGGAACAAAAATTTCCCCCGTTTCATATTTATCTCCAACCACACTCATGCTTGATATTAACGCTTCATTAAGGATCTTTCCAACAGATATTTTTTCGTCAATTGCTTTTTGAACTAATTCTTCTACACCTTCTTTTCCAGTTAAATCTTTCGGGAATCGTGAGTTAGCATTTATATGTCCTCTGATCACACGATCTTTAATTTTATCAATAAGTTTCATCTAATTATCCTTTCTTTTTTCTTTTGAATAGCATTAATTTTTCCATTGGCTCTTCTGTGCCATCTATTAACTTTTTAATATTTGAACGATGTGTAAAAATTATGAATATTGGTATAACCAAACTGAAATAAAATAAATAAGGATCAATATTCATATTCATAAAGAATTTCATTATTGATAACGAAAGTGGTAATGTAATAGATGCGAAAATTGAACCTAATGCAACATGTCCTGTAGTGAAAAGAGTGATAAGAAATATTACAAAACATATTGGAATAGATATTGGAAATAGAGCAAATAACATACCTGTAGCAGTAGCAACTCCTTTACCACCTCGAAATCTGGCAAAAATAGTAAAAGTGTGTCCCAAAATTGCCGACACACCGGCAAGTAACATTAGTAGATCGGCATCACCCGAACCAATTTTTGCAATCCAATAAGTTGTAGTGAAACCCTTAAAAATATCAACAATTGCAGTTATTAAACCTAACTTCCATCCTAATACACGAAATACATTTGTCGCCCCTGCATTTCCACTTCCATAATCTCGTATATCAATTCCCCTGGAAATTTTTCCAACTATAATTGAAGTTGGGAACGATCCGATTATATATGATAATATTATTACAATTGCTATTTCCATTTTTACCCCATTTTAATTTAGTGTATTTTACAAAACATTTCTCATATTTACAAATGATTAATTGTTGATAAATTGATTTGTTTATAGACATGGATAACATAGATAGATAATTCAAAGAATTTTAAATTAACCTTGTATTATTAAAAGGATTGTTTTAAATCAACCTTGTATTATTAAAAGGAGATTTGGAATGAAGCGATTATTTGTAAACAAACTCATAGAATGGAAAGACAATATAAATCGTAAACCACTTATGTTGCGTGAGACTCGTCAAGTCGGGAAAACTCAAAAGTTTGCATCTTCTTTTAAAAAATTATCCAAATATTTCTACTGCTTTCGTCTTGTCTGCTCGTCCTTATTCTGAATTACCAAAACAGAAACTTATTTTTTATCCGTTATATTGTTCTGGGAGAATTGGTTTGTAAGCTTGATGTGGAAGTTTTTTATTTTTATTAACTTATCAGATGAAGTGTTTTTATATTTTTATCTTATCAATCTTTTTCATTATACGATCTGTTTCTGTGAGAGCAACAATTATTTTCTGATAGTGTAAAATATCTTCAAAACTCAATTGTCTTTTCCGGCGATCTTTAAGCCATTTTTGAGCAGGTTGATAGCCACCAATATAAAATTCCCAAGCCACTAATGGAATTTTATCAAAATATTGTTCATCATTTATCCAAATTCTACCGCGAGGAATTGCGACGCCTTCTTTTGTTGTTATTTCCCAATCATTTTTATTTAGTTTACGAGTTATGCGATTGTCTCCATCTTTTGGATAACTTGTAATATACTTTTCTACTTTCGGAGATTCCAATAAATGTATTTGTCTGATCTCGCTCCCAAGTTTTACCAATTTCCAAAAGGTCTTTTTATCTTTTGGATATGGAACTCTTGGGAAATCTATCTTTAGAAATTCTTTGTATTTTTCTCTGTAAGTTGGTGAGTGTAATACAGCATAAATATAATCAAGAATATCAATTGGTGCAAAATTTTCATATTGCTCTCCTCCTTTGAAAGGAGGGGCAGGGGTGGTTATAAATTCTTTTCTAATTTTCTCTAACATCCATTCTGTATCTTCAAATACTATTTTATTTTCAAACCTTAATACTTTAATACCAAATTCTTTTAAAAATAAATCTCTTTCATAATCATATTCCGCTTGAGTTGCTTCAAAATGTCCCTGTCCATCTAATTCTATTGCAAGTTTTTCGCTTGGACAATAAAAATCTAAAATATAGTTAGCTACACTATGCTGGCGTCTAAATTTTCTGCCATCCAATTGTTTTTTTTGTAACATTTTCCAAAGTGTGGCTTCGGCAGGCGTGAGATTATTGCGTAATTCTTTTCGGAATGTTTTTAAATAAGGTAAGTTGTGTATTCGTTTATTACCACCCCGCCCTTCGGGCACCCCTCCTAATAAATCAGGATGGGAGCTTTTTTCGTGTATAAAAATCAATCCTATTTTTTCAGAAATTTCATTTACTATTTCCATATTTAGATTTGGTTTTCTGTTTTTTTCTGTGAAAACACCATCTTCTTGGTCTGAATATAAATAGAGAGGAAATAAACTTTCTGCCCCTTGCATACCAGGTCTGGACCAAAATCTTCTATCAGAAATATATTTAGAAATAAAGCAAGTTGCAGAATTGAATTCATCCCAACCTCTTTTTGCAATAAAACCAATATTTTCTTTTAAAAGATGTTTCATAACATTATAACGACCATTGCATACAAAGCCATTCTGTTTACCAGAATAAAAAGTCTTTCTTAAATCAAAAGGTCTATATGAGACGTCTTGCCATACATTTGGATTGTCAATATTTGTGATGATATCATTTTTTGCCCTAGATATTTTCCAATCACGAGAATCTTTTGTTTTATATTTTAATGCAATTTCTTCTTCATTTAATTCTAGAAAATCATTAATTGTATTTTTTAAAGAGAGTTCATCAAAATGAATAGTAATAGAATCTCTTATTGTTTCGATACCAGCAACATTTGTCGACATTAATTCATTTATTTTGAAACCTCTATTGTATTTTTCTTCTTCTTTAAAATCTTTAGGAACAAAAAAGAAATATGGTTTTTTAATTTCTAAAATTTCCCACTCGATTGTAGATATTGTATTGTCAAAAAGATAAGGATATTTTATTTCTCTTTTGCCAAAAAGGTCTGAATGAAATACTTTTCCTAATTGGTTTGCTTTTTTGTTTCCCGTCTTTACAAAAATGTTAATCGAAACTCCTTGCATAATATCAAATACATTTTGGTCTGGTGAACCATCAGGACAAGCTTCTTTCTTTTTTGCATTTCCGTGTAAATCTAAAATATATATTTTATCAAAACTTTCTAACAAACACTTACGCATTTGACGGTGTGTAATTCCATCAATAAAACTATTATTTGAAATATAGGCTAATATTCCTTCTCCATTTTTATCAATGTAATATTGTCCGTATCTAATGAATTTTATGTAATCATCATCAAGGTTTATTTTTCTTTCGTTTAAATCTTTTTTGTAATCTTTTAAAAGGTTTTGTATCCACTCGCTTTTATTAGAACTACTAATAGCGTAAGGTGGATTCCCCATAACACACATTACAGGAGTATCGCGTTTAATATGATTTGCTTCGTTGGCTTCTGTGCTTAACCATTGCGAAAATAATGTTCCTGTATCCGGATGATATTTTTCTAATGAATTTGTAAGATAAATATTGAATCGTTGGCTTGTCTTTGGTTTATAACCTGTTTCAGTTAAAAGCATATCAAGTTTAAGATGTGCCATTGAATAAGAAGCCATCAAAAGTTCAAAACCATTCAAGCGAGGAATTAAATGTTCCTCAACATATCCACTCCAAGCACCCTGCATTGATTTAAAATTATTGTTATAAATGAGTTTTACCACCTCTGTAAGAAAAGTTCCGGTTCCGGTAGCGGGATCAAGAATTTGTACTTTATGCACTTCTCGTTCCATTGTTTTATTTTTTTCTTGTGTTGGAACTTGTATTTTTGTTTTTGAAGTATCAGCCAATCCTTTTGATAAACCAAACTCGGTTTTCAAAATATCGTCAACAGCTCTTACAATAAAATTTACAACTGGTTGTGGAGTGTACCAAACACCTCGCGACTTGCGAAGTTTTGGATCATATTCTGCAAGAAATATCTCATAAAAATGAATGATCGGATCGTGCATTTGAGTGCTTTTACCGAAATTGTGTAATAAAGCATCTACATTTGTCGCCCGAAAAACATCGGCAAGGTTATCTACTGTTGTTACTATTCGCTTATCAATATCGTAACCTGCTACATATTGAAATAATTTTCTTAAAAATGGATTTGTTTTTGGAATTAATTCGGCTGCTTCTTGTCGGCTAAAATCGTCAAGTGTTGTATCGTGCAAGCGAGCTGCAAACATTCCGTAAGCCAATGTTTGTGCATAAATATCTGCAAATGCTTTTGGTGTTAAATCGTGAATTAGAATATTTTTGAAAGTTTTGTATTGTCCTCTTAACGAAGTATTTTCTTGTGTTTCTTCATCAGATGTAATTGCTCGCTCTATAATGTCTTGTAATAAACGAGCTTTTGAAGCCATCATTTCAGCAAGTTTTTTTGATGACTTAATTGTCTGCCCAATAAAAGAACAAAAATTTGTAATTAGGTTTTCAAATTCTGCGAAATTTTCTGTAATTGGGTTTATTTTGTTTTTTTCAATTTTGCCAATTTTAATTTCGTGAATTAATTTTCCATTCTGAAAAAACTGAAACCAAATATAATCAGTAATTATCAGATTGTCGAGTGCTTTTTTATATCGAGTAAATTGTTCTTTATATTGTTTACCGTTTAAATCCTTTCCAATATCTTTTGCTTCAACATATCCAATCGGGATTTTTCCTTTTGTAATTACATAATCAGGATTTCCACAATCCGTAACAGTTGCCGGTTCGTTTGTAATTTCAACACCTTTTACTAATTCACGAATTAATGACTCAAGATCTCCACGATAAGCATGTTCTCTTGAAATTCCAGATTTGAAGCGAGTGTTTATTTTTTCGATATATTGTTTAGTAGTCATTTTTTCTCGGTTTTTATTTTTTCATACAATATTAATCCAAATTTATCAAAAAATTGTGAAATATTCAATTAAAATTATAATTGTTTTATAATAAATTGATTTGAGAAAATTCGCAGATAGATATTTTTTTAGTAACAATTATTGATGTTTTTGTTACCAAAATTATTATTAGTAACAATTATTGATGTTTTTGTTACCAAATAATTTATTAGTATCAGATTTATTACTTAATAATATTTATTAAATTTGTGAAAAAATATGTTTTTACCCTTTTTTCCCCATTGTCAGTTAAAACATTCTCATCAGAAAGAAAATTCAAAATTCTCAATGCTGACATCTTTTGAATTCCTGTTTTCTCTATAAAATCTCTCGAATCAAAAACTGGCATAGAAAATAAAAAATCTAAAACTTTTATAGAATTTTTTGGAGTTGGAATATTAATAATTTGTTCTTTTAAATTATTATATGATTTTAGAATCTCTTGTGATTTTGCAATATTTTTTGTTGATTGTTTTTCAACTGCAACTAAGAAAAATTCTATCCATTTCTCCCAGTCATTATTTTTTGAGATGTTTTGTAATTTTTCATAATATTCATCTCGATTCAGTTCAAAATATTCACTCAAATAGAACATTGGAGAACTCAATACTTGTTTATAATATAGGAAAAGTGGCATTAATATTCGTCCAGTTCTTCCGTTTCCATCCCAGAATGGATGAATAATTTCAAATTGAGCATGCACAATAGCAAGCTGTACTAAAGAATCTTTTTCATCAAAATGAATATATTTTTCCAATTCAGAGAAATATCTTTCAATATTTTGTGGTTCTGGTGGTATATAACTTGCGCCTTCAATGCCCAAACCTTTTTTACCAATAAAAACAGAACCTGTTCTAAAATTCCCTGGATTTTTTCCCTCTCCTCTTACTCCAGTTAAAAGTATTTTATGAATATTTTTTATTAACCTTGATGTAAGAGGCAACTTTCCCAGTTTTTTAACTGCCATATTCATTGCTTTTCTGTAATTAATAATTTCTTGAATATCTTCATAGTTTTCTATTTTCTTTTTGGGATTTGCTTCGAATTTAAGCACATCTTCAAGAGTTGCTTGTGTCCCTTCGATTTTTGAAGACAAAACTGCTTCTTGGATAGAAAGTGGAGAAAATAAAAGTTGTGCGTTAGGAATGCTTTGTAAGAATCCATCAAATTTGGCGACGGCTCTATTTGCCGCTCCAATATATTGGATAAATTTTGTCCAATCTAATTTATCTAATGGTAATTTATGTGGTCTAAATGGTTTCATAATTTATATTTCCCAAAGTTTAATATTTGTTTTGTTCAATTTAATGTACAAAAATATTTGTATACATTAATGGACTATATTTTTCACTCCACTTTAATTAATATATTTTACAAAATATTTCTCATATTTACAAATTATTAATTCTGTTATATTTTCCCAATCATTTCATCAAAATATACTTTTTTGTCTCTGAAAAATCGCCTGCGGTCATTCTGTAAAAATAACTTCCACTTGGCAAATTATTGCAATCAAATTTAATTGAATATGAACCCGCAGTTTGAATTTTATTTACCAAAGTTTTTACAAGTTTGCCTGAGACATTATAAACTTTTAATGTTACAAATTCATCTTTAGGGATATGATATTCAATAGTTGTGTATGCATTAAACGGATTTGGATAATTTACATTTAAATAATAATTGTTGTTTTGATCGTTATTTTTTACGGATGTGTTATTTACTTTTATTGAAACAGAAATAGTTTCTGAAGCAGACAAATTAGTTTCTACATAACAAATATTAAAATTTGCATATTCTACAATTTGTTTTAAGTTACCATTTGTTATTTGATAATTAGAGCTTTTTGGCATTTTAAATTTGATCAAGCAATTTTTAAAAGAGATTGGGTTTTGGTTTATGATTGTTGCCGTTATTGAATCTGCAATTCCATTGTTTGACGGTGAATATGTAATTGTCAATTCATCTCCATTATTGCCGGCATAAATTGTATTTTGAGGATGAAGTTCATTTGAATTTACTTTAATAATTCTATAAGCTCGTTTTCCATCACAAACGGCAGCAGTTGCTAAATTATATGGATATTCATTAACATCTCCTGAATCCCTATGTATGTGTCCCCAAAGTGCCATATCAACTCCAAGCTCGGTAAGATCTATTTGATTTGAAAAGTCGTAATGATAAAATAATATCTTCTTTTCATTTTGTGGAATATTATTTAAAACAGAATTTAAATATGTTAACTGATCATTTGTAAAACTTTTATCACCATAAATGCTATACATAAAACTATCATAATTATCATAAGCTTCTAAACCGATGAAATTTAATGGACCATATTTAAAGTGGTAATTCTGTGTGTGATATAGATAAAAATTTGTAGTATTTTCCAACCATTTCCAACCATAAAATCTCCACCAATCTCTTCTTGCCGTTCCTTGAATCGGTGGCGTATCAATCCAGCCCCCAAGATCATGATTGCCGGAAGTTACAAATACAGGAACATCAAATTCAGATAATAATTTTTGACTTTTTGTATAATATCTTCTGTTTTGAAAATCTTCTAATTCACCTTCGTTTATTATATCTCCGGTAAAAAGCACAAATTCCGGATTAATAATATTTATATCATTTATCACTTCCCGTAGGTCAACAATTTCTGAGCTGTCGTTTTTGTCATACCAACTGCTACTTGAAAAAGTATGCGTCGGTAAATGTGTATCAGTTATATGAATAAAACAGTAATCATTTTTCCAATCGGCGATAATTTTTATTGCATTTTTTGTTGTATCAGATTCTGTAACGGTAGAAACTATTAAGTCAAATAATTCATAAAAATCCGTTTCTGGAATTGTAGCGAATAGTTTGTAAAAATTTCCATCTTGTTTTACATCGAAAATTGGTAATTCATAATTAAAATTTTCAAATTGAATAGTTGCAGACCAATTATTTACCTGTTCATCTTTTTTACAAAGGATTTCAATCGTGTCACCAGGTGTTCCAATATAAGGAATATTTAATAGTGGTCTTTGAATAATTGTAAGTGTATCACCGATTTCGATATTTGAGTTATCCAAAGTATCTTTGACCAAATTATCAACATCATTTAAATCCCGCGGATGAAGTAAATAATCTCCATAAGAATAATTTACTATACCGGAAATGCTTGTAAGCGAATCATCTAAAGTAACGGAATATCCATTCAAAACTATATCTATAAATCCCGTAGAAATTATACATTCACCACTTCCATCATCAATTTTCCAATTATCATATCCATCTGGCTCTTCTGTAACATTTACATTTTTGACAGTAACCAAAACACTTTCATACGCTTCATTTGAATTTACATCGTTCGTTGATATTTCAATTGGTAATGGAATGTTATTTCCGGAACTGACTTTTTTAAAAGCGGAAATATTTTTAATTTCCGTAAGCCCCCAATATTCTAAAACTTTACCGGTGATGATCAAACTATCGCCCAATGAAACAGAACGATCTTTATCATAAACATAAATTCCAGACCAAGCTCCACCGAATGATGAGCCAATAAAAAATGTATTGTCATTATTGAAATTTACTCCGGTAACAATTCCACCGGTAGTTACAATTTTGCCATTGTAAGTGGAAGGATAAGTTCCATCACCGGCAATGTCTGTGTATTGAATATCATAAATACTTACACCGAATAAATTTATTGTAAAAAGTAAAATTGAGAATATTATTATTTGGTTTTTCATTGTAAATATATCTTTTTATTTTCAGTAATTATTTTTTACTGATATGGAAACAGATGTAGTTCTTGAAACAGACAAATTAGTTTCTACATAACAAATATTAAAATTTGCATATTCTACAATTTGTTTTAAGTTGCCATTTGTTATTTGATAATTAGAGCTTTTTGGCATTC
>JAUVLI010000029.1 GCA_030600775.1 Fidelibacterota bacterium | reverse complement strand
GTTCCTGCAGGCCCAACTGAAAAAGTAATATCGTTTTTTTGACAAATTTCATAATATTTTCTCTGTCCTTCTGTTCGCGGTTTAATAATTCCTTTCTGCGTGAATAAGATTATTTGTTCATCCGGTTCCGAATAAATTGGATGTTTTCCACTTGCTTCAATATTTATTAGTGTTTCAACATCTTTTGGATCAAGATATTTCTTTTTAGGGATCAATTTAATTAATTCATTTAATAAATGATGAATTTGTTCAACTGTAGAAAATTCCCCCGTAACGATAAGATTGTTTCCTCGTGGAATTAAAGTTGCATTAAAATGAGAGCGAATAATTTTCAGATTTTCATCATTGACACCAAATATTGCAAGTGGATCTAATCCTTTCAATATTATTTCTCTCTTCGTCTCTATCATAACAATATTATACAAAAAAATATTTATATTTTCAATAAGAAATTTGTATATTTGAAATATGAAAATTTTGTATTATTATAAAATATCAAGGCCAATAAATATTGTATTAGGATCATTGTCTGTTTTGATCACTGCTACTTTTTTTGCGCCATTTCCTAATATGATCGAATTAATATTTGCAATGTTAGTTGTAATGTTTTTAAATGCAGCTGCTAATTGTGTTAATGATATTTATGATATAGAAATTGATAAAATCAATCGTCCAAATCGTCCACTTCCTGCTGGAAAATTAAATATTTCGGAAGTGAAAATATTTGCTATTATATTATTTAGCATAGGTAATATTATCTCCTTTTATTTGGGGATAATTCCATTCATAATCTCTCTAATTATCGCAACACCATTAATGATCCTTTATGCAATAAAGTTGAAAAAAAAAGCGATATGGGGAAATTTATTGGTGTCATTTATTTTGGGATTAGCATTTATTTTTGCTGCCAGTGCGTTTGGAAATTATAAAATCGGTATTGTCCCTGCAGTTTTAGCTTTTCTTTTTACATTAATTCGTGAGATAATAAAAGATATGGAAGATGTGATTGGAGATGAGCAGTTCGATGCAAAAACACTTCCTGTGATAATTGGAATAAATAAAACAAAATCTATCGTTGCATTTTTAATGTTTGTTTTGATTATCGTGATCTTAATTCCTTATTTGATTGGAATTTATGGAATGTATTATTTAATTGTAGTTGTAATTAGCGTAGGAATTCCAGTTGTGCTGATGATTGGTTATCTTTTAATTGGTAGAAATAAAAAAAAATATTCTTATTTGGCAAGTATACTAAAGATAGAGATATTTTTCGGATTATTATCTATTTATTTAGGAAAATTTTAGATAATTTTGATAATTATGAAACAAGTGTAATTTATAAATTAAAGAGGTAAAATGTCAGATTTCGTTCATTTACATGTTCATAGTGATTATAGTTTATTGGATGCGTCTCAAAAAATTGAGTCGATTGTTAAAAAGGCAAAAGAACTTAATATGAAATCTATTGCATTGACCGATCATGGTAACATGTTTGGTGCAATTAAATTTTATAAAATAGCGAAAAGTTTTGATATTAAACCAATTATCGGTTGTGAAATATATGTGGCAAAAGGATCAAGATTTAAAAAGGAATCGACACAAAGTGGAAAACGACCGAGCAACCATTTAATTCTATTGGCAATGAACACTACAGGGTATTATAATTTAATTAAGTTGGTTTCTTTCGGCTATTTGGAAGGATTTTATTATACTCCACGAGTTGATAAGGAATTATTAGAAAAATATAATGAAGGATTAATTGCACTTTCCGGTTGTATAAAAGGAGAGGTTGCTGAAAAAGTCATTTTAGATAAATATGAAGATGCAAAAAAAGCAGCTATGGAATTTGTAAAGATATTTCCGGACAGATTCTATTTAGAAATTCAAGATCATGGAATTCCGGAACAAAAAATCGTTATAGATGCTTTTAGTAAAATGTCGAAAGAATTAGATATTCCAATGGTATGCTCTAATGATTCCCATTACACTGTTAAGGAAGAAGCTGTCTCACATGATATGTTATTGTGTATTGGTTCAAAAAATACTGTTCACGATACAAATAGAAAAAAATATTATGGTGATCAATTTTATTTGAAATCCGGTAATGAAATGGAAGAAATATTTAAGGAATTTCCTGAAGCAATTGAAAATACAAAAAAAATTGCCGATAGATGTAATTTAGAAATTAAAATGAGCGAATATTTACAACCGAAATTTCCTATTCCAAAAGAGAGTGGAATACAAGACCCAAATGAATATTTAGAAAAATTGTCAAAAGAAGGATTGAAAAAAAGGATTGGTGACAAGATAACTTCGAAATATGAAAAACGATTGGATTATGAATTGAAAGTAATTAATAAAATGGGTTACCCCGGTTATTTTTTGATTACAAGTGATTTTATTCAATATGCAAAAGATAATAATATTCCAGTTGGGCCGGGGCGTGGTTCTGCTGCAGGAAGTTTAGTTGCATATTCTTTGGGAATAACAAATGTTGATCCGTTAAAATATGATCTACTCTTTGAAAGATTTTTGAATCCGGACAGAGTGTCAATGCCGGATATTGATATTGATTTTTGTTATGAAAAAAGAGGTTTGGTAATTGATTATGTGAAAAGGACTTATGGTAAGGATAATGTCTGTCAGATAATAACTTTTGGTAGTATGATGGCAAGAGGTGTGGTTAGAGATGTAACGAGAGTTTTAGGACTTCCGTATGCGATTGGAGATAAATTATCAAAAATGATCCCTGATGAATTAGGTATTACTCTGGAAAAAGCAGAAAATATGGTTCAGGAAATAAGAGAATTTATTAGCAGTGATGATGAATATGCAAAGATATGGACTAATGCAAAAGTGCTTGAAAAGAATGTTAGACATGCAGGAACACACGCTGCGGGAGTGGTAATTGCTCCAGGGAAATTAATTGATTATGTACCGTTATATAAATCAGGAAATGATATTGTAACTCAATACGACATGAAATCATTAGATGATATTGGAATATTAAAAATGGATTTCCTTTCGCTTAGGACATTAACAGTAATAGCAAATACGGTTGATCTGTTACGAGAGAAAGGCATTGAAATTGACATTAATAAAATTCCATTAAATGATAAAAAAGTATATCAACTATTTAGTGCAGGGGAAACAATTGGAATTTTTCAATTTGAATCCAATGGAATGCATCAATATTTAAAACAATTAAAACCGAATAAAATCGATGATCTGGTTGCAATGAATGCATTATATCGTCCAGGTCCAATGGGAAATATTCCATCATTTATTCGTCGTAAACAAGGCGAAGAGGAGATTGAATATTTACATCCAAAATTGGAATCGATTTTAAAAAGTACTTACGGAATAATTGTATATCAAGAGCAAGTTATACAAATTGTTTCTAAGATTGGTGGATTTACATTAAGTAAGGCAGATATTTTACGACGGGCAATGGGAAAAAAACAGCGTGAAACATTAAAGAAATTAAGAGGTGAATTTGTTGAAGGAGCAAAGAAAAATGGGTTAACTGAAAAACTTGCTAATGAGATCTATGATCTTCTTTCGAAATTTGCTGACTATGGTTTTAATAAAAGTCATGCGGTTGCATATTCAATAATTGCTTATCAGACGGCATATTTAAAGACACATTATCCAGCTGAATTTTTTGCATCTATTTTGAATAGTGAACGAGGTAAAATTGAAAAAGTTGCTAATAAGATAGAGGAAATCAAGAGCATGGATATTCCAATTATTAATCCCGATATAAATATTTCCAAATCACTATTTTCCGTTAAGGATGGGAAAATAATTTATGGATTTGCAGCGGTAAAAAATGTTGGTGATAAAGCAGCAGAATCAATAGTAAATGCTCGTGAAAAGGGAAAAAATTTTACTTCTTTGTTTGATCTTACCAGCAAAATAAATTATAAATCGGTAAATAGGAAAGCATTGGAGGCATTGATCTGTATCGGTGCAATGGATTCTTTGCCGGGAAATAGGAATCAATTATTAGATGTGGTTGATGATGCATTACGGTATGGACAAAAGTATCAAGATGAAAAGAATTCAAATCAAGTAAGTTTATTTGGAGCTGATCAGCAAAAAACGATGATGAATGAGCCGAAATTAAAAGAATTACCGGATTGGAAAGAGAGCAAGAAATTAGAGAAGGAAAAAGAATTTATTGGATTCTATCTTTCCGGACATCCGCTTGACAAATATCGTGATGAGTTGGAAGCATTTTCAAATATTGGGTCATTATACAAAGATAATGTTGGTGAGTATAAAATTGGAGGAATTGTAACGAATCGAAAAGTGTATTTTGATAAAAATTATAAGCAATGGGCAAGATTTACACTTGAAACATTAACCGATAAGGTAACAATTTTAGCTTTTAGAGATACTTATGAAAAAAATAAAAAAAGCATTGTTGACAATAAGGAAATATTTGTAACAGGAAAAATGTCAGAGCGAGATAAAGATAATAAAGAGAAGACAATTATTATGAATTCGTTAATTCCATTGAATGAAGTTAGAGAGAAAATGGTTAAAAAACTCCATATTAGAATTGATTACGAAAAAGCTAATCCTCAAAAATTAAAACTCTTAGTAAATGAAATATTGAAAAAGTACAGCGGTAAAATAAGTTTAATAATTCATATAATTGATAAAAATAATAAAGAATGGATAAAAAGAGCAAAAAATATTAAAGTTAATTTATCCTGGTCATTAATAAAAGAATTGGAAACTGAATTAGGAAAGAAGAATGTGTGGTTTAGTTAAATAAATAGAGAAACAAAAATGCAAAAAAATCTATTTTTAAAAATAAAAAATAAGTAAAATTATGATAGCAGTACTACAAAGAGTAAAAGAATCATCCGTACAAGTAAACAATAAAATTATTAATAAAATTGGAAAAGGATTATTGATTTTTATTGGTGTGTTTGAAGATGATGAAGAAAATGATGTAGATTTTTTAGTTAAGAAGATCGCCGGCTTCAGAATATTTCCAGACAAAAATGATAAGATGAATTTATCTGTAAAAGATGTGAATGGACAGATATTAGTTATTTCTCAATTTACGCTTTGTGCCGAATGGTTGAAAGGAAAAAGGCCGAGTTTTACAAAAGCAGCAACACCGAATAAGGCGAAGTTTTTATATAAATATTTTACTAGTGAATTAGCAAAACAGAATATTGAGATTAAAACAGGAGAATTTGGAGCAATGATGAATGTTTCATTAATAAATGATGGACCTGTTACATTTGTTTTAGATAGTAAATTGAAAGTTTTTAAAAAATAAAATTGTTTATTTAATGATAAAAAATAATTAACTTAATAGAAAAAGGAAAAATATGGAAAAAAAAATAAGAATTGTTTTAGCGAAACCGGGATTAGATGGCCACGATAGAGGAGCAAAGGTCTTAGCGAATGCTTTTCGAGATGCGGGAATGGAAGTTATTTATTTAGGTTTGCGTCAAACACCGGAAATGATTGTGAATGCTGCTATTCAAGAAGATGCAGATGTCATTGGAATTTCAATATTATCAGGTGCTCATATGACAATATTTCCTAAAATTATAAAATTGATGAAAGATAATGAAATTAACGATGTATTATTAATGGGCGGTGGCGTAATTCCTTCTGAGGATATTGAAAAATTAAAGCAGGAGGGAGTTACTGAAATATTTGGACCTGGAACTTCTACAGAAAAAATAAATCAATTTATTAAAGATTGGTTTAAAAATAATCCAAGAGATTAATGAAAGAAAAAAATATTAACAAAAATTATAAAACAATTAGCTCTTGGCCGATTGAAGATAGACCGCGTGAAAAATTGGAAAAATACGGGGCAGACAAATTGACAGATGCGGAATTAATTGCGATACTGATTAGAACAGGAGCTAAAAATAAAACGGCTGTGGACATTGCAAGACAGATAATTTCTGAAGTGGGCGGGATATCAAAATTAGGGAGAATGACTATTCCTGCATTACAGAAGATAAATGGAATCGGTTTAGCTAAGGCAGTTACAATCGCTTCCGCTTTTCAGTTAGGTACAAGATTTTCTAAACAAGATATTAATAAAAATTCACCAAAGATCACATCTCCGGCAGATGTTGCAAAGATCTATGGTAGCGAGCTTTCTTTATTGAATAATGAAGTATTTAAGGTCCTTTTACTAAATAGTAATAATAGAATATTTAAAGATGTTATCGTAAGTTCAGGTCATTTGAATGCTTCGGTTGTTCATTCGAGAGAGATATTTAAAATAGCTATAGATAATTTAGCTGCCGGTGTAATATTGATGCATAATCATCCAAGCGGAAACAATAAGCCAAGTAATGAAGATATTTCAATCACGAAAAAAATTGTTAAGTCAGGAGAAATAATTGGTATAAAGGTCTTAGATCACTTGATTATTGCAGGTAATAAATATTATAGTTTTGCAGATAATGGATTGATCTAATGAAATTACAGAATAAATTTTAACAAATAATATTAAAGAGAATTTTTTATGATAAAAATAGGGAAAATAAATAAATTAATAGTTACAAAACATGTTGATTTTGGTGTTTATCTTGATGGAGATAATTTAGATGAAATATTACTTCCTTCTCGATATGTACCAGAAGGTTGTGCAGTAGGAGATATAATCGATGTATTTATTTATTTTGATTCTGAAGATAGAATAATAGCTACTACAGAGATACCTTATGCAAAAGTTGGTGAATTCGCTTATTTAAAAGTTGTTTCAGCTGATTCTATTGGAGCATTTTTGGATTGGGGATTACAGAAAGATTTATTTGTACCATTTAGAGAGCAGCGACATAAAATGAAAGAAAATCAATCATATATTGTTTTTGTCTATTTAGATGAAATAAGTAATCGTATTGTGGCAACTATGAAAACAAATAACCATTTAAATGATATCCCTATTGATCTAAAAGAAGGGCAGGAAGTTGAACTGTTAATATCTAGCAAGACAGATTTGGGCTACAATGCGATAGTGAACGATAGTTTTCGTGGGTTGATCTATGAAAATGATGTTTTCCAAAAATTGAAAAAAGGACAAAGGATTAATGGATTTATCAAAAAGATCAGAGATGACCAAAAAATAGATCTTAGTTTAAATAAACTCGGATTTGACAAAGTGGTTGATCTGTCTGATAGAATTCTTAATATTCTAAAAAATCGAGGTGGCTTTATACCTGTTAATGATAAAAGTTCTCCAAAAGTTATCTATAAAATGTTCGACGAAAGTAAAAAGACATTTAAGAAAGCAATCGGTACTCTATATAAAAAAAAGCTGATCACTATTGAAAATGATGGAATTAAATTAACTGATAAATCTGAAAAAGAAAATTAATAAGAAGTAATAAAATGAAATTAATAAGAATAGGAATACTTGTATTTTTGTGCTTGTCTATGAATTCATTGCTTTTTGGTGATAGTGATACAACTAAACAGACAAAAAAACCAATAACAGCTGATATATTATCATATACTAACTATCTTGGTGTTTCAATCTCAAATATTTCAAGTTATGGAATTTCATATACAAGTAGAATAAGTAAAAAAGTTGATTTGAAATTCGTATCTCTTTTTTATTATTATAGGAATGATAGTTCAGGTGAAACAAATCGAATTACAAATATTGGAATAGAATATCATCATATTCTTCACATGACAAAACTCAGCAAAATGTTTTTTCTTGTTGGTACAGGATATAGTTATTCATCAGTAGGTTATGATGAAAAAGAATCATTTAGTTTAGGAGGTGGTTTAGGAATAGATTTTTTAGTTAGTGATCATTTCTTTTGGGAATTGGGTCTAGCGTATAATTTCCGAAAAGGTAAAAATGCAAACACTTTTGCTCCGGGAGTTATAATATGCGGTTCTTATGCATTTTAATAAATTAATGAAAAACAAATTGCTAAATATGCGAATTACTTCATTTTTTTGTTGATATTTAAATAAATATTATTTAAAATAATATATAAATATATTGCGTTAATTGATTGATAATTTTATTGAGAAAAAACATACAGCATGAATTTAAAAATAGAAAAAATTTATAATGAAGTGTCCGAACTTTTTGCAGAAGGTAAATATCAGGATGCATATAATAAAATAGAATCGGTTGATGTCGAACTACAGGGAAATAATGTTATTGAATATTTGCGTGCTGTTTGTAATCAAGAAGTTGGAAATATAGCAATTGCGATAAAACAATTTACACAAGTATTAGATAAAGATCCTACTTTTATTAAAATTGCTGAAACATTGATCGATTTAAACGAATCCTCTTATTCAATTGGTGAATTAAAATATTTTTATGAATTAATATTGTCTATTAAACCAAATAATCAACAAATGCATGCGTTTGTTGAAAAACATCATAATGTTCCTTCTCAATTTGATCCCGAACCAAATATACAGAAGATGGAAAAAGGAATACATTCACGATCAATTAAAAAATCCAATGGGAAAAATAAATATATAAATCCATTAATAAGAGAACTAGAATTAAATGCAGAAAAATACAAAAATGATATAAAAAACAATGGTGGGAAAAAATCAAAAAAAGATAAACCGGTGATAATGCCTGATTTTGATGCAGAATCTACTCAAAAACAAAACAAGAAAATTTCAGATAAACTTGAAAATAATTCTTCAAAAAAGAAAAATTATGATAAGGATAAAGAAGATAATAAAAAAAATGAGGGTAATGGAAATAATAGAGTCATTAATGTTGAAACATTGACAATAGCAAGATTATATATTAAACAAGGATATTATAAAGAGGCACTTGATATTTTATTCAAGATAAAAAAACAAAATGCTGGCAACAATGAAAAAATATTTGAAACAATAAAAGAAGTAAAAAAATTAATTAAACAGGAAAAATAAAATCGATAAAATAAAGAAGGTATAATATGATAAACAGAGTTAAAAAAATTAGAGGGTTTGTTAATAAAAATAAATTAGATGGCTTTTTGGTGTTTGATTTAAGTAATGTTAGATATTTAAGTGGATATACAGGTTCTAATGGATTATGTTTAATCACAAATGATAAGCAATATTTTTTCACTGATTTTAGATATAAATCGCAAAGCAAAATGGAAGTAAAGAATTTTGAAATTCACATTGCCGAATCAGGTGGGCTAATACAGGAATTAAAAGAAATTAATGTTATATTAGAAGGCCAAAAAATTGGATTTGAAGGAAATAATATTTTATATGATCAATATAAAAATTTAGAAGATTCTTTTCCAAAAACAAAGTTTAAAAACAATTCTATGGTATTGGAAAATATTGCTTCTGTAAAAGATAATGGTGAATTAGGATATTTAAGAAAAGCAGCCGAGATAACTGATGAAATTTTTAATAAGATAATCAAAGAAATTAAAATTGGTGTTACAGAAAAAGAGATCGCTTCAAAAATATCATACTTTTCTAAAACGATGGGTGATAATGAAGATAGTTTTGCTCCAATTGTTGCTTCCGGAATTAATGGATCGAAGCCACATCATACTCCTTCAGATAAAAAAATAGCCAACAATGAATTTATAACAATGGATTTTGGTGCTGTATATAAAGGTTATCATGGAGATATGACGCGAACAGTTTTTGTTGGTAAACCGAATGAAAAACAGAAGAAAATTTATGAAATTGTATTGGAAGCACAAGTCATGGGAATTGAAAATGTAAAACCGGGTATTACCGGAAAAGAATTGGATTCTATTTCTCGAAAATATATTACCGATAAAGGTTATGGTGAATATTTTGGTCACGGTTTGGGACATGGAATTGGTCTTGTCGTGCATGCCGAGCCGAGAGTAAGTCAAAAGAATGAAAAGCCGATGAAAGCGAATCATGTGATTACAATTGAGCCGGGAATATACATTCCCCAATGGGGTGGAATACGTATTGAAGATGATGTAATTGTTACAAAAGATGGACATGAAGTAATAAGTAAATCACCCAAAGAATTAATAATTTTATAATACATCAATAATCTAATAAAAAATATTGTTTTTGATCTTGGAAACGTTATTGTAGATGTAAATTATTCACATTTTGCAAATAAACTCGGTATTTCTTTAAAAAAATTTCAAAATTTTGCAAAAAGTGATGAATTTAAAAAATTTGAATTAGGGATAGTAAATGAAAAGGAATTTTTGGATCATTTATCTGAATATAATAATATTGACCAAGAACAGATCAAGATAATAAAAAATCAACCATTATTGAAATTCGCATTACGAAAAAAAACATATAAAATAATTCAATATTTGAAAAATAAGTATAGTATCTATTTATTATCAAATACAAATCCCATCGATTTTTTAGCAATTGATAAATGGTTAAATCTTAGAAAAATATTCAAAAAATGCTATCTCTCTTATGAACAACATTATTCGAAGCCATCAGTAAAATTATTTAAAAATGCAGAAGAATTTTTTGGTATCAATGCAAGGAATGTATTGTTTTTGGATGATAAAATTGAAAATATTAGTGGAGCTGAAAAATGTGGATGGAATACGATCCATGTAAAAAGTGAAGATCAGTTGATAAAAAAATTGCAAGAGGAAGGTATTCTTTAATACAAAAATGGAAAAATGGAACGAAAAAACAGAAAAAAAATTATAGTTATCAATTTATTTTTATTTGCACTTTTATTTGGATTAGTTTCCTTAAATAAAGAATTTATTAGACCTCTACTTTGTCAAATATCCTTTTTAAAAATATTGACGGGATGTTTCCCGAATTTTATTGCTACATATATTATTAGCATTGGTTTTGTGAATGCTGTTGTGATAAAAGAGCCAAAACATAGTCGTCTTATTGTTTATATTAGTTCTTTTTTAGTATTTACAATATTGACCGTTGAAGAATTAAGGCCAATGTGGGGAGCATCTACGTACTATGATTCTTTTGATATATTAGCAAATGGAGTAGGTGCTTTATTATCAATTCTGACTTTTGAATTAATTGTTTGGAAGAAAAAAAGTAAAATTTAAAATAACCTTAAATGACTTTATTGTCTTTAATTTAGTATATTTAAAAAATATTTCAAAAAAACACTCTTTAAACTTGACTTTTTGTTAATAAATGAATAAATTTAATACTGAAAATTTTTGAGAATAAGGAGTAGAAAATATTATGTATGCAATAGTTGAAATAAGCGGGAAACAGTTCAAGATCGAAAAGGGCGATGAAGTAAAGATACCTTTTCAAGATAAAAAAGAAAAAGATAAATTTAAAATCAATAATGTGTTGTTGTTGAATAATGATGGTAAGGTTGAAGTTGGAAAGCCATTTGTTAAAAAAACAGAGGTTTTAGCAACTGTATTAGGTCATGGTAGAGATAAAAAAATAATCGTATTCAAAAAGAAAAGAAGAAAAGGTTATCAGAAGAAAAACGGTCACAGACAAAATTATACAACAATTAAAATTGATAAAATAGCAATTGCAAAATAAGGACAATAATTATGGCACATAAAAAAGGACAGGGAAGTACAGCTAATGGTAGAAGAAGTAATCCTAAATATCTTGGTGTGAAGAGATTTGGTGGAGAACAGGTTACTGCAGGATCGATTATTGTTAGACAGAGAGGAACAAAATTTTTTCCTGGAATTAATGCCGGTATTGGCGGAGATGATACAATATTTGCCAAGGCAGATGGAAAAGTTGATATCAGTCGTTCTCGTGGAAGAAAAATGATCAATATTATTTAGATAAATAATAAAATAATTAAAATATCACAAATTCAAAAATATTGAGTTATGTGATATTTTTTTATTATGGAATAAAATATTATGATTTTCGTTTTTATTTTGTATAATAAATATTAAATTATATAAAAAAGGACAAGAAAATGAGTAAACAAAAATTGATGCGGTCGAGTAAAGAGAAAATGTTTGCTGGTGTCTTGGGCGGAATCGCGGATTATTTAGGCTGGGATGTAACTATTTTAAGAATAGTTTTTGTTTTAGTAACTGCCTTTTCAAATATGTTTCCCGGAATAATCATATATATAATATTATGGATATTAATGCCTGAAGAATTAGATATCCGATAGCAATAGGTTTCAATATCATTTGTAAAAATATTAAAAAGAAAATTATTTTATTAATTTATACTGAATAGTTGGGGGGTTTATGGATTTTTTTGAAAACGTATTAATGAAAATAGGAATTGCACCTACATCAATAATTTATACAATTATTATTATAAGTGTAAAAATTGTTTTGATAATTATTGCTACTTTAATAGTTGTAAAGGTTATTAAAAAAATAATGGATCATCGTTTGTTACTAAAAAGAATGGATGTTACTCAATCTAGTTATATTAAGTATTTTCTGGTTGGGTTAGTTTACTTTTTTGGAATAATTGCCATTTTATTTTCAATTCCGGGATTAGAAAAAATTACAACAACATTAGTTGCAGGTTCTGGAGTGATTGCAATTATCATAGGTTTTGCATCTCAGGAGGCATTATCAAATGTAGTATCCGGTATTTTAATTGCAATATTTCAACCATTTAAGGTTGATGATGTTATAAAATTAAAAGATATTATTGGTGTAGTGGAAGATATTGATCTAAGAGATACGGTGATCAAAACATTCAATAATCAAAGAGTTATAATTCCAAATTCGGTAATGAATCGAGAAGTAATTGAAAATGCAACAATTTATGAAAGAGAAATATGTAAATTTTTTGAAATAGGAATTAGTTACGATTCGGATATTGATAAAGCGAAAGATATTATCAGAGAAGAGGCATTGAAACACCCGTTATTTTTTGATAATCGTACGAAAAAAGAAAAAAATGATGGTGTAGATCCTATAAAGATAAAAGTAGTTAATTTGGGTGATTCTTCTGTGGATATCAGGGCTTGGATTTGGACAAAGGATTTTGGCCAAGCTTTTGAATTGGGTTGTGATCTAAATGAGAGTGTTAAAAAACGTTTTGATAATGAAGATATCGAAATACCATTTCCTCATACAACTGTTGTAATGAAAAAATGAATAAGATAAAAAATGAAGAATAAAAAAATAGTATTTTCAACGAATTCTAATCTTAAAATTGATGATAAAAAAGAAGGAGTTATCAAAAAATTGCGACCAAGTAACCAGAACTTAAAAATATATTTGGATAGGAAGGGCAGAAAAGGGAAGATTGTAACTTTGATCAAAGGATTTGTTGGCGATAAGGAAGATTTAAAGAAAATGAGTAAAAGATTGAAAAAAAGTTGTGGCGTAGGTGGAACTGCAAAAAATGGTGAAGTGCTAATACAGGGAAATTTTCGTGAAAAGATTATTGAGATATTGAAAAGTGATGGATATAATGTAAAAAGAGTTGGTGGGTGATATTTTTTTAAAAATATTTTGCAATTGGTGGAAAAATATTTTATAATATGGAGCTTTTTTAAAATGGGTGGTTAGCTCAGTTGGTTAGAGTGCCTGCTCGACACGCAGGAGGTCGTCTGTTCAAATCAGATACTACCCACTGAGATTTTGAAAATTTATATATCGGGCCTCTAGCTCAGTTGGTTAGAGCGACGGACTCATAATCCGCAGGTCGTAGGTTCAAGTCCTACGAGGCCCACAAAAACCCTTGTTTGATTATGAGGGTTTTTTTATAAGATGGAATAAATGGAAAATGGAGAATGGAAAACGGAAAATGGCATTTTGACAGACTCAATGATGTGAAGACAAAAGACTGAAAACGAAAAATCACGAAGTGATTTAATATAAATAACTATGGACGAAATCCATAGAAAAGAAGTTAGCTAATTACATTCCCCAAAACTCCGAATGGAGTTTAATGATTAAAAAGTAAATGAACATACTCCCTTGTCAGTTACTGCGAAGACGAGATTAGTTAATGCTTTCAAATAGAAACTTCCGAAGTTTTATTAATAATCAGTGTGCTACTCTAAAATTTTCATTTGTAAAATCCCATCATTATTCTTAAATTATACAATAACAAAATCGAAGGAATTTTATAATGAAAAGAATTTTAGTAATAGGTGCTGCTGGACAAATAGGTTCGGAATTAACTGTAAAATTAAGAGAAATATACGGTGGTAGCAATGTTGTTGCTTCGGATATTAGAGCTCAAGTTCCTTACGAGCTGAAACACGGTGGGCCTTTTGAAATCGTCGATTGTCTTGATGCGCATAAAGTTGTTGATATTATTGTGAAATATAATATTGACACGGTTTACAATTTAGTTGCAATTCTTTCTGCAGTTGGAGAAGCAAAACCGGATATGGCTTGGGAAGTAAATCTTGGTAGCTTATTAAATTTATTAGATTTAGCAAAAGAATTGAAATTTGCGATTTTTACACCAAGTTCGATTGGAGCATTTGGAAATTCCACACCAAAAGATAATACGCCACAAGAGACAATTATGCGACCTAATACGATTTATGGAGTTACAAAAGTTGCAGGCGAATTGTTATGCGATTATTATCACAATAAGTATGGAATTGATACGAGAGGAGTAAGATATCCCGGAATAATATCAAATGTAACGAAGCCCGGAGGAGGAACTACCGATTATGCAGTGGAGATTTTTTATAAAGCAATTCAGGAAAAGAAATTCACTTGTAATCTGAAAGCAGGGACATTTTTAGATATGATGTATATGCCTGATGCTGTTAACGCTGCAATAAAAATAATGGAAGCTGATCCAAACAAATTACAACATCGTAATGCCTATAATGTAGCTGCAATGAGTTTTGATCCCGAGATGTTAGCAAATGAAATTAAAAAACATATTCCGGATTTTGAAATGAAATATCAAATAAATAATGATTTGCAAAAGATAGCTGATTCTTGGCCAAATAGTTTGGATGATTCCTTTGCGAGAAAAGATTGGGATTGGCAACATAAATTTGATATTTCTGCGATGAGTGAAGATATGATCAAAACACTTCAGAAAAGATTTAATGATTAAAAATAACGATCAATATTCGGATGATAGAATAAGGAAAATATTAATTATTAGATTTTCTTCAATTGGAGATATTGTTCTTACTAATCCGATTTTGAAAATTGTTGGAGAAAAATATAAAAATGCAACTGTAAATTATATTACAAAGAATAAATTTCGTTCTCTTGTAGAATTCCATCCGACAATTAATAAAGTGATAAGTATTGAAGACTATTTTTCGTTAACTCAATTGAGAAATGCAATTCAAAAAGCAAAATATGATTTGATTATTGATCTTCATAATTCCATGAGAAGTAATTTAATTACTTTCGGTTTAAAAAATGTAAAGAGATATAAAAAACATAAAATCCAACGATATTTTTTAACAAAATTCAAAATGAAAATTGGTAAATTCATTCATGTTACTCAAAAATATTTAGAGGCGATCGATATAAAAGAAAAAATTAATTCATTTCAAATTTTTTTGCCATCTGATGCAATAATTAGTGAAAAATTGAGAAGTGAATTTGAACAATTGAAAAAAAGTAAAAAAGTGTTGGGAATTTCCGTTGGGGCATCAAAGCCATCAAAAATGTTTCCAATTCATAAATTAATTGATATTATAAATACTATTGGCTCTGATTTTGATGGAATCGTATTTTTCGGAAATGGTGAATTGGAAGATAAATTAACAAAAACTGTAATAGATAGGATCAATTTTAAATCAATCAATTTATGTTCCAAACTTACAATTTCAGAATTAATGTTATTTATAAAAGAATTAGATATTTATATTGGTAATGATTCCGGGATAGCACACATTGCAGCAGGAAATGGAGTAAACACAATCGCATTTTTTGGTCAGACAGTTTCAGAATATGGATTTACACCAATTGGAAATGTTGAAATTATTGAGCCCGAAATAGAATTATCCTGTAGACCTTGTGGACATTTAGGACACGATAATTGTCCGAAAAAACATCATTATTGTATGGAAACAATGTCGTCAGAAAAGATCGTAAATAAAATTAAGAAGTTCATCAAATGAAAATATATTTTGTTTTATATAATTTGTTGATCGTATTATTTTATCCAATAATTATTTTGGTAAGTTTTTTTAATCTAAAGATTAGAAAAGGAGTGAAGGGAAGACGAGGCACTTTTCAGAAGTTGGCAAATTGGAGAAAAAATGTTAATGACAATGCTTCAATAATTTTAGTAAATTGTTCATCTTTGGGAGAATACGAACAGGCAAAACCATTAATAGAAAAGATTAAAAATGAGAATAAACGAATACAAATCGCATTATCATTTTTTTCACCGAGTGGATATGAGAATTTTAAAGATGAAAATTTAGTTGATGTCGTTTTTTATTTACCGTTTGATTTATATTGGAAAATTTCAAAGTTAATTAATATTGTTAGACCGAGTGTAATAATAGATACAAGTTACGATATATGGCCAAATTTACTGTTTTATGCTAAAAGGAAGGGAATAGACCACTATTTAATTTCAGCACGATTAAAAGAGAATACTTCAAAATTGAAACCTATATTTAAATCGTTTTTTAAGGTCTTATTTAGTTATTATAAAAGAATTTTTACAGTTTCAGAAATAGATTATAAATTGTTTAGGTCTCTTTTAAAATCTTCATCAAACTTAACGAATACTGGAGATACTCGTTTTGATAGTGTAGAAAAAAAATACCAAAAATTTAGAGAAATAAAACTATTACCAACTGCTTGGAAGAGTGAAAAAGTATTTATTTTTGGTTCTACACACGGCGAATGTTATAAAAAAGTAATTCCAGCTATCAAATTATTGCAGAATGAGCATAAAAATTTACATTTTGTTATTGCTCCACACGATCCTGATGAAAGCGTATTTTTAATGTTCAAAGAGAAGTTAAATAATTTGGAGAAGTTGTCTAAAATATCACCTGAATCAAAAGCACAAAATATTTATGTAGATACAATTGGTGATTTGGCAAAATTGTATTTTTGCTCTGATTTTGCTTATGTTGGCGGTGGTTTTGGAAACGATGGATTACATAATGTGATGGAACCTGCAGTTTGCGGAATTCCGATTTTTATCGGTCCGAATAATTCAAACTCAATTGAAGCACAGGAATTGAAAAAAAGAGAAGTGCTTTTTGAATTCACTTCATCTGAGCAATTGGTAAATATCGTTAATTCTTTAATGAATAATTCCGATCATTATAAAAATATTTCTAAAAAGGCAAGAGAATATATAACTCAATCGGTTGGTGCTTCACAAAAAATAATTAACTATTTGAAAAATGATAAAATTATCTAATATAAAAATATCAAAAAAGAATTTTGAACTGAATATAGAAAAATTCTCTATCGAAGATGGTAAAAGCATTTTACTTCTTGGAAATTCCGGATGTGGTAAGACAACTTTATTGAAACTGCTATCCGGATTTGTAGAAAAATATGAGGGCGATATTCATTTTGAAAATCAGGATACAATGACCTCGATAATGTTACAAAATCCGATTGATCAGATGATAACTCCAACGGTTGAAACAGAGTTGAAATTTTCTTTGGTGAATAGAAAAATAGATGATGAAATAATTGAAAAAAAAATTGAAGATATTGCAACTTATTTTGATATAATCAATTTATTAAAAAATAATTTAAGAGAATTATCGTTTGGAGAATTGCAAAAAGTAATGTTAGCGGCTACTTTTTTAACGAATGCAAATTATTATTTTTTAGATGAACCAACAAGTCATTTGGATCATAAATCAACAAAAATATTATATAATTATATTAAAGAAATTGTAAATGAAGGGAAAACTGTAATAATTGCAAGTCAAAATTTTGATGAATATTTATATTCGGATAAAACGTTGATAATGAATAATGGAAAGATCGTTGATTATTTGGATAGTTCTAAAATTAATGAAAATAAAGACAGAATCGGTGAATATGGATTAAGATCTTCAAATGATGAAATTGTTAGAATATTACACGCCAAGACGCCAAGACGCCAAGGAAAAGGGATAAGAAAATAAT